>NZ_JAXXXI010000035.1:0-406845 GCF_037359455.1 Suilimivivens sp.
CACCCACTTATGAGCAAGCTCATGTGGGCTTAGACCTTTTGACCCTGGTATCATATTATATCAATTATATCACAGGAATTCATACTTTCCAGTTCTTTATGATCTTATATCCGCCGATTAACAGCGTAGGAAGCAGATAGAAGAGGATAAAGCCATAGGAGAGGAGAGAATAGCCTTTCTCGATCAGGGTAACAACACCGATCCTTGATAAGATCAGGGCAGCGATCAGGGTAATGACAGTGATGATTCCGCGCTTCCTGTCAGAAAGCTTCTCTGATCCCTTTTCAACCAGTGCTACATCAAAACGGTCAATGATCATATGGATACAGCCTGTTGCGGTTTCCACAAGAGTCCAGCCCATAACAATACTGAACAGAGTGATCAGGACAGGACCGCCGTTGATGGCAAGGATCATTTCCATCCAGGGGGTTGTTACGTCAGCACCGACAATGGAGGGATCTCCATAGAAGCACATCATTGCGAAGTAAGACAGGAACCACGGGATTACCATCAGAAGACCTGCGATGATACCGGAAATGAAGGTTTCCTTTCTTTTGGTCTGTCTGGTCAGGGAGAACATACCCATGGGAATGGCATTGATGTTATAGGCAACATACAGGATGCCGGTGCCGATACAGAGGGGAACCGTTACGGAACCATCATAGGAGCTGGTATCCATGGTGCTGAAAACATGGGAAATGTTACTGCCTTTGTTTATCAGAACAAGAACTGTGAACAGGATATAGCCACCATAGAGAAGGATCGTACCGATGGACTCAAATTTCTCGATTACCTTGGAGCCTTTGAAATTCAGAAGACCACAGATCAGGACGATCACAACAGAGCCAAGGATATTAGGCAGTCCAGCCTGCTCAAAGATACTGCCGGTAGCGGCGGCCATTACGGCGATCAACAGGATAGCGATCAGAACGGTCAGTATATCCATGACGGGCCATAAGGGACCGATCACCTTTTTGATATAGTTTTTGTAATCATAAACCTTATAGATACGGCAGATCTCAAAGGTAAGGAAAGCAAACAGGGCAAAACCGATACCGATCGTCAGACCGGAGATCCAGCCAAGGGCACCGAATTTGGCACCGTAGGAATAAATTTCACGTCCAGTAGCATAGCCGCCGCCGATTAGAACGGATTGAAGAAGAACACCGGGCAGAATATATTTTGCATAGGTGCCTTCATAGAAATGCTTGAAGTTTTTCATGATAGTGTTCGCTCACTTTCTTTTGTTATTTATAAAATGAATTATAGAGGATACCAGGAAAACTTGCCAATAGAAATATCACATATTATAATAAGTAAAACTTATTATGCCAGAGGCAGAAGACCTAAGCCCCAAGCTGACTCATGTGGGTTTAGAATTATAGACTCTGGCAGTATAAAAAAGGGGAAATTATGAATCTGAAACAGATGGAATATTTTGTGGCGGTAGCAGAGCAGCTTAATTTTACCAGAGCAGCCAGACAGTGCTTTGTTTCACAGACAGCCATGACATTGCAGATACAGTCATTGGAAGAAAAGGTGGGAGTACCTTTATTTGTCAGGGATAAGCACCACGTGGAGCTGACAGCAGCAGGAAAGGTTTATCTGAAGGAAGCCAGGGTTATCCTGATCAGGGCAGAGGAAGCTGCCAAGCTGGCAAGGACAGCAGCAGAGGGAGTATACGGGGAGCTTACCATAGGATTTATCCGTGGTTATGAGCAGAGCCGGTTCTCAGAGACTTTGCGGAGCTTCCGGGAAGCCTATCCGCATATTTCCCTTCACCTTGTCCGGGAAAATATGACAACCTTATACAAGCTGTTGGAGGACGGTACCTGCGATGTGGTGTTTAACCTCTCCCAGTTCACCCAGAGCTTTGAAGATCTGGAGCATCGTTTCCTGAAAAGGTATCCAATGATGGCAGTTCTGTATCCAGGACATATCCTTTCAGGAGAAAATCATCTGCAGTACAGGGATCTTGCCAGGGAGGATTTTATCATCATGCAGCCAAAAGGGCGGTCCAATGACGAAGCGGAGGAGGTTTTGATCTGCTATAACAGAGGCGGGTTTATTCCTAATATAATACTCCGTGAGCAGGAGGTGCAGACAGTACTTCTTGAGGTGTCGGCAGGGTTTGGAATAGCGATCCTGCCGGAATATGCTGTCCGTTATTACAGAAATGCCAGGAATCTGGTGATCGTACCGCTTGTGCGGGAGGATGGCAGCGCAGAGCAGCTGGATCTGGAGATTGGCTGGAAGCGTGAAAATAAAAATCCGGCGATCGAAAAGCTGCTTGCGTGGATGAAAACTCACGAATATACAGAATAATGTCATATCAAAATTATTTTTCCGGGCAAATGTGAAAAAAGATCAAAAGAAATATTACAAAAAACAGGTTGCAAAAAACGCAATACCGTATTAGAATAAAAAACGCAAAGAATCTTAACATGAAATTAACATATGTGGAGAACCATCGGAATGGAATATACAAGAGAAGCAGTCATTGACAGACTGCTGAGGAGCTATAGCTCCTGCTATAATATTCATCTGATCGAAGATGACCAGGTACCAATCACAGCACGCTGTGATTTTTTTGAGCACTCAGGGAAATATGTGATATCAAAAAAGGCAGAACTTTGGTCTGCTGATAATGAAGAATTCCTATATCTTGTCAATATTCCCCATCTGACAATGGAGCTTTATCAGAAATGGAGAGATTATATCCATGAAGATGGCATGAACCGCATTCATGTCGGACCGGGACACATGGCCTCTTATATCACCCCGGTTTTTATCTGTGATACCTGTGAGGAAGAGGCAAGAAAGGCATTGAAGAAGTGCCGCATTTACAAAAGTTTTCATTTTTCGCTGCATGGCTGGGCAGATCATCATACCGCGCTGATAGAGCTGTCAACAGGACAGATTGACGCAAATGCAGGCGGCAGACAGACAGCGAAAATTTTGAAAAAAGTACTATATTCAAAAAAATCGAAGGGAGATAGGTAATATGAATTCATTAGTACTTCTGATCATCTGCGTTGCCATTCTGGTGCTGGGATATATCTTCTACGGCGGCTGGCTGTGCAAACAGTGGGGCGTAGGTGAAGGAAACAATGAGACACCGGCTCATACCATGGAAGATGGTGTTGACTATGTACCGGCGAAAGCACCGGTTCTGATGGGACATCACTTTTCATCTATTGCAGGTGCCGGCCCTATCACAGGACCAATTGGTGCAGCTATGTTTGGATGGCTGCCTGTAACACTCTGGATTCTTATAGGAGGTATTTTCTTTGGTGGTGTACATGACTTTGGTGCACTTTTCGCATCTGTCCGCAACAAAGGCATGTCTATCGGAGAGATTATTTCCGCAAATATGAGCAAGCGTGCAAAGAGGCTGTTCATCATCTTCTCTTATCTGACGCTGATCCTTGTTGTAGCTGCTTTCGCATCTATTGTAGCATCTACATTCGGAGCAACCTTTGATGAGAGCGGAGCAGTAGATATGGTTAAGTCTGAAACACCTGCATCTGTAGCCATGATTTCTTTACTGTTCATCGTTATTGCCATTGTATTTGGCTTCTGCGTATACCGCAGAAATATGCCTATGGGTATTGCATCCGTAGTTGGCGTACTTGCTATCATTGGTATTATGGCGGTCGGTATGAACTTCCATCCCATCTATCTGTCTACAAAGACATGGATGTGGATCGTTGGTCTTTACATTGCAATCGCTTCTGTAACACCGGTATGGATCCTGCTTCAGCCCCGTGACTACTTAAGTTCATTCCTGCTTTATGCAATGCTTGCGGTAGCAATCTTTGCTGTTGTTGTGGGACATCCTACCTTTGATGCAAGCTTCCCGGCATTTGGAGGATTTGCAGTAGACAATGGAAATGGTACGCAGTACTTATTCCCTGTACTGTTTACAACAGTTGCCTGCGGTGCAATCTCCGGTTTCCATTCACTGGTTTCTTCAGGAACAACATCCAAGCAGCTGGATAAGGAAAAGGATGCCAAACCCATTGCTTATGGTGGTATGCTTCTTGAGTGCGTGCTTGCAGTCCTGACTCTTTGTGCAATCGGATATGCATACAAGTGGAATGCAGCTAACCCGGACAATGCCCTGGTTGGTGCAACAGCAATCTTCGGTGGCGGTATCGCTCATATGGTAGATGATGTGATCCCCGGAAGCTATGCAATCCTGAATTCCTTACTGGTATTAACCTATTCTGCATTCTGTCTGACATCACTGGATACAGCAACACGTCTTGCACGTTTCATGTTCCAGGAGTTCTGGCTTGAGCCCGGTCAGACAACAAAGGATGTAAAGGAAGGCTGGAAGAAGGTAATGGTTAACCCTTACTTCGCAACGATCCTTACTGTAGTTCTTGGTATTCTTCTTGGTATGACAGGCTATGCAAAGATCTGGGGTCTGTTTGGTGCTGCTAACCAGCTCCTTGCAGGTATCGGACTTCTTGCAGTTGCAACATGGCTTGGTAATGCAGGAAAGAACAATAAGATGTTCCTGATCCCTATGGCATTCATGATCGTAGTAACGATCAGCTCACTGGCTCTGACTGTAAAGAACCAGATCGGAATTATTTCCGCAGGCGGTGCTGACTGGGGTCCTTATGCACAGACAATTCTTGGTATTCTTCTGATCGTGCTGGCTGTAGTCCTTGTTATTGAGGGTGTACAGACTCTGAAGAATCAGAAGGCAAAGAAAGCCGCATAAGAAAACTGAATTTAGCTGATATCAGAGGGCAGGGCAGCCGGCAGGCTGTTCTGTCCTTTTTTGCCCGGTTCTTTTACAATGGTGAAAATATGTACGAAGTGGCAATTACATATTGAAAAAATGCAGGTAACATATTTATAATAGGAATATCTACCTGCAAAGCAGGGAATGAGCGAAAGAGGAGAGAGCACGGAAATGAAATTACTTGAGGAACGTATCCGTAGGGATGGAACAGTAAAGGCAGGCAATGTATTAAAGGTAGATTCTTTTCTGAATCACCAGATGGACATTGACCTGTTTAATGAAATGGGAAAAGAGTGGGCACGTTTGTTTGCAGACCGTCCGGTCACAAAGATCCTGACAGTGGAGGCATCCGGTATCGGTATTGCCTGTGTGGCTGCCCAGCATTTTCATGTACCGGTGGTATTTGCCAAGAAAACACAGTCTCTGAATATTGACGGAGAGGTGTATACCACAAAGATAGAGTCATTTACCCATAAGAGAGTATATGATGTGATCGTTTCCAAAAAATTTCTGAGCCCGGAGGATCATGTCCTCATCATTGATGATTTTCTTGCTAACGGCTGTGCACTGGAGGGGCTGATCGAGATCGTACAGAAGGCAGGTGCCACAGTAGAAGGAATCGGTATTGCTGTAGAGAAAGGCTTCCAGAAGGGCGGAGACCTGATCCGAAGCAAAGGTGTCAGACTGGAGTCACTGGCAATCGTAGAGAGCATGGATGCAGAGACAGGTGAGATCACCTTTCGCTAAAATATAACAAATTTTGAACCTTCTCTTGACAAGGGCAGTTACAGATGATTATACTGACTATTGTTGAGAAAAGACGGACAATGGGGTTGTATGGAAAGTCATACTGCCCTTTTTACGTCAGGTATGCAAACACCCTAAGAGGGAAAACAGGAGGAAAATTATGAAAAAGAAAGTCGTAAGTTTACTTACAGCTATGGCTTTGACAGTTGTTGCACTGACTGGATGTGGTTCTGCCGCAGCAGATACAACTGACACCGCAGCAGAAGCAGCAGAAGGCACAGAGGAGACGGCTGACGCTGAAGCAGCAGACACAGAGACAGCTGATGCAGACACAGAGGCAGCTGAGGGCGCAGATATGTCCAGCGTAAAGGCAGGTTTTATTTTCCTGCATGATGAAAACTCTACCTATGATCTTAATTTCTTAAACGCAGCAAAGGCAGCTTGTGAAAAGCTTGGCGTTGAATGTGTAACAAAGACAAACATCCCGGAAGGACAGGAGTGCTACGAAGCAGCATGTGAACTGGCAGATGCCGGATGCAATTTCATTTTTGCAGACAGCTTTGGACATGAGGATTATATCATTGAAGCAGCTAAGGAATATCCTGATATCCAGTTCAGCCATGCAACAGGAACCAAGGCACATACAGAGAATCTTTCCAATTATCATAATGCATTTGCATCCATTTATGATGGACGTTATCTTGCAGGTATTGCTGCAGGTATGAAGCTGAATGAGATGATCGATAATGGTGATATCACAGCAGACCAGGCTAAGATCGGTTATGTTGGGGCATATACTTATGCAGAAGTTATCTCCGGTTATACATCTTTCTTCCTTGGCGCACGTTCTGTATGCCCTACAGCAACCATGGAAGTAACCTTTACAGGTTCCTGGTATGATGAGACAGCAGAGAAGGAAGGCGCTAACAAGCTGATCGAGGACGGATGCGTACTGATCAGCCAGCATGCAGACTCCATGGGAGCTCCTACTGCATGTGAAACAGCTGGTGTACCTGATGTTTCCTACAATGGAAGCACAGCAAGTGCATGTCCTAACACATTCCTTGTATCCTCCAGAGTAAACTGGGAGCCTTACTTCGAATATGCTATGACCTGTGTTGCCAATGGAACTGCTATTGACACTGACTGGTGTGGAAATCTTGAGACTGGTTCCGTAGAGCTGTCTGAGCTTGGAAGCTGTGCAGCAGAAGGCACTCAGGAAGCTATTGATGCAGCCAAGGCAGATATCATTGCAGGTAATTTACATGTATTTGATATCTCTACATTTACTGTAGAGGGCAAGACACTGGACAGCTATGAAGCAGATGTTGATACAGATGCTGATTATACACCTGATCATGAAGTAGTAGTTGATGGATATTTCCATGAATCTGGAGAAGGATTCCGTTCAGCACCTTACTTCAATGTTCAGATCGATGGAATCACCCTTCTGGATACAGCATTCTAACAGGGCCATTTGATTGACTTTTGAATGATTCAGAGGGCGGCGCAGCGAATTTCGCCGTGCCGCCCTTTTTCTATTGTCATACAGTGTGTGATAATAGAAAAAGGGCGGAAAATGACGCAAAAGACTCGAAAGGGGATAGAAGATGGAAACCAAAACAGCCGCAGTGTCAATGAAAAATATTACCAAGACATTTGGCCCGGTAATAGCCAATGATAAGGTGAACTTGGATATTTACAAGGGAGAGATCTTATCATTACTTGGAGAGAATGGAAGTGGAAAGACAACTCTGATGAATATGCTTTCTGGAATTTACTTTCCGGATGAGGGACAGATATTTATCAATGGAAGGGAAGTAGTGATCAAATCCCCGAAGGATGCGCTGAAGCTTGGAATTGGTATGGTACATCAGCATTTTAAGCTGATCGATGTGCTGTCGGCGACAGAAAATATCATTCTCGGACTGCCCGGCAAGCTGAATATTAAGGAAGCTTCCAAAAAAATTGAAGATATCTGTAATAAATATGGATTTGAGGTAGATCCGGGTCAGAAGATCTATGATATGTCTGTTTCCCAGAAGCAGACAGTAGAGATTGTCAAGGTACTTTATCGTGGGGCAGATATCCTGATCCTGGATGAGCCGACTGCGGTTCTGACTCCACAGGAAACAGAGAAGCTGTTCCATGTTCTTCGTAAGATGAGGGATGACGGTAAGGCGATCGTTATTATCACCCATAAGATGCATGAGGTGGAATCCCTTTCTGACAGAGTGGCAGTATTGCGGAATGGACAGTATATAGGCAGTATGATGACCAAAGATACCAATGTGACAGAAATGACCAATATGATGGTTGGACATGCAGTTACTCTGAATATTGAAAGACCGGATCCGGTGGATCCAAGGCCGCGTATAGAAGTGGAAGGTCTTACCATACGGAATGAGGATGGGATACTGAAGCTGAAGGATGTTTCCTTCACCGCAAACAGTGGAGAGATCCTTGGTATTGCAGGTATTTCCGGATGTGGACAGAAGGAACTGCTGGAAGCGATCGCAGGTCTTCAGGTAACAGAGTCTGGCAGGATCAGCTATGTGGAGGAAGACGGCACGAAGGAAGAGCTGATCGGTATGGATCCGAGGAAGATCGCAGAAAAGGGAGTATCTCTTTCCTTTGTACCGGAGGACCGCCTTGGCATGGGACTTGTTGGAAATATGGATCTGACAGATAATATGATGCTCCGTTCCTTCAGAAGGGGACACAGCCCGTTTACCAACAGGAAATCACCGAGGAAGCTGGCAGAGGATGTAGTAGAAAGTCTAGAGGTAGTAACACCAGGTATTACAACTCCGGTCAGAAGGCTTTCAGGCGGAAATGTACAGAAGGTACTGGTTGGACGTGAAATTGCATCGGCACCGACGGTACTCCTTACTGCTTATGCTGTGAGAGGGCTTGATATTAACTCTTCCTATACAATCTATGATCTGATCAATGAGCAGAAAAAGAAAGGTGTAGCCGTTATTTTTGTTGGAGAGGATCTGGATGTACTCCTTGAGCTTTCAGATAAGATCCTTGTGCTTTGCGGCGGTGAAGTGAGTGGTATTGTAGATGCCAGAAATACAGATAAAAATGAGGTTGGTATGCTGATGACCAGAGTAGGAGGCAGGAAAGATCATGAATGAAAAAAAGAAAGAACCGCTTTTTCATATAGTGAAAAGAAGTGCGCTTCCTTGGTACCAGGCACTTCTGATCCGTATCGCAGCTATTATACTGGCATTGATCCTGTGCGCTGTTATTACAACGATAACGACAGGGATTAATCCGATCCAGGTGTATGAATCTATTTTTGCAGGGGCATTTGGCAGTGTAAGAAAGACTTGGGTCACTCTGCAGAATATTTCCATTCTTCTTCTGATTTCGCTGGCACTGACACCGGCATTTAAAATGAAGTTCTGGAACATAGGAGGAGAAGGCCAGGTGCTTGTCGGTGGTCTTGCAGCTGCAGCGTGCATGATCTGTCTGGATGATAAAATGCCGGGTGGACTTGTGATTTTATGTATGGTGCTCGCCAGTATCGCGGCTGGTGCTGTGTGGGGATTGATCCCGGCCTTCTTTAAGGCTAAGTGGAATACCAATGAAACACTTTCCACGCTGATGATGAACTATATTGCCACACAGCTTGTAGCCTTCTTTACGATCGTATGGGAGGTGCCAAAGGGCTCCGGAAAGATCGGTATTATCAATCAGGATACCAATCTCGGATGGCTGCCACAGGCATTTGGATCCAAATATCTGCTGAGCATTATTGTAGCAGCTCTTGTTACTTTGTTTATGTATGTTTATCTGAACTTCAGTAAACAGGGATATGAGATCTCTGTTGTAGGTGAGAGTGAAAATACAGCCAAATATGTAGGAATCAAGGTAGAAAAGGTTATTATCCGTACCATGCTGTTATCCGGTGCGGTCTGCGGACTGGTAGGACTTTTATTAGTTGGCGGGATCAATCATACTGTGACAACTACGATCGCAGGCGGACAGGGCTTTACAGGTGTCCTGGTATCCTGGATGTCCAAATTTAATCCGCTTACTATGGTATTTTCCAGCTTTCTGATTATTTTTATGGACAGAGGTGCCAGTGAGATTTCTACAAATTTCGGACTGAATCATTCCTATGCGGATATTCTGACAGGTATCATTCTGTTCTTTATTATCGGATGTGAATTCTTTATCACTTACAGACTGCAGTTCCGTAAGAAAGCAGAAAAGGAGGAACAGTAATCATGTGGAATTTTTTACTTGCCTTTATACCAAGAGCAATCGTCCAGGGAATCCCACTTCTCTATGGAAGTACCGGAGAGATCATCACAGAAAAGTCAGGTAACCTGAATCTGGGTATTCCAGGAGTTATGTATGTGGGTGCGATCAGTGGTGTTATTGGATCCTTCTTTTATGAAAGATCTGCAGGAAGTGCGGCAGCCATGAATCCGGTGCTGGCAATCCTGATTCCCATGCTTTGTTGTCTGATCGGATCCATGCTGATGGGTCTGTTATATTGCTTCCTGACAGTAACTCTGCGGGCAAACCAGAACGTGACAGGTCTTGCCATGACAACCTTTGGTGTCGGTTTTGGAAACTTCTTCGGGGGTTCCCTGATCAAGCTGGTTGCAAGTGATGTTCCGTCTATTGCCCTTTCAGCGACCAGCAGTTATTTCAGCAAGTCCCTTCCGTTTGCAGGAAAGCTTGGCTGGTTTGGAAAGCTGTTTTTATCCTATGGATTTCTGGCATATCTTGCAGTTATCATTGCAGTAGCGGCGTCCTATTTCCTGAATCATACCCGTGCAGGACTGCACCTGCGGGCAGTGGGAGAGGGACCAAATACAGCAGATGCGGCAGGAATTAGTGTAACAAGGTATAAATATCTGGCAACCATAGCGGGCTGTATGATCGCAGGTCTTGGTGGTCTGTATTATGTCATGGATTATGCCTGCGGCGTTTGGTCAAACGATGCCTTTGGTGACAGAGGATGGCTTGCTATCGCTCTTGTTATATTCACCATATGGCGTCCTAACGTCAGCATATTTGCTTCCTTCCTGTTCGGTGGTCTTTATATCCTGTATCTGTATATACCGACAGGAATGGATCATATGGAGTATCAGGAACTATATAAAATGATCCCTTATGTGGTAACCCTGGTGGTACTGGTAGTGACCAGTATCAGGAGTAAGCGTGAAAGTCAGCCGCCGGCAAGTCTTGGACTGGCGTACTTCAGAGAAGAAAGATGATCAAAGAAAGCAGGAAAGGAAAAAAGGATGAATGAGATAAAAAAGCCTAAGAAACCATTGATTTTTTATTACACGCTTGTACTGATAATCATAATTCTGATTAATTCCCTTCTGGTTCCCTGGATGGCAAAAATGCAGATCAAGGAAGTAGATTACGGCACTTTCATGACCATGACCGATAATAAAGAGATCGGAAAGGTAGAGATCCAGAGTAACCAGATTCTGTTTACCAATAAGGATGAATCTGTTATTTACAAAACCGGAGTGATCGAAGATCCGGGACTGGTGGAAAGACTGCACGATTCAGGAGCAGAATTTGCCAGTGAGATCGTAGAACAGACATCACCGTTACTTTCATTCCTGCTGACATGGATCCTGCCGCTTGTGATTTTCTTTGCCATAGGTGAATTCCTGAGCAGGAAGATGATGGACAAGGCAGGAGGCGGAGCCGGTTCCATGATGTTTGGCATGGGTAAGTCCAACGCGAAGGTCTATGTACAGTCATCAGAAGGAATTAAATTTAATGACGTGGCAGGAGAGGATGAAGCCAAGGAGAATCTGACTGAGATCGTAGAATATCTTCATAATCCTGAGAAATATAAGGAGATCGGAGCCTCCATGCCAAAGGGTATCCTGCTTGTAGGTCCTCCCGGAACCGGTAAGACCATGCTTGCCAAGGCAGTAGCAGGAGAAGCAAGCGTTCCATTTTTCTCTATTTCCGGTTCTGAGTTTGTTGAGATGTTTGTCGGTATGGGAGCAGCCAAGGTAAGAGATCTGTTTAATCAGGCCAAGGAAAAGGCACCCTGTATCGTGTTTATTGATGAGATTGATGCCATTGGCAAGAAGCGTGATGGAAGCATGGGCGGCAATGATGAAAGAGAGCAGACTCTGAACCAGCTTCTGACAGAGATGGATGGTTTTGAAGGGAATAACGGTGTCATCATCCTGGCAGCAACCAACAGACCGGAATCTCTTGATCCGGCGCTGACAAGACCGGGACGTTTTGACAGACGTGTACCCGTTGAGCTTCCTGATCTTAAGGGAAGAGAAGAGATCCTTAAGGTACATGCAAAAAAGATCCGCATTGCGGAGGACATTGACTTTAACAAGGTGGCAAGGATGGCATCCGGAGCCTCTGGAGCAGAGCTTGCCAATATCGTAAATGAAGCGGCACTCCGTGCCATCAGGGATAACAGAAAGTATGCAACCCAGTCAGACCTTGAGGAAAGCATAGAGGTTGTTATCGCCGGTTACCAGAAGAAGAATGCGATCCTGACAGACAAGGAAAAATGGACAGTAGCCTACCATGAGATCGGACATGCCATGGTTGCAGCCCTGCAGACCCATTCCGCACCGGTACAGAAGATCACGATCATCCCAAGAACCTCCGGAGCCCTTGGCTATACCATGCAGGTAGAAGAGGGCAATCATTATCTGATGACAAAGGAAGAGCTGGAGAATAAGATTGCTACATTGACTGGTGGACGTGCGGCAGAGGAAGTAGTTTATAACAGTATATCCACAGGCGCTTCCAATGATATTGAGCAGGCAACCAAGCTGGCAAGAGGCATGGTTACCCGTTATGGCATGACAGATGACTTTGACATGGTTGCACTGGAGACAGTAACGAACCAGTATCTGGGCGGAGATGCTTCCCTTGCCTGCTCACCACAGACACAGGCTCTGATCGATGGAAAGGTGGTAAGCCTTGTGAAGACACAGCATGAAAAGGCAATTTCACTGCTGAAGAATAACAGGGAAAAACTGGATGAGCTTGCAAAATTCCTTTATGAAAAGGAAACAATCACAGGAGAGGAATTTATGGAGATCCTGAATAAGGAGCAGCAGTGATATGCAGAGGGTACTGCGTTTTGAAGAGGCCTATAAGGCAGAAAGTATCATAGACAATATGGCACTGCAGAAGGGCGTGCTGAAGGATTATCTGGAAAAGCGCAGAACAGCCGCCTTTGAATCCTATATAAATTTTAATCTGTGCAGCTTTGATTTTTATGATGTAGACAGTACTCTGGTAGATACCGCCAGAGTACTTCTATATCTTGACAGGGAGGATCTGATCATTTTCTGTGAGGATGAAAGAACCTGTCAGAGCATGAAAAAACTTCTGCCAGAGCAGGAATCAGACAAGGAAATGGCGCTTCGTGGATTTTTTACAGCACTTCTGGAAAACGATATGGATTTTATCGACAGCTGGGAGAATTCCATTACTGAGGCTGAGGATCAGGCTCTTGCAGGGGATACGAAGGATTATCTTGGAAAGATCATAGAGTACAGGAAGGAGCTCCTCCGGCTGAAGCGGTATTATACGCAGCTGCAGGTGATCTTTGACGGACTTCTGGATAATGAAAATGGACTTCTTTCCGGAGAAGCACTGAGGCATCTGGGCATCATAGACAGTCGTATTGACCGCTGCTACAGAGGCGTTCTGAACCTCAGGGATTATGTGACACAGATGAGAGAAGCCTATCAGTCTCAGATCGATATTGAACAGAATTCCCTGATGAAATTTTTTACCCTGATCACGGCAATCTTCCTGCCGCTTACCCTGATGGTGGGATGGTATGGCATGAATTTCAAAAATATGCCAGAGCTTGCCAGCAGATATGGATATCCGGTATTTATCGTGGTCAGTATATTGGTCAGTATCTTCCTCATACGGTATTTCAAAAAGAAGAAATGGCTGTAAGGCGATATCGCTTTACAGCCATATTATTTCGTATTCGTTTTAGCCTGAGTCATTCCTACTTCACATCATTTTTGCTTTCCTTACCAGCAGCATAGGTAAGTGCGTTCTCTAAAGTGGTTTCAGCAATTGCTTCCATAGCCTCTCTTGTGAAAAAGCCCTGATGGGAGGTGATCATAACGTTCGGGAAAGAGAGCAGCCTGGCTGTGGTAGAATGCTCCAGGATCTCATCTGAGCGGTCTTCAAAGACATTTTTGGTTTCTTCCTCATATACATCCAGCCCAACACCGGCAAACTTATGCATACGAATGCCTTCGATCAGATCATCCGTTTTGACAAGGGCACCTCTTGAGGTGTTGACAAGGATCACACCATCCATCATTTTTTTGATCGTTTCAATATTGATAAGATGATAGGTGTCATCCGTCAGAGGACAGTGAAGGGAGATCAGATTGCTCCCTGAGAGCACCTCATCCAGTGAAACATATGTTACAAAATCCTTTAAGTCCGGATTCTGATACATGTCATAGGCAAGAACCTTCATGCCAAAACCATTGCAGATCCGGCACATGGCAGCACCAATTTTTCCGGTACCAATGATACCGGCGGTTTTTCCATGGAAGTTAAAGCCCATCAGACCGGCAAGACTGAAATCATTTTCCCGTACCTTGTTATAGGCTTTGTAGAGTCTTCTGTTGCAGGCAAGAGCCAGTGCCATGGCATGCTCGGCAACAGCCTCCGGGGAGTAATTGGGTACACGCATGATACGGATGCCAAGCTCCGTGGCCTTTGCAGAATCTACATTATTAAATCCGGCGCAGCGCATCAGTACAAGTGAAACACCCTTGCTGTGCAGGATCTCAAGAGTCTGTTCACCTACGTTTGAGCTGACAAAAGCGCATACAGCATCAAAGCCCTCTGCAAGGGAAGCAGTACGTGGATCGAGGTCATATTTGATATATTCAATTTCAATTTCCGGAAACCGGGAAAGAGCAGCATCAAAGGACTCTTTATCGTAACTCTTGGTATCATAAAATAAAATTTTCATGGTAAAACCTCCTTCTATCATTGTAACCATTTTGAAACAGTTCATGCGACTGTTATCTTGCTTTCATGATCATTATTATAGCATGTGTTAAAAAATTAACAATATGTTTTAGAAAAATTTTAGAATTGCGGTTACAGAAAGAATCAGATACAATACAGAGGAAACTATAAATATAGGATCGGGTGAACGAATCGTGAACAGGCAGGAAGCAGAACAGTATTTATATTATGCCATGGATATCGGGGAACTTCTTCTGGAAAACGGAGCAGAAGTAGGACGGGTAGAGGATACCGTAAGGAGGATCTGTCTGGCAGGTGGAGCAGAGCGGGCAGATGTATTTTCCATTACCTCCAACATGAGTGCCTCTATTTATGGGAAGGAGTTTGGGAGCTGTACCCAGACAAGACGGGTGGTGAACACCGTTAATGATTTTCACAAGCTGGAGGAGCTGAACTGTTTATCCAGAAAAATATGTGAAGATGGAATGACCTTTGGCGAAATAGAACGAGAAATCGAGAGGATACAGAAGGAGCAGGGGTATTCATTCTGGTGGCTTGTGCTCGATTATGCATTGATATCCGGAAGCTTCTGCGTTTTCTTTGGAGGTAATGCAAGGGACATGGTGATCTCGGCACTGATCGGTGTGCTTCTTAAATTTCTGATGACCTTTATGCAGAAAACGGCAGCCAACCACCTTTTTAATGCGCTGATCTGCTCAGTGGCAGGAGGATTTCTTGCTAATCTTGCTGTATTTGCATCGGTGGCGGATCATGCTGACAGGATCAGTATTGGTAATATCATGCTGCTTATTCCGGGTATTGCCTTTACCAATTCTCTGAGGGACATGTTCTCTGGGGATACGATCACAGGACTGATCCGGTTTATGGAATCGATCCTGCTTGCTGTGATCATTGCATTCGGATTTAACATTGCGGGATTTTATTTCCGTTGAGGATATAAGGAGAAAAGAACATGAAGGAGATCATACAGCTTCTGATGGCAGGGGCAGGATCACTGGGGTTTGCAATTTTATATAATATACGCGGAAAAAAGCTCTGGGTGATAGCTGCCGGGGGAATTGCTGCCTGGGGCGTTTATCTTGCAACACAGCAGCTTACCGGAAATGACTATGCCAGCAGCTTTACAGCCTGTGTGGCACTGACCTTATATGCAGAAGTAATGGCTATTATATTCAGGACACCGGTAACTGTATTCCTGGTATCGGTTGCGATCCCGCTGATACCAGGAGCGCCCCTGTACCGGGCCATGAACAGCCTTATGCATGGCAGTGTGGAGGACTTTGCCAGGGAGGGAATCTATGCCTTTTTATTTGCAGCATCCATGGCGGCAGGAATTACACTGACGACGCTGGTATTCCGTACCATGCGGGCAAAGCGTTACCACAGAAGACATCTGTAACTGCCAGCACATGAAAAAGCCACCACAGCTGTACGTACTGGTGCTGCGGCGGCCTTCGTTTTTACAGCTCTCCACGATATTTTTCTTCACAGTATTTACAGCGGTAAATCTCCCGTTCTTCATCTGCGAGGACAAAGATGTGGGGGAGTCCCTGCTCAATGGAGGTGATACATCTCGGGTTTTTGCAGTGGATGACATTTTTGATCTCTTTTGGAAGCTCCAGTACCTTTTTATCAACGATCTCTCCATCCTTGATCACATTCACAGTGATGTTGTGATCGATAAAGGCAAGGACATCCAGATCCAGCATATTGATGTCACATTCTACCTTCAGGATATCCTTTTTTCCCATCTTATTGCTTTTTGCGTTCTTGATGATAGCAACAGTACAGTCCAGCTTGTCCAGCTGCAGATGATGATAAATGGCAAGGCTTTTGCCTGCCTTGATATGATCAAGAACAAATCCTTCTTCAATTTTTCCTACATTTAACATAATAATCGTACCTCCCTTTATAATGAAGCGGTGTCAATACCAAGAAGCGTCAGGATCAGTGCCATTCTCACATAGACACCATACTGTACCTGCCTGAAATAGGCAGCTCTCGGATCATCATCTACTTCAACGGAGATCTCGTTTACTCTCGGAAGTGGGTGAAGAACGATCATGTCAGGCTTTGCCAGCTTCATTTTGGCCTCATCCAGTATATAGAAATCCTTCAGACGGACATAATCCTCTTCATTGAAGAAACGCTCCTTCTGTACTCGTGTCATATACAGCAGATCCAGATCACCCATGACATCCTCAAGACGGATCTTTTCCTCGTAAGGAATGTTCTTTTCCTTCAGCATATCTGTGATGTAATCCGGGATACGGAGCTCTTCCGGAGATATGAAGAGAAAACGGATGCCGGGATATCTGACAAGGGCATTGATCAGGGAATGTACGGTACGTCCAAATTTCAGGTCACCGCAAAGACCAATGGTGAAATCAGACAGGCGTCCCTTCAGGGAACGGATCGTCATCAGGTCAGTCAGTGTCTGGGTTGGATGCTGATGACCGCCATCACCGGCATTGATCACCGGGATAGAAGAGTGGCTGGCAGCAACCATGGGTGCTCCCTCCTTGGGATGGCGCATGGCACAGATATCTGCAAAGCAGGAGATCACGCGGATCGTATCAGAAACACTTTCACCCTTAGAGGCAGAAGAGGAACCGGCATCGGAAAATCCGATCACACTGCCGCCAAGGTTCAACATGGCAGATTCAAAGCTTAAACGGGTTCTGGTGCTTGGCTCGTAGAAACAGGTGGCAAGCTTTTTGCCATCACAGGCATGGGCATACTTTTCCCGGTTTTTTTCGATATCACCGGCAAGAACAAAAAGCTGATCCAGTTCTTCTACCGTGAAATCAAGAGGATTCATTAAATGTCTCATAACAGAGAACTCCTTTCAAAATAAAATTTTGATCCACAGGAAAGCCTTAGAAAATATTTCCTGTGCTGACATAGAAAATCGAAGAGCTTTACCGCTCTTCGATTTTATTTTTATTATTTGAATGTTAACAGATCAGCAACTGCTTTTCTTCTTGGTGCAACAGGCTCTTCATCAGGAATTCCAACAGGAATCAGAACAGCCACCTCCTGGTTTTCAGGAAGCTCTAATAAAGAAGCAGCCTTTGCTTCATCAAAGATACCCATGATAACGGATCCCAGTCCCTTTTCATATGCGGCAAGACAAAATGCTTCAGAGGCAACCCCCGCATCAAACATCTGCCAGCTATCCTTTCTGTCTGTGGAATAAGAGCCATCTCTTTCGAAACCACTTCTTCCCTTGATAAAGGAAAGACAGATCAGCATGGGAGCATTTTTGATGATTTCACCATTGTGGGGATAAGCATCTGTGCATTCATCAGCGATCTTATCCTTCAGGGCACCTTCTACAGCAACATATCTTGCGATCTGGGAATGCTTCCAGCTCGGTGCATAAGAAGCAGCTTCAATAATTTCGTTTACTACCTCATGGTCAACGGGAGTGTCCTTGAATTTGCGGATACTTCTGCGGCCCATGATACATTCTTTTGCAGTCATGATAACCCTCCTTTTTGCCTATTTTTCCTATCATAGCACAAGAATAAATTTCTTTCAAGAATACTTTGCATTCTAAGAAGGGATATTGTACAATAGCCTTATTACAGAGGAAAAGAGAGGGAGAGGCTTATGGCTACAGAATTGAAAGAGAAGAAAAGATGGCTGTTTTTCGGGCTTCCTTTTACATTTACCACATATACAGTCAAGGAGAATGTACTGACAGTAAACAGTGGATTTCTGAAGAAGGTTGAGAGTGACTGTTACATGTACAAGATTCAGGATGTGGAGCTTGTAAGTACACTGTTTGAAAGAATGTTCGGACTTGGTACGGTGATCTGCTATACAGGAGATACGACAGATCCCAAGCTTCCTCTGACCCATATTAAGAATGCAAGGGCAGTGAAGGATTTTATCCTGGAGATGTCAGAGGCAGCCAGATTAAAGCGCAGGACAGTGAACACACTGAATATCGGGGCAGATGTGACAGATCTTGACGGAGATGGGATTCCGGATTAAGTAAGAGCGGTATGACTTGTTATACCGTTTTTTTTGAGAGAAGCTTTTCAAAGAGCAGGCCGGAAAGGAACCAGTTGGGGAAATAATCCAGCCGGATCACATTTTTAATGCGCCAGCGGCAGTTTTCATAGCTCCATGGACAGATGCCCTTTCTTGTAAGGAACTGCCCGGAGAGAAATTCGCCGGTGAAGATACACAGGGCATAAATACTTCCCCGGACAGAAACAGGAAGTCTTCGGAGGAGGACAAACAGCGGCTTTAAAAGGACAGCACTCCCATAGATCGGGAACATCCAGAGAGAGGTTGTTCCTTTCAGGGAAAGCTCACGTCTTCTTAAGGAGCCGAGAGCAGTATATACAATTTCAAGGCACCAGCCGGTCATACCGCAGGTGAGAAAGTCTTTGAACCATTTTTTCATCATAAGGTAAGTATGGCCAGGCGGAAGGAAAATTATGCAGACAGATGAGAAAAAAATGATGACATATCAGGAAACCATGGACTATATTGACAGCCTGCAGAGCGGCGGGATCGCACCGGGACTTGATAATATCCGGGCATTATGTGAGAAGCTTGGCAATCCGCAGGATGCACTTTCCTTCGTGCATATTGCAGGAACCAATGGAAAAGGGTCTGTTCTCTGTCTGGTTTCCAGTGTGCTGAAGCAGGCGGGCTACCGGATCGGAAGATATATATCACCAACGATCTTTGATTACAGAGAGCGGTTCCAGATCGGGGAGCGGCCGATCAGCAAAAAGGATCTGTGCCTGTATATGACAAGGCTGAAAAAAGCATGTGAGGAGCTGAAGGCAGAAGGAAACAGTCAGCCTACACCCTTTGAAGTAGAGACAGCGCTTGCTTTTCTTTATTTTAAGGAAAAGGACTGTGACATTGTTGTACTGGAAACCGGTATGGGCGGCAGACTGGATGCCACCAATATTATTCAGAATACACTGGTTGCCGTATTTGCATCCATCAGTCTTGACCATATGAGGTTTCTTGGAAACACGCTTGCGGAGATCGCAAAGGAAAAGGCCGGGATCATCAAGCCAGGCTGCAGCGCGGTCAGTGCACCTCAGAAGGAAGAGGTTCTTTCGGTGCTGAAGGCTGCCTGTGAAAAGCAGAAGGTGACGCTTGACGTAGCAGATCCTGGCAGCCTGAAAAAGATCAAGAGTACCATAAAGGGACAGAGGTTTTCTTATGGAAAGTATCAGGATCTGATGATCACATTAGCTGGCAGATATCAGCTTGACAATGCCCTGACAGCCCTTCTTGCCCTTCAGCAGCTTTCAGAAAAGGGATTTCCCGTCAAGGAAAAAGATATTTATAAGGGCTTTGCGGAAGGAACCTGGCCAGGAAGATTTGAAGTGATCGGTCAGAAGCCTCTTTTTATCGTAGACGGGGCACATAACAGAGATGGCGCCGCAAGGCTTGCTGATTCCATTGGTTTTTATTTTACAAATAAAAGGATTATCTATATAATAGGAATGTTGAGAGATAAGGAACAGGAGGAGATCCTGAAGGTTACCTGTCCTTATGCAGAGCAGATCCTGACAGTGTCAACAGAAGGGAGCAGAGGACTTACTTCTTATGAGCTGGCACTGAAGGCGAAAGGATTTCATCAGAATGTGACCTGTACGGACAGTGTGGAGGAAGCGATAGAGCTTGCATATCTTATGGCAGATAAGGATACGGTGATCGTGGCATTTGGATCTTTGTCGTATCTGGGGAAGCTGATCACGGCAGTCAGGAATGGTAAGAAAGGCCAGGCGGTAAAACATGGTTGATAAGGATAAAGTCAGAGAGGGAATTACATTACTGTTAGAAGGAATCGGAGAGGATCCCCTGCGTGAGGGATTGATCGATACCCCAGACAGGGTAGCGAGAATGTATGAGGAGCTTTGTCAGGGCATGGAGGAGGATCCCGGGGAGCAGCTGTCTAAAGCCTTTCATGCAGAAAATAATGAGATGATCCTGGAAAAGGATATCACCTTTTACTCCATCTGTGAGCATCATCTGATGCCCTTTTATGGAAAGGCACATATTGCCTATATTCCGGATGGAAAAGTGGTAGGGATCAGCAAGCTGGCAAGAACTGTAGAGGTTTATGCAAGAAGACTGCAGATCCAGGAAAAGCTGACAGCTGAGATCGCTGATGCCATTATGGAATATGTAAAGCCGAGGGGAGTCATGGTGCAGCTCAGTGCTGAACATATGTGCATGACTATGCGTGGGGTGAAAAAGCCTGGCAGCCAGACCGTGACACTGGTATCACGGGGCGTTTTCAAGGATAATAGAGAGCTGCAGGATACCTTTTTCCATCTGCTGGCACAGTAAAACAGAAAGAAACAGAAAAAACGGGGGAAATCATGAAAATAGGAAACAGGGAATTTGATGTAAACAATCATACGTATGTGATGGGGATCCTGAATGTGACACCGGATTCTTTTTCAGATGGCGGTAAGTTCAACGACATGGACAGGGCACTGTTCCATGTAGAGGAGATGATCGCAGAAGGCATGGATATTCTGGATATTGGCGGTGAGTCCACAAGACCGGGCTACACTGTGCTCAGTGTGCAGGAAGAAACAGACCGGGTTATCCCGGTGATCGAGGCGGTGAAGAAACGCTTTGATATCCCCATTTCCCTGGATACCTGCAAGGGGGCTGTAGCAAAGGCCGGAATACAGGCAGGTACTGACCTGATCAATGATATCTGGGGACTGAAATATGACGATACGATGGCGGGCGTGATTGCAGAAGCAGGACTGCCCTGCTGCCTGATGCACAACAGGGACAATACCGATTACCATAACTTTATGGAGGATGTGGCAGCAGATCTTTCTGATACCCTGTTTCTTGCCAGAAAGGCAGGCATCCGGGAAGACGGCATTATCCTGGATCCGGGCGTTGGTTTTGGCAAGACCTATGAAAATAATCTGGAGATCATCAACCGTCTGGAGGAGCTGAAGGTATTTGGTTACCCGATACTGCTTGGAACAAGCAGAAAATCAGTGATCGGATTGACCCTTTCCCTACCGGTAGAAGAGAGAGTAGAGGGAACCCTTGTGACAACCGTATTTGCGGTAATGAAGGGGTGTGCCTTTGTGAGAGTACATGATATCAAAGAGAATGTGAGAGCCATTAAAATGGCAGAGGCGATCAGGAATGGATGAGATCAGGATTGACAATCTGGAGGTTTACGCCGGACATGGTGTATATGAGCATGAGAAGAGAAACGGACAGTCATTTTTCGTGAATGCTGTTCTTTTTTCTGATCTGAAAAGGGCTGGAAAAAGTGATGCCCTTGCTGATTCCACAAGCTATGGAGATATCGCAAGACTGATCTCTCATTTCCTTAGGGAACACCGGTTCCAGCTCTTAGAGGCAGTGGCAGAGGGCTGTGTCAGAGAGATCCTTACGACATTTGATAAAATAGACAGAGTGATCCTGGAAATCCGGAAGCCTTCTGCACCGATCGGGCTTCCCTTTGAATCTGTGTCAGTCAGGATAGAGCGTGGTTTTAAACGTGCCTATGTGGCTGTCGGCTCCAATATGGGAGATAAGAGGAACTATATTCTGGAGGCAGTGGAAAAGCTGAAGGCAGATCAGAAAATAAGACATCTTCGCTGTTCCACGCTCATTGAAACAGAGCCTTACGGGGGAGTAGAGCAGGATGCATTTATCAATGGCGTACTGGAACTTGATACGCTGTATGAGCCGCTGGAGCTTTTGCATCTCCTGCAGAAGATCGAGCTGGAAGCCGGAAGAGAGCGGAAGATCCACTGGGGACCAAGAACACTGGATCTGGATATTCTTTTTTATGAGGATTTCGTTTCAGAGACAAAGGAACTGACCGTGCCTCATCCGGATATGCAGAACAGGAGCTTTGTACTGGATCCCATGGATGAACTGAACCCGGGCTATGTGCATCCACTGCTTCAGAAGACGATCCGGCAGATGAAGCTGGAACTGGAAGGAGATAAGAATGACCGGAAATAAAAAATCCCCCGCAGGAATCTGCGAGGAATGTAACTTTTATACCTATGATGATGACTATGAGTGCTATACCTGTGAGCAGGATCTTGATGAGGATGAAATGGCCAGGTTCCTGGCTGATGAATTCAGGGACTGCCCCTACTATCAGCCGGGAAACGAATACCTGGTCGTCAGGAAACAGATGTAATGGCAGCGTTTCTTGCACCGTCAAAGGTGCTTACAGAAACAGGGCCGCTTTCTGGTGTGTGGTAAACCGGAACCTCTGTATTGAACTCATTAAAGTAAACATACTGGGAAGTGATATTGATATTGCTGTAGTTGCCTTCTGCAACAACCTCCTGCTCACTTCCGTCAAAGCGCATCCGCATAAGAGCAGGTGATGCGCTGTCTACCTTCTGATAATAGATATAGGTATTTCCTACATTAAAGAAATCCACACGATCTGTTGTCAGAACCTCCACACTCTGATCATAAAGGGAATATCTGCAGAGCTGATAATTATTTCCAACATCCATATAGTAAACATAACCGTCTTTATAAACCGGGAACCAGAGATCTCCTTCATAGATGACTGAAGAGGTATCTGTCCGGGTATCTAAGGCATACAGGTAATGATCCTTATCCTGTCCATTGTAGTAGATAATGCCATTATCGCAGGAAGCAGGATTGATGATGTCGTCAGAGATAAGCAGGTTCTCTGATTTGTCTGTTTTCAGCTTATAAAATTTCGTAAAGTCTTTGTTATTATATCTCTGATAATACAGATAGTTTCCGCACAGCTGCATGGTAACGGCACCGTCTCTGACAAGACATACGGTGTTATTGCCATTTTTCTTTGTACGGAAGACACCATAAGTACGAAGGACATAACCAAAGCCCTCACCGGCCTTACTGGTATCCATAAAGTAGTACAGGTAATCACCTGCAGCATTGATCGAAGAAACACTGCCATTTCCAAGACGTGTAAACTCTGTTTCGTCAGGATTCATGGAGTAGAGTGCGTAGTTGTCATAGGCATTGGCAAAGTACACCTTGCCATCAGATTCACAGAACAGACCATGCTGGTTCAGATTTCCGGCGGTGTTGCCTGTAACGGAAATATCATTGTCCGGAACTCTTCCTTTGAGTGTGGAAAGAAAGCCTGCGGTAATAAGTAACAGAACGATAATCACAGCAAAAATGATATATTTTCCATTTTTTTTCATGGTGTTTTCTCCCTGGATAAAAGTAAAATAGTTTTCTTTATTATACTGAAAACAGGCAGGGACTGCAATGAAAATGTGGGGCAGATGCCTGCTGCGCTTCCGCAAAGTAAAGAACAGGTAAAATAGAGGCAATTGCTTGCTATCCCTATTCGTTTGGTATAAAATTAATAAAGATTTTATGCGAAAGGAACGGAAGAATATGGACTTGACAGAACTGCGGGGGCAGATCGATGAAATAGACAGCAGCATTGTGGATCTCTACGAAAAAAGGATGGATATTTCCAGACAGGTTGCAGAGTACAAGATTGAGAATGGCAAACAGGTATTTGATAAAGCAAGAGAAGAAGAAAAGATCAGAAAGGTGAAGTCGCTCACCCATAACGATTTCAACAGTCATGGGATTGAAGAGCTCTTTGAACAGATCATGTCCATGAGCCGTAAACTGCAATATCAGCTTTTGTCTGAGAGAGGAAGTCTGAATAAGCTTCCTTTTATTCAGGTTGACCAGCTTGAAACAGAGAAGGCAAGAGTGGTTTTCCAGGGAGCAGAGGGAGCCTATTCCCAGGCGGCCATGCATCAGTATTTCGGGGACAGGATTGACAGCTTTCATGTAGATACCTTCCGGGATGCCATGATCGCCATTGACGAGGGCAGCGCAGATTATGCAGTACTTCCGATTGAAAATTCAACAGCCGGGATTGTCAGTGAGATTTATGATCTTCTGGTAGAATTTGAAAACTATATTGTAGGGGAACAGATCATTAAGATCGAACACTGTCTGATGGCACTGCCAGGAACAAAGCTGTCAGATATTAAGACGGTATATTCCCATCCACAGTCCCTGATGCAGTCAGCCAGATATCTGAATACACATCCCTGGCAGCAGATCAGCATGCAGAATAATGCTTTTGCTGCAAGAAAGGTAGCAGAGGAGAAGGATAGGACACAGGCAGCCATTGCAAGTGAATATGCAGCAAAGCTGTACGGACTTGAGATCCTTGAGAAGGGTGTGAACCAGTCCAGCACCAATTCCACCCGTTTTATTATCGTGACCAATCAGAAGATATTCCTGAAGAATGCCAGAAAGGTCAGCATCTGCTTTGAGGTAGCCCATGAAAGTGGTTCCCTGTATCATATGCTGTCACATTTCATTTATAATAACCTGAATATGAACCGGATCGAAAGCAGGCCGATCGAGGATCGGAACTGGGAGTACCGTTTCTTTATCGATTTTGACGGAAACCTGTCTGACAGTGCGGTAAAGAATGCACTGAGAGGACTTCGGGATGAAGCAAGGAACATGAAGATCCTTGGCAATTATTAAAGGACACCGGATAAAACAAGAAAAGTCAGTAAGCGAGGAATATAAAATGGCAGTCAGAACATTTGCGGCAATTGATGTAGGATCCTTCGAGCTTTCCATGAAGATCTTTGAGGTTTCAAGGAGAGGGATGAAGGAGATCGACCATATCAGGCGGGAGATCAACATGGGAACAGAGAGCTACACCACAGGCAAGCTTTCCTATGAGAGAGTAGAAGAGCTGTGTGAGGCTCTGCTGGCCTTTTCTGATATCATGAAGACATACCGTGTCAGTGATTATGCTGCCTACGGTACCAGTGCCATAAGGGAGACTGAGAACACTATAATCCTGTTAAATCAGATCGAGGTCAGGACAGGTATCCATATCCAGGTGCTGAGCAATTCTGAACAGCGCTTCCTGGATTATAAGTCCATTGCCTTCCAGGGAGAGGGCTTTTTGAAGATCATTGAAAATCCGACAGCAATTGTGGATATCGGAGGCGGCAGTATACAGATCTCCCTGTTTGATAAGGACAAGCTTGTTTCTACCCAGAATATGAAGCTCGGAGTTTTACGTCTGCAGGAAAGACTCCGCCATATGAATGCAGGGGCGAAGCAGTCTGATGACCTGATCACAGAGCTTGTAGATTCCCAGATGCTGACCTATAAGAAGCTGTACCTGAAGGACAGGGAGATCAGGAATATCATCATCGTAGATGATTATGTTTCCATGCTGCTCCGCAAAAAAAGCCTGGAGCATGAAATGACAGGCTATGCAGGCAGAGAGCTGTTTGAAAAGTTTGAAAAAGCCTATCATTCGCAGCGTACAGGAGAGCTGGCAAAGAAATGGGATGTTCCGGAAGAGAATATGCCAATGCTCCATATTTCCCTGATGCTGTTAAAACGGATCATGGAGATCATGGGAGCGGAACTGATCTGGGCACCCGGGGTGACTCTTTGTGACGGTATCGCATATGAATATGCAGAGAAGAATAAAATAGTAGCAGCCTCCCATGATTTTGAACAGGATATCATAGCCTGTGCGCAGAATATCAGTAAACGTTATCGTGGCAGCAGCAAAAGGAGTGCCACACTGGAGCAGATCGCACTGCATATATTTGACCACACACGGAAGATCCACGGCCTTGGCAGACGGGAGAGACTTCTTCTGCAGCTGTCAACGATTTTGCATGACTGCGGCAAGTATATCAGCATGGTAAACCTCGGGGAGTGCTCATACAGTATCATCATGGCAACAGAGATCATTGGTCTGTCCCATAAGGAAAGGGAGATCGTGGCCAATGTAGTTAAATTTAATCATCTGGAATTTGATTATTATGAGGAGATGGCAAGGTACAGTACGATTGACAGAGAGGCTTATCTTGTAGTTGCCAAACTGACAGCTATCCTGCGGCTTGCAAACGGACTTGACAGGAGCCATAAACAGAAATTCAAGGATGTACGTACTACATTGAAGGATGACCAGCTTATTATCACAGTAGATACGAATGAGGATATTACACTGGAAAAGGGGCTGTTTGATGCCAGGGCAGGGTTCTTCCAGGAGGTATATAATGTGCGGCCTGTCATAAAGCAGAAGCGTACGGTCAATGGATGAGAGTTTTTGACAGAAAGGAAGTAACAGGGATGAATGAGACAAAAGGTGAAAGCAGCTATAAGGATCCTTCTAATTACATAAACAGGGAGCTTTCCTGGGTGCTTTTTGATAAGAGAGTTCTGGGTGAAGCGAGGGATAAACAGAATCCGCTGTTTGAGAGGCTTAAGTTTCTTAGTATCACAGCGTCTAATCTGGATGAGTTTTTCATGGTAAGGGTGGCTTCCCTGAAGGATATGGTGAATGCAGGCTATGAGAAGAAGGATATCGCCGGTATGACACCGCTTCAGCAGCTGGAGGCACTCAATGTGGCGACACACAGTCTGGTAAAGGAACAGTATAGTATTTACAATAAGACACTGCTCCCTCTTCTTCTGGAGAATGGGCTCAGGGTGATCAGACGCCATGAAGAGCTTACGGAGGAAGAAGGAAAATTTGTGGACCGTTTCTTCGAAGAAAATGTGTACCCGGTCCTGACACCTATGGCGGTAGACAGCTCAAGGCCATTTCCACTGATCAGAAACAAGTCACTGAATATCGGTGCCCTTGTGAAGAAGAAAAATGGGGAAGGAGAGCTGGAATTTGCTACTGTTCAGGTGCCAAGCGTCCTGCAGAGGATTGTAGTCCTTCCAGAGGAAGAGGGAAAAGAAAAGACAGTGATCCTTCTGGAAGAAGTCATTGAACGGAATATCCAGAAGCTGTTCCTGAATTATGATATCGTATGCTCTTATCCCTTCCGTATCATGAGAAATGCTGATTTTTCCCTGGATGAGGATGAGGCAGAGGATCTCCTGAAGGAGATTGAGAAGCAGTTAAAGAAGAGACAGTGGGGACAGGCGATCAGACTCGAAGTGGAGGATGAGATCGATAAGAGACTGCTTGCCATCATCAAGGCAGAGCTGTCTATCGGGGATGGAGATATTTACCGGATCGATGGACCGCTTGATCTGACCTTCCTTATGAAGATGTATGGGCTGCCGGGCTTTGATGCTCTGAAGGAGCAGGGCTATGCAAAGCCACAGCCTGTACCGCAGCTTCCGGCAGACTGTAATATTTTTGAAGAGATCAGCAAGGGAGATATCCTGCTGCACCATCCCTATGAGACCTTTACCCCGGTGGTGGATTTTATCAGGCAGGCAGCAAGGGATAAGGATGTGCTGGCGATCAAGCAGACACTGTACCGTGTCAGCGGTAATTCCCCGATTATTGCAGCACTTGCACAGGCTGCCGAGAATGGAAAACAGGTTACTGTACTGGTAGAATTAAAAGCCAGATTTGATGAGGAAAATAATATCGTATGGGCGAAGATGCTGGAGAAAGCAGGCTGCCACGTTATTTACGGACTGGTGGGACTGAAGACACACAGCAAGATCACTCTGGTAGTACGTCAGGAGGAAGACGGTATCCGCAGATATGTACATCTTGGAACCGGAAACTATAATGATGCCACAGCAAAGCTTTATACTGATGTTGGACTTCTGACATGTGCAGAACCGATCGGTGAGGATGCCACAGCGGTATTCAATATGCTGTCCGGTTACTCGGAGCCTCTTGGCTGGAATAAGCTTTCTGTAGCGCCTCTGTGGCTGAAGGATAAGTTCCTGTATCTGATCAACAGGGAAAAGAAAAATGCAGAGGCCGGCAGGGAGGGACATATCATAGCAAAGGTAAACAGCCTTTGTGATAAGGATATTATTGAAGCCTTATATGAAGCTGGTGCGGCAGGAGTGAAGATCGAGCTGATCATCAGAGGTATCTGCTGTCTGAAAACGGGGCTTCCAGGAATCGGAAGAAATATTACAGTGCGTTCCATTGTAGGAAATTTCCTGGAGCACAGCCGTATCTTTTATTTTGCCAATGACGGAAGAGAGGAATTTTACTGTGCCAGTGCTGATTGGATGCCAAGAAACCTGGAAAGACGTGTGGAGATCATGTTCCCGGTGGAGGAACCGGTACTTCGTGAAAAGCTGATGCACATCCTGACCACTCAGCTTAAGGATACTGTCAAGGCAAGCATCCTGACGGCCGAGGGAATCTATGAAAAGGTTGATAAGAGAGGCAAGGAGCTGATCAATTCCCAGCAGACCTTCTGCAGGGAAGCAGTGGAGGCAGCAAGGGTTTCGGAAGAAGCCGTAAATCACAGAGTATTTATCCCGGAGATGCATCATGAATAATAAGAAGATCATACTGGCAAGCGGTTCCCCAAGGAGAAAGGAACTGCTTTCCCAGATCGGCCTTTCCTTTACGGTAAGGGTAAGTGAGGCTGATGAACATACAGAGGAAACGAAACCGGAGAAGCTTGTCTGCATTCTGTCAGAGCGGAAGACACTGGCCGTATGGGATGAGCTGACAGAGGAAGAGAAGAAGGAGAGTATACTGATCGGCGCAGATACAGTAGTTGCTGTAGACGACAGGATTCTTGGAAAGCCGGCTGATGAGACGGAAGCGTTCCGGATGATAAAGCTTCTTCAGGGGAGATCCCATCAGGTTTATACCGGCGTGACGATCCTTAGGCAGGGTGGCCTGCAGCCTTTTGAGGAAGGAACAAATACATGCAGTATACAGAAAAAGCAGTTTTTCGAAAAGACAGATGTACTGGTATATCCCATGAGTGAGGAAGAAATCACTGCTTATGTGAAGACGGGAGAGCCGCTTGATAAGGCGGGCGCCTATGGCATACAGGGAAGCTTCGCCGCTTATATCCAGGGTATAAACGGCGACTACAGTAATGTAGTAGGACTTCCTGTCGGACGGTTGTATCATGAAATATAAACAGACCAAAGGAGAACTGATATGGATGAGTTTGATGATGTAGTAGTACGGTGCTTTTTAAAAAAGCAGCGCCAGCTGTTCCCGGAGAATGTGGCAGAGACACCGGAGGAAGCAGAAGCCTTTCTGCAGGACTGCTTTGCCGTTGTTGTTGATTCTCTGAAGGAGGTATGGGAATTTTTTGAAGAAGAAGGAATTGATACGGAGGGCATGAAGGGAGACGATATCCTGAAGGCGGAAGAAGTATTTGATGTAGGAGATGGAAGGTACCTGATTGTAGAAGGTTAAGACAGGATAGACAAAAAGGCTGTTGCAGTGCACGGAGGCGTGATACTGTGATGGCCTTTTTGTATCTGGAAAAAAAGATCCAGAGAAGCAAGCTTTGGATTGAATGAAAAAGCAAATAATGATAAACTGAATGACAGATTCTACAGAATAAGACAAATACAGACTATGCGAAGTGAATTTCGTATAATTTCTTATTTTGCGAAGATCACATTCAAAATTGTTTCATGGAATTTCTTATTTTGCGAAGATCAAAGCGGGAATATTTTACGATACGGAAAATGCTTTCTATTGATACAAAGGTTAATATACAATATATTTTGCATAAAATCAATGTTTCAATATGAACTTTAATTGTTTTTTTAGCAATACATAACTGGCAGAGCTTGAAAAACACCGATTTCAAGGGCATTATCCAATACTAATTTTTTATGAACCGTCATTTTTATGGTCAGCAGGAAAGGAGTTACCAAATGCCCAGAAGAGGTACCAATATCTACAAACGAAAGGATGGAAGATGGGAGGGGAGGATTCCCTATGAGCATCCTTCCCATCAAAAAAAATACCATTCCGTCTACGGAAAGACCTATCAGGAAACAAAACAGAAAATGGAGCAGGAACGGGAGCTGTTAAGGATACTGAACAATTACGAAGATCTTGAGATAAAGGCTGCAGCAGAAATCTGGCTGACTGACAGGGATCCCTATCTGAAGGTATCCACCATAGCAGCCTACAGAAATATCATTGAAACACATATTATCCCACAGACAGGCAATATCAAAGTGACCAGATTTACACAGAGGGAAATGGAACGCTTCGCAGCAGGTCTCCGTTCAGCCGAAAAAGGATATTCTCTGTCTCTTACCTACAGCAGAAGCATTTGTGCACTTCTGCTGACCATTTTGTCCTATGCCAGGAAAAAATATGGTTATCATATGATACTGCCTGAAAATCCAATATCAACAGAAAAGAAAAAGCAGCTCCAGCTTCCAGGGGAAAACAGTCTCCACAGGCTGGAGGATTACCTGATCACACATGCGGAAGACGATACCTGCCTTGGGATTCTGATCGCTTTTCATACGGGTATAAGACTGGGGGAGCTCTGTGCCCTCACATGGGAATGCATTGACCTTGAGGAAAGCGTTCTTTCTATCAAAAGAAGCATGCAGCGGACATCAGGAAAAATCGAAGCTGGAAAAACAGAGATCGTCCTGCAGGAGCCCAAATCCCTGACCTCCCTCCGGAACATTCCCCTGCCGCCTGTACTGCTTCCTTTCCTGAAGCAATACAGGCAGCCGGATCCCTGTTATGTGATCCGCGGAAAAAAGAAACCCTTTGCAGAGCCAAGGACTGTGCAGTACCGTTTCTCAAAGATCCTTAAGCAATGCCAGAGCGAGGATTTTCATTTTCATATGCTCAGACATGCCTTTGCCACCAGATGCATCGATATGGGATTCGATGTCAAAAGTCTCAGTGAAATCCTGGGACACAGCAATGTCCAGATCACCATGAATCTGTATGTCCACTCTACCATGCAGCGAAAAAAGCAGTTAATGAATCTTTTTACAGCAAAGCCACCGGAAGATATGCAGTATCCGCCTTTATCCTATAACACGTCAGAATAATGGTCAGCAGGACGGGAAACCGTCCTGTTTTTCTATGTTTTCCAGCCATTTCGCAAAATAAGAAATTTTACGAAAAATATTATTTACGATATATGGAACAAATATACAGCAAACATATTTTACATGACGAGGTGAAACGGCATGAAATATATGGATATTCATTCCCATCTGCTGCCTGGCATTGATGATGGGGCCAGGGATTTTGAAATAAGCATGGAAATGTTTCGCATCGCAGAGAAAAACGGGATCGGGGCAATGATCCTGACACCCCATTATAAACCCATGCATCATAATGCATCACCGGCTACGATCCGGCGGCTGATCAGTGAGATAGAAGAAAAGCTGAAGGAAGAGAAGATAGAGATCCAGCTTTATCCAGGAAACGAGATCTACTATCACAGTGAAGCTGTCTCACAGGCACTTGAGGGAAGGCTGTGTACCATGGCGGGGAGCAGCTATGTACTTGTGGAATTTAATCCCATGGATGAGTTTGAATATATCAGGAATGGTCTGTACCAGTTCCTGGCAGAGGGCTTCCGGCCTGTTCTGGCACATGTGGAGAGATACCGCTGCATGACCGGCAAAGCTGACCGGGCTGAGGAGCTGACCGGCATGGGAGCTTACATACAGGTAAATGCAGGCAGCATTATGGGACGCTATGGTCTGCAGACCAAAATGTTTACCAGAGGTCTGCTGAAAAGAAAAGCGGTTCATTTTGTGGCAACGGATGCCCATGATACGAAAAACAGAGCTCCGGAGCTTAGCGAGTGTGCCAGATTTTTGGCTAAAAAGTTTGGAGAAGATTACACACGGGAGCTGCTTTATGAGAATCCAATGAAGCTCGTCCAGAATGAATATATATAAGCTTCCGGACAAAGAGAGACCTGACGAAGGAAAAGTAGATAACAGGCAGAATATACAGGAGATAAAGAAAACTATGGAACAACAAATGCAAACAAATACCTCTGTGGCGGGCAGAAATGATGATGACATGATAGAGATCGATCTGCTGGAGGTTTTCCAGATACTTCTTGGCAGGATCTGGCTGATCATAAGTGCCGGGCTTTTCTGCGCACTTGCCTGCTTTGCCTTCAGCAAATTCGTACTGGTTCCGACTTATGAATCCACCACCAAAATCTATATCCTGAATAAGACAAGTGAATCTACAGTGACCTACAGTGATGTACAGCTTGGCAGCCAGCTGACCAAGGACTATGCGGAGCTGATCAACAGCCGGTATGTCCTGGAGGAGGTGATCCAGGAGCTGGCACTTGATATGGATTATGATGTGCTGCTGAAAAAGGTCAGTGTATCTACGCCGACTGATACCCGTATCGTTTCGATCACGGTAGAGGATTCAGACCCTGTAATGGCTATGAATATCGCCAATGCCATCCGGGAGGCTGCAAGTAGCCATATCCAGAACGTAATGGATATAGAGGCGGTAAATGTGGTGGAGACAGCAAACATGCCTACTGAAAAGGCAGGACCGAGCGTAGTGAAATGGAGCCTGATCGGAGGGATCATCGGTGTACTTCTCGTCAGTGCCATTGTGATCACACAGTATCTTATGGATGATACGATCAAGACCAGTGATGATGTGGAGAAATATCTGGGACTCAGCACACTGGCACTGATCCCGGTCGCAGTAGAGGAAACAGAGAATAAGAAGAAAAAACATAGAAAGCACTGACACAGGGCAGGAGCAGTGAAGCCGAAAATTACCATATGACAAGGTGAAAAAACATGCAGAATGTAAAACTACAGTTTGAGAAAAAGAATAATGATTACCGGATCCGGGAGGCCTTTAAGACACTCAGGTCCAATATTGAATTCTGTGGCGGGGATGTGAAGGTGATCGCAGTTACGAGCTGCACTCCGAATGAAGGAAAATCCAGTGTGGCAATGGAAATGGCGAGAGCCTTTGCAGAGGCAGGAAGCAAGACCATGCTGATCGACGCGGATATGAGAAAAAGTGTCCTTGTCGGCCGGTATAAGACAGGTGCTGTCCGGAAGGGACTGACACATTGCCTGATCGGAAAGGCCAACTATCTGGAGGTTATGTGTGAGACAAATGTTCCAAATCTATATGTCACCTTTTCCGGACCGGTACCGCCAAATCCCAGTGAGCTTCTCGGAGGAGAAAAGTTCCGCTCTATCCTGAATGTCCTTCGAAGCTCCTTTGACTATGTGATCGTGGATACACCCCCGCTTGGCAGTGTCATTGATGCGGCTGTTGCTGCAAAGAGCTGTGATGGTACAGTGCTTGTCATCGAGAGCAATGCCATCAGCTACCGCTTTGCCCAGAAGGTCAAGGAACAGCTCGATAAGACTGGAAGCCGTATCCTTGGTGTAGTCCTGAATAAGGTGGACATGAACGGGAAGGGCTATTATGGCCATTACGGAAAATATTATGGCAAATACTACGGAAAATATTATGGAAACTACGGATCTGAAACGGCTTCCAGACAGGAGAAGAGCTCTTTGGAGAATGAGGTGCGTCAGTTCCGGGATGATATGGTAGAGGATCCTGAAAAGGGAAGCGCTGATCAGAAAATATCAGAGGCAGGTACAGATCCAGAAGACATTGAATTCATTGAGGACATTTAGGAAGACAGAGTATGAAACAGAGCAAAGTGATCGGAATAATTCTTGTAGTGTTGAATATAGCACTGGCTGTTGTCTGCATCATCCTTTCTGCAGGACAGGATAAAACAAAGCCGGTATTTGATTTCCAGGCAGCGGAGGTTGTTTACCGGACAGGGATGGATGAGGAAAAGCTGAAGGAGGGGATCACAGCCAGGGACAATGCAGATGGTGATATCACAGACCGGATCGTTGTGGAAAAGATCGTAACGGATCCGGCAGAAAATACAGCAGTTGTATTCTTCGCAGTCAGTGACAGAGCCGGCAATGTCGCCAAGTGCTCCAAGGTATTCCCTGCTTCCCTGGAGGGAGAAAACGAAGAGCTGGCAGACCAGCTGACGCAGGCAGGCTATGATGCAGCCTTTGCATCGGAAAGCAGCCTGACGGTTGAATCTACAGATGCTGCAGCTGATCAGGAAAATGAAACAGACAATTCTGAAAATGCAGAGAATGAGGAACAGCAAGAGGATGCGGAGCCTTCAGAAAGTCCGTCACTTGCAGCTTCGCCAAGACCGACCAGAACACCGGAGAATACACCGAAGCCAGAGCCGGAACAGGAGGCAGTGGAAGAGCAGAAGCCCGCGGAAGCACCAAAAACAAATGATGCAGCACCGGTACTCAGCCTGAAGCAGAATTCTGTGAAGGTAGCGGCTGGTTCTACACCGGCATGGGTGAATCTGATCGGTACCCTGAGGGATGACAAGGACAGCTATGAAACCCTGTTCAGGAACCTGAAGGTCAGTAAATATGATGTGAATAAACCGGGTACTTATGAAGTGACAGTCCAGACAGAGGATTCGGATGGCAACAGATCAGCAGCGGTGCCGATCACGATACAGGTGCAGTAGATCAGTGGAGTGGCACCCAATAGAATAAGAGGACAGCAAAGACATGACTAAAAAGGAAAAACGGGATCTTCGGATCAATCAGGAAAAGGAATATCTTCTGGATCCTGAATACGTGGCAGCAAAAAAGAAAAAGAGAAAGAAAAAACTGGCGCTCACAATTGTAATTGAACTGATAGCGGTGGCAGCCCTGATCGTGGCAGCCTTCCAGATCGTCCGCGCAGTTGGTAAAAAAAGCCTTACCAGCAAGGCAGAGGAAGCTGCGCCGGATCTGAACCTTGTCCGTGCATCGGAGACACTGACGGAAGAGGAAGAAACAAAGTGGCAGGAGGGCTGGGTGAAGTATAATGGCAGCATTTATGCCTACAACGAAGATATCAGGACCTTCCTGTTTATGGGAATTGATAAGAAGAGTGATGTGAAGGAAGTAGAAGAAGGGACAAAGGGCGGCCAGGCAGATGCCCTGTTCCTGGCAGTGATGAATCCCCATGATAAGACGCTTAAGATCGTCGGCATCAACCGGAACACCATGGCAGATGTGGATATATATAATGACAGCGGCGCCTATGTGACGACTCAGAAAGCACAGATCGCTGTCCAGCACGGCTTTGGAAATGGTGTAGAGGAAAGCTGCGAGTATCAGAAAAAAGCAGTCAGCAGACTGTTTTACGGACTGCCGATCCATGGCTATGCCGCCATCAACATGAGTGCGATCCCGACCATAAATGATGCGGTAGGGGGTGTGGATGTGACAGTACTTGATGATCTGACGAAGTATGACAGCTCCCTGAAAAAGGATGCAAAGGTGCATCTGATGGGAGAAGCCGCCTTCTGGTATGTGAAGGCCAGGGATGTGAATGTGTTTGGCTCGGCAGATATGCGGCTTGCCAGACAGAAGCAGTACCTGAACGCCTATGTACAGGCAGCCAGGTCGGCAGCAAAGAAGGATATCACCGTAGCCCTTGATCTGTACCAGGCGGTGGTGCCGCAGATGGTAACGGATATTTCCGCAGACGAGGTGGCATACCTTGCGCCGATCCTTGTGGATTACAGCTTTGATGAAAACAGCTTTTACATGATGCAGGGAGAAACTGTCATGGGAGATGAATTTGAAGAGTTCTATCCGGATGAGGATGCTCTTTATGAAATGATCCTGAATATCTTTTATGAGCCGGTGGAGCAGTAAAAGCACTATACATAAAGAAGGAAGCAGAATGAAAAGAAAATTTTTGACGCTGGGACTTGCCGGGATAATACTGGTCAGCAGCCTGCTGACCGGATGTGCCGGCAAAGACCGGAATACAGCAGAAACAGAAGAAACGGAAATGACAGAGAATGTGGGACAGTCTGCAGAAGATCAGAAGCAGACAGGGATCGCAGGTGAAAGCGCTTCCGATTCCCAGATTGATTTCACAGCACTTCAGGCAGAAAATCCAGATATTTTCGGCTGGCTCTATATACCGGGAACCGGGATCGATGATCCCATCCTGCAGAGCGAAGAGGCAGATGATTATTATGAAATAAGAGATGCCTATGGCAGGGATAATGCTGCAGGCGCTCTGTATACAGAGCTTGCCAATCTGAAAAATATGTGTGATTTCAACACAGTTATTCATGGAAGGGGAGACAGCGAAGCTGCACCCTTTGCAGGATTATACGATTTTGCGGATCCGGATTTTTTTGAAAAGCATGAATATGCCTATATTTATATCGATGGCAATCTTCTGACCTATGAGATCTTTGCGGCCTATGAAAGAGAGGATACCAGTCTGATCAGAACCTATGACTTTACCTATCAGAGTGGATGCCAGCAGTTTATAGATGATCTGTATGGAACCCGTGTCATGGGGATGAACCTGCGGGAAAGCTTTGGAGAGGTAAGTCCATACAATTTCCTGATCACCCTTACGACCAAGAAGGATGCAGCTTCAGATAAACAGTTTGTTGTGATCGCAGCCCTTGTGGGAGATGCTGCAGGAACTATAGACAGAGTTGTTGAATAAAAATGACACAGTAACCTGTGATGCAGGTACAGACTATGCAGGTATCAACACCGGTAAAACGGTGATGATATAAAACCACACTCAGGCTTTCGGCTTTTTGCTGAAAAGAAAGGAGGAGACAGTCCAATGAAAAAGCTTATCGCATGTACCCTGATCGGAGCAATGCTCTGCGGTATGACTGTATCTGCAGCAGGATCACCTTCTGCAGCAGTAGTTGCATCCAGCGTTTCTGCAACAGTAGAAGCAGCTGCAGCAGCTGAAAGTAAGTCAGTCGGTGAGTATACCAACAATGCAATTGTTGAGACTCCCGGACTCCCGGATGCACTTCCGACAGGACAGGGTGGACACGTTATCATTAACGGAGCCCCCAGTAATGTAATTTTCTTCTTAACAAAGGCTAATGCAGCTACTGTTAAGGATGCAAAGGCACAGGCTACTGAGCTTGGCGGAAAGGTTCTTTCTGTATTTGGAACCAAAGCAGTTGTCGGCAAGTTCGAATCTGCTCAGGTTAACTTCTACATGAAGGGCGTGAAGGCAGGCCAGAGCATCAAGGTTTACCAGAAGGTAAACGGTGCATGGGTTGAGGTTAAGGTTGTAGAGATCAGAGAGGATCACGTAGTTGTCGATATGACAAGCCACGGAACTCTTGCCTTTATTGAGGTTCCTGCAGCACAGTAATCCAATCCGGTATTAGTGTTTTTTAGCAGTCAGGCATTCTCAACCTGACTGCATAATGGGATTTAAAAGTAATCATGCATGATTATTTTCCGGGTGTGGTCGTCAGTCAGGGGCGTAAGCCTCTGGCTGATATAAAAGGAAGGATGGATAGACAGCCGTCCTTGCCAGAACCTTGACAATTGCATATCTTACATCGAGATGAATACTGAAAAATAAACGAAATCATGTTTAAAAAACTCCTTGCACAGCGTGAGTATATATGATATAGTGTTTCTATCAGAAAAATCATATCATGTAGTTTCAGGCTTTTCGCCAGAGATTCACTTATGACACAACTAAACAGGCGGAGAGATTGAAATAACAGGGGGCGTTCATTTTCTCTTCCGTCAGAGGAAGGGAGAAATGAATGGAAAGTACCAATGATCTTGTAACGAAGAATTTTGAAGCGTATCCAGATGTGGCAGCCGATATTCTCAATGTACTTCTGTATGAGGGAAAGAACGAGATAAAGGAAGAAAACCTTCTGGCATCTCCAACGGAAACCCTGTATCAGGGAAAGAAAAAGCTGCGAAATCAGCTGGAGGATATCGCAAAGTATGATATGGCTGACGGAGAGATACGGACTGTGTATCTCTTTGCTAATCAGACGAAGAAGGATCCTGATATGCTGCTTCGCAAAGCTGGCTATATTGGAGGCATCTACAGAGAGCAGTATGAAAGGAAGACACAGAACAGATTCCCAGTGATAGAGCTGGTTCTTTACTGGGGAAAGAGAAGATGGAATGAAAACAGAAGTGTCCATGAAATATTTCGGGACAAGAAACTTCCGGCTAAGACAATGTCTTATGTGGATGATCTGAAGCTCCATGTATTTGAACTCAGAAATCTGCCGGAAAAAGTAAGAAAACGGTTTCAGAGTGACATGAGGATCGTGGTCGATTATCTTGCAGAAGGAAATGATTACCGGTCAGAACAGAAGGTGGTACATAAGGAGGCTCTTATCAAGCTGCTGAGGGTACTCTCCGGAGATGAAAACGTAGAGGACACAGAGGCTATACTTCAGGAAATGAATGTAAAAGAGGAGGATGAAATCAGTATGTGTGAATTATTTGACCAGTATACCAGAAGAGGCAGAGCAGAAGTGATACCTGCCATGATCCGTACCTGCAAGCGGTTTCATATAAGCTATCAGGATACGGCAGACAGTATCAGAAGGGAACTGAAGCTTCCTGACAGTGAAATCGAAGAAAACATGAAACTCTACTGGTAAAAGCAGAATACAGCTGAAAAGAAAACGGGTGCTCCCGGTGTAAGATATGTGATTGTCTTATGCCGGGAGTTTTATTATGCCATAGGAAATCACTCCGTAATGTTCCAATGACATAAAAAAGCGCTCCGGTGGCAGATTTTCTGCATAAAAGTGAAGAATCTTCTGAGTAGTATATGCTGCCTGAAGCTTTTGAACAGTCATAGCGGAGCAAAAGAAACCGGCAAAGTCCGGTGATGGCGAAGCTATGTCAAAAACAGGAGTGGAGAAGATAGGATATGTGGTATGTAATTCAGACAGTAAACGGAGAAGAACAGCAGGTTTGTACCTGGATCAACCAAAGGATGGACAGGGCACTGTTCAGGCGGTGCTTTGTCCCATTATATGAGGATGTCTGGCGAAAGGAAGGCATCGGCAATATCAGTATCCGGAAGATGTTTGGCGGTTATCTCTTTATCGAAACGGACAGACCTGAGGATGTTTATGAGGAGCTTCGAAAGGTTCCGGGACTTACAATACTGCTTTCTGAAGAGGATCAGATAGGCAAGCGTTTTTGGCCAATTCATAAGGAGGAGGAAGAGTTCCTTGACAATGTCCTTTGGGACGGTCTTATGCGTGTAAGCTATATAGAAAGAAATGCAAATGGGCGGATCACGTTTGTGGCAGGTCCGCTGGCAGACTATCAGGAATATATCGTGAAAATCGATCTGCCTCACCGGAGAGCTATTGTGGAAATGCCGTTTCTTGGTGAAAAAAGAAGACTGAAATTCGGTCTGTGGTCGAGCAAGGATCCAGCGATTCTGTGGCTGGAGGAAGCGAAGAAAAGGCGGCTTGAGAAGAAAAACTCAGGGCATTCAGGAACTGATACACAGAAAGAAGTCAGCACAGGACAGAAGACCGGACAGGGATATCTGCATGAAGGTGGGATTACAGAAGGGGATTATGTAGTCAATACCACAGGAATTTATGGAGATGGACTTCTTAAGGTGATTTCAGTAAATGAAAAAAATCGGAGTGTAACAGCAGCCGTACCTCTGTTCGGGGAGCTGATCCCGGTACAGATGAGTATGGATGATGTGGAAAAAGAGGAACGCCGGAAGGTGGAAGAATAGAAGATTTATAGGTGACCGTTTTATGAACTGGCAATTATAAGAATGAAAAATGAGGCTAAATATTTTAGAAATCTTAGAAAAGAAAGGGAGAAATTTATGAGGGAAATAGCTGTCGAAAATCAGATTGCCAATGAAAAGTGTGAAAGAGAGATTTACATACCAGAGATTGTGAGAACAGAAGGAATACACAAAAACAATAATGAGTTTGTATCAACTGGTATATGTAGAAGTGATATACATAAAAACATGCGTGCTGTTTATGAAAAAAAGAGCAAATTGTATATTGTTACAAAACGTCTTATTGATATTATTCTATCTGGGACAGCATTAGTAATTTTATCTCCAATTTTTATACTAACTGCTATGGCTATTAAAGTGGAAGACAGTGGACCGGTTTTTTTTACGCAGCCAAGAGCAGGTAAAAATATGAAGCCATTCAAGATGTATAAATTTCGAAGCATGTATGTTAATGCAGATGAAAAACTTAAGGAACTTATGAAAAATAATGAGCAGACGGGACATGCCTTTAAAATAAAAAATGATCCAAGAATTACAAAGGTGGGAAAGGTAATCAGAAGGTTATCGATTGATGAATTACCACAGTTAATCAATATCATTAAGGGTGATATGTCTATCGTTGGACCAAGGCCTATTTTAGTATTTCAGATGGAAGAATGTGATGAATATGACAGACAAAGACTTATTGTACAGCCAGGACTGACCTGCTACTGGCAAATAGGTGGGCGCGCAAATATTAAATGGGATCAGTGGGTGGAATTGGATTTGAAATATATTGAAGATATGAGTTTGTGGACGGATATAAAGATGATTATTGGAACGATTCCAGCTATATTTTCAGGAAATGGAGCATATTGAAATGAAAAAAATATTACATATAACGGAATGTCTGGGAAGTGGGGTTTTGAACTATATTAAAAATATATCAACATGGCAAGCAGCAGAATATGATGTATATGTGGCATATGCAACAAGACCGGAAACGCCAGAAAATTTTAGAGAACAATTTAATTCGAAAATTCATTTTATCTTTGTAGAAGGTTTTACAAGAGAAATAGAGCCAAATAATGATTTAAGAGCTTTTTTTAATATTAAGAAAATCGTGAGAAGAATAAGACCAGATTTAATTCATCTTCATTCGACAAAGGCAGGTGTTATAGGAAGATGGGCTATTAATTGTAATAAATTTAAGGTTTTATATTCTCCACATGCCTATAGTTTTTTAATGATGAATTGTTCGAAAACTAAAAGAAACATGTATAAGTTGATTGAAAAAATCTCGGATAAGAAAAAATGTTTAACAATCACAGATATAGACGGTGAGTTAGAAGCAAGCAGACAGGTGACTAAACATGCAATATGCATTGCAAATGGAATTAACCCTGATGAAATGGATATTGTGATAACAAATGCTCAGAAATATAGATGTAAAAAAAAGAAAAACAAGCCGGTTATTACAATGTTAGGTAAAATTGTTGAACAGAAAAATCCATATTTATTTAATGAACTTGCAAGTGAATTTAAGGACATAAACTTTGTGTGGATAGGATCAGGGCCATTAAAGAATGTGTTAGATAGTCCAAATGTAACCATAACAGGATGGCTAAGTAGGGAAGAAGCTATTGCAAGAATTATGGATTCCGATATATTTCTTTTCCCTTCAGCTTGGGAATCATTAAGTATTGCATTAATGGAAGTAATGTATATAGGAAAGCCATGTATAGTTAGTGATGCTGATGGTAATAAGGATGTTATAAGAAATGGAAAGAATGGAATTGTATGTAAATGTAAATCGGAATATATAAATGCTATAAATGAATTATTATTGGATAGTAATAAGGCAATAGCATATGGGAAAGAGGCACGACAGGATATAATAAATAAGTACAATGTTTACTCTATGGAAAATGAATACAAAAAACTATTTCTTGATATTCATTTGAATTATTAGTAATAAAAAAGTGGGTTTACAATGATTCTATTGGAGGATTGAATGAAAAAACAATGGAGATTCTAAAATGTATAGTGAAAATGAAAAATTGAAGAAAGTACAGGTTGCGGAGAAAAAAATATTACAATATTTTGATGCCATATGTAATCAGTATGGATTATCATATTATATTTGTGGAGGAACATTATTAGGCGCAGTTAGAGAGGGAGGATTTATACAATGGGATGATGATGCTGATGTAATGATGCCACGAAAAGATTATGAGTGGCTAAAGGCACATAAAAATGAAATCCTAAATGATAAATATAAATTATATGATTATACCGTAGATAATGATGCAATACCTAGAAGAATGCCTGAACTAAGGGATGAGACAATAAAAGTTATATATCACCAAGGGAATAAAGAAAGAAAGCAATATGTTATGTTAGATATTTTTTTATTGGATGGAATGCCAAAAGGGAAAGTTGCAATTTTTTTTCATTATTATAAATGGCTTTTTTTGAGAATGCTTTTACAGTTATCATGGTATGACGAAACAGTAAATCAATATAAAGCCAATAGACCATTATGGGAAAGATGTATTATATGGATATTGAATAAAACAAGATTTAGACCATCTATTGATCAACGGGAAATTATGCTAAAGGAAGATAGGCTTTTAAAAAAGTATTCATTAGATAATAGTGATTATGTATGTAGCTTATATGGTCCATTTAAGAAAAAGGAAATTTTACCTAGAAGTTTTTTTGAAGAAAAAATACGTTTATCATTTGAAGACATAGAGTTATGGGCTCCTAAAATGTATCATGAGGAACTAACACATTATTATGGTAATTACATGATACCACCTAATAATTTAAATGAAAGAGAACTGCATCACAGAATAGAAATTTGTGAATAAAATGAAAACAAAGATTGAAAATGGTAAACTATACCAAAATCGCTAATAAGATATAAGAAAAGTTTCGCATAGGGAATCTAATTAATGATATTTGTATCTTCGGAAATGAATCATCTGAATATCAATTTTTGGTGGATGGTATAGCTAATAATACTGGGATACCTGTACGCTAAATTTACTAATACTGCAAAGTGTTTTGAATTAATTATATTAATAATGCTTTGTGACTGAGTAAAAAGAAAGGAATGGATAAAAAATGAATATTGCATTATTAACGGCGGCAGGAGTTGGAAGCCGTATGCATCAGGATATTCCTAAGCAATTTTTACATATTAATAATAAACCAGTTATTCTATACACTATGGAAGCTTTTCAAAAATCACCGCTTATAGACGAAATTATGGTAGTAACATTACCAAACTGGAAAGATATGATCTGGGCCTATGCTAAACAATTTGAAATTTCAAAATTGAAGTGTTTGGTAGATGGAGGGGATACAGGACAAAAATCTATTTTATGTGGATTGAAGGAATTAGAAAAGAACCATAATTTAAGTGATGTAGTCATGGTGCATGATGGAAATCGTCCAATGATTTCACAGGAAATAATAGCAGATAGTTTGGCTGTTTATCAGCAATATGGCAGTGCTGTTGCAGCAATTCCATGTATAGAAGCCATTTTTGAAAGTGATGATGGAATTTCTTCGGATGTTTCTATTCCAAGAGAAAAGCTACTACGGACACAGACCCCACATACATATATGCTAAAAGATTTGTTACAGGCACATGAAGAGGCAAAGAAAAGACATATTTATAATACAGCAGCCTCCTGTGTTCTGATGCAGAACCTTGGGAAAAAAATTTATTTTTCAAAGGGTTCTGAAAAAAATCTTAAGCTGACTACTGTAGAGGATGTAGAAACTTTTCAGGCATATTTGAATGAACAAAACAGTGTAGATTATTTGAAGTGAGATTATGAGAAAGAATCGAATGTACCAAGAAGAAATTAATAGTATTCTTGCAGAACCGTATAAATGGGAAAAATTTAGAAATAAAACAGTTCTCTTAACTGGGGCAAGCGGAGCCATAGGACAGGTAATTGTTGATGTGATCATGAAATTGAATAGAGAACATAATTATTGTTGTCAAATGATCGCAGTGAGCCGAAATTTAGAAAAGGCAAAAAGAATATTTTCGGACTATTGGAAAGACAATTGCTTTACATACTTTTCTTATGATATTACAGAAGAAATTAATATAGAACAGAAAATTGATTATATAATTCATGCAGCCAGTAATACACATCCGTTGTTATACGCAAAAGATCCCATAGGAACAATAACAGCAAATACATTGGGAACTTATCAATTGATGAAGTTGGCAGTTCAAAATGATGCTGAATTTATATTTCTTTCATCTGTGGAAATATATGGAGAAAGCCTTACAGGAGAGGGAAAATTTCAAGAGAATGACATGGGATATATTAATTGTGCAACATTACGGGCAGGATATCCAGAAAGTAAAAGGGTGGCAGAAAGCTTGTGCTATGCATTTTCTCAACAGGAAGGGGCTTTATTTAAAATAGTAAGATTGGCCAGAGTTTATGGTGGAACAATAAGTAGGGAAGATTCCAGAGCAATTGCCCAATTCTTTCATAATGGATTAAATAGAGAAAATATTGTTTTAAAGAGTGAAGGAAGGCAATTGTATTCATATGTATATGTCATGGACTGTGTGTCTGGAATATTAGCAGTTATGCTTAATGGGAAAAATTCGGAGGTATATAATATTGCAGGAACCAACTCAATAATTACATTATATGAGCTTGCAAAACTTATAGCGAAAGAGTTTGGAGTAAGTGTAGTACGTGATTTACCTGATAAAACTGAAGCGGCAGGATTTTCGAAAGCTACATGCGCAGTGTTGGATAATCATAAGCTTATGTCTTTGGGATGGAAAGAAAAAACAACTATCGAAATGGGAATTCATAGAGTTAAGGAACAATTAGAGGATTCATATTTTTAGAGTGGAGAAAAAAGAATGGCACAGGTCTTGCTTGACGGACGTTGTATACAAAATGGAAAATTTGATGGCGCACAGAGATATGCAGAGGAAGTCATAAAAAAATTAGATGAGTTGGTTGAACCAGGCAAATATGAACTTCTGATATTTGAAGGAAATGAAAATCTGATACAGCTGGAAAATATAACAAAAATTCTAGTAAAACCTAATACATTTAATAAAAAATGTTGGGCTACTTATAAATATTTGGATCATGGGAAAAAACTTTATGTTGGATTTGCTAATGAGGTTGTTCCTAATAGAAATTCTATTGTTACAATTCATGATATATATGCGTTTTATGGAGTTTATAATAATTCATTTTATTATTATTTCAAGAAAAAAATCAAGGCTATTGTTGATGCATTATTTGCATTGAAGATAGTAACAGTATCGCAATATAGTAAGCAGACAATGATAGAGAAATTACCGGTTAAAGCAGAGAAGATTCAAGTCATATACAATGGGTGGCAGCATTTGATTGGAAAATCTGCGGATTATGATGTGTTAAAAAAGTACAATATATGTTCGAAAAATTATTATTTGTATTTGGGAAGATTAGTGAAAAATAAAAACATAGATTGGATATTTAAGATCGCAGATAAGAATCCAGGTGATATCTTTTTGATTGCCGGGGCGCTTAGTAATGAACAATTTGAAAAGTATTATGGAAAGGCACAAAATATAATTTATACCGGTTATGTGCCGGATGAAGAATTAAGATCACTTTACAGAAATTGTAAAGCATTTCTATTTCCATCTTTGATGGAGGGATTTGGAATTCCTCCAATGGAGGCGTTGTATCATGGAGCACCAATTATCATTTCAAACACATCCTCGCTTCCGGAAATTTATGGGAATTCTGCACATTATATAGATCCTTATTGCTATGACTATAATTTAGATGAATTGTTAAATGAGCCAGTAGAGAGTCCAGATAAAATTTTAAAGAAATTTAGCTGGGAAAAATCAGCAAGAGAATGGTATGCATTAATAGAAGAATGCTTAAAAAACAAAAACTGAGTTAATGGTATAAGAATGGAAAATACGATGAAAAAAATAGATGTATGCTTTATTATTTTGCATTATATGGATCAAAATTTAACGGAAAGAACGGTAGCATCTATATTAGGATTGAATGACATTCATAACAGTAAAATAGTTATAGTTGATAATGCTTCTTCCAATGGAAGTGGAATGGAATTGAAGAAGTTATACGAAAAAAATAATAATATTGAAGTTGTAATTTCTGATATAAACGGAGGTTTTGCAACAGGAAATAATTTGGGATATCAGCTATGCAAGAGCAAATATGATATGGATTTTGTGATAGTAGTAAATAATGATGTTGTGTTTGAACAAAAGGATTTTATAAGAGTACTTTATCAATGTTATAACACAGAAAGCTTTTTTGTTGCAGGTCCGGATATCTTTGTTCTCCACAGATCTTACCATCAAAGTCCTATTTCAACACAATTACGAACAATAAAAAACATAGAAAAGGTTATTCAAAAAGAGATAAAAAGGGAATATAAATGTTCTAAAAATTTTTCAGTAACAATGTATCGAAAGTGGCTGGTTGAAAAATTCAGAGACTGCAAATTTATGGTAAAGTTCATTCAAATATACAGGAAAATCAGACCACAAAGAAATATTGAATGGAAAAAGATGAAAGAAGGAGCTGTGTTGTTCGGTGCCTGTATTATTTTTTCGAACCAATATTGTAAAATTAATGATATATTATTTGAGCCTTTGACTTTTATGTATGGAGAAGAAGATTATTTAGCTTTAAGATGCAAAAAAAACAATTGGAGAATGATCTATTTTCCACAGCTTCAAGTTTTACATACAAATCAGGGTTCTACGATTGCAAATAGAGTTTCTTATAGAGAATTTTGCAGAAAGAAAAGAAATAGTATTAATGAATGCAATAAGACATATAAAATATACATTGAAATGTATAAAAAGATGATGGGAAGCGATATGGATGTACAATAAGGAATAAGAGATGAAAATTTATCAGGAATAAATGAGCGAAATGTTGAAGATTAAATATAAAAGAGTAATTATATATTTTTTTGTTATAGTGATTGTTTTATTACAGTTCAGGATGGCTACAAAGCAAGGATATGTATTATTGCCTATAGAAATAGCAATAGCGTTTCTTTTTTCTATTTGGAATGGAAGAGTAAAGGTATACTGGAATGAAAAAAAAGTGCTATTTATATGGAACCTTTTTTTGATATATATATTGGGAGTATCTGTTTTAATAGATGGAATCAGAATTTCAGCATATCAAAGTATACTATATAAATGTGCAGGGATGACAATTATGGCATATTATGTTGCGATGTATATTAATCATGAGGAGACGTTAAAAAATGTTAGAAATGCTGGAGGAGTACTAAGTCTTCTTGGAGTGGTTGAATGTGTTACGAAACAGAGTCTTTTTTTGCAATTTATTACAGTGGAATCGAGACAATATATGGTTGCACAATTGGGAACTTCTGCGGCGAGGGTAAGGTTAATTTTCATTCAGCCTATAATCTGTGCCGTATTTATGGTTTTTTTCTGGCTGTGTCTTTTGTATAGACATTTTAAAAGTAATATTCTAAACTTGGTTTTTGGATTGTCAATTATTATTAGCATTTTGGGAACGCAATCACGAAGCAGTTGGATTGCTTTTATATGTGTTACCTTATTTGCTTTGAAAAAAAAGATTAAGACATTCCGGTTTAAAAAAAGTGATTTTTATAGCGGAGTAATTTTATTGATATTATGCATAGTAATTATTTGCTTTAATTTCGAGAAGCTGCATGCGGTATTAAATTTTTGGTGGATGAGATGGATAACAGGATTGAACATAACAAATGCATCAAATTATAATCGAGTAACGATGATAAGAAACGGATTAAACGATTGGATGCGTTCAGGTCTTATACAAAAACTATTTGGTGGTGGAGCCACCTATGCAATTGACTATTTGAAAAATTACACAATACGTGGATGGAATACAGCAGTAGATAATCAGTATTTGACTATTTTAATGAATTTCGGATTGGTTGGTGAAGTGCTTTTTTTATATCTTGCATATAAAATTGCCACAATAACTTTAAAAGCGAAAAACTCCAAAATAGAATTTTGGGGGCTAACATGTATTTCAATGCTTATTTCAACTTTTTTTTACGAAATGTTATCATGGACAATGATAACAATGTTATTTACATTGTCAGTGTGTATGCTAGAAAAAGAAATAAGGCAGGCAAATGGATTCGCATCATGCGGAGGAACTTGTTGTTTGTATAATAAGGACAAAGATGGAAGGTATAATGTCAAACAAAAGAATAACAATTAATGCAATCCTGAATGTGATAAGAACAGGTTTGTCTATTATATTTCCATTGATTACTTATCCCTATGTGGCGAGAATATTGGGAAAAAATGGAGTAGGGATGGTTTCTTATGCAAGCTCAATAGTAAGTTATTTTGTTTTATTTGCCTCTTTTGGAATATCAAATTATGCGACCAGAGAGGGCGCAAAAATAAGAAGTAATAAATCTTCATTTCAAGAATTTTTTGAAGAAATGTTTAGCATTAACTTAATTTGTATGTTGGCAGCTTATTTAGGATTGATGGGGATAATCTTTTTTTCTAGAGAGTTGCAAGAGTATAAAGGATTATTAGCAATTTTAGGAATAGATATTTTATTTAAGACATTAAGTGTTGATTGGGTTAATAATGTATATGAAGATTTTGCTTATATAACTATTCGAAGTATTATCACTCATGTGACATCCTTGGTGGTGCTATTGATGGTAGTTCGAACACCGCAAGATGTGTATCTATATGCAATCATATTGGTAATGACTAATGCAATTAATTGTATAATGAATTTTTTCTATTGTAGAAAATACATACAACTGCGAATAAATTTTCAGGGAAGATGGAAGAGACATTTTACTTCACTTTTTTATTTTTTTGCTAATGATGTTACAGTTTCGGTGTATGTTAATATTGATACCACTATGCTGGGATATTACAAAGGAGATTCTGCAGTTGGTGCCTATATAATTGCAGTTAAAATATATTCAGTAGTAAAAAGGATGCTGGCAGCAATCTATACGGTTACATTGCCACAGCTTGCAGAATTTGCAGAAAGGAAGAGCCAAGAAGAATATAAAAAATTATATACATATATATGCGCAATATTATCAATAGTATTGATTCCATCTGCTGTTGGATTAGTTGCGTTATCAGAAGAATTAATTCTATTTATGGGGGGTGCAGAATACAAAGAAGCGGTGTTATCATTAAAAATATTGGCATTTGCGTTGATTTTTGCAATATATGGAGGGCTTGTTACGGTATGTTTTAATATAACGCATAAATTGGAGAAAATTAATTTATATGCTACTTTTTTTAGCGCAACACTTAATTTTGTAATTAATATATTTTTGATACCTAAGTGGGGGCAGTATGGAGCAGCTTTTACAACATTATTGTCAGAAGTGTTTGTGTTCTTTTTTTGCTTCGTCAAGGTGAAAACCAAAAGTGATTTTGGGGACATGAGATATATACGTAGAGAAATATTTAATGGATTAATTGGAGCTATACTAATTTTGTGCATAGCATTCAGTGTGCATAAAATTTTACCGGCATGTCTATCCTCATTTTTTATTATTTTGTTTACTAGTATTTTTGTGTATTTTGGTTATTTAATAATTGTTAGAGATGATGTGGTAATGAAAATATGGAAAAGATTAGAAATAAAATGTAAGAATGGATAATTATTAAATTGTTTCCTGAATTGTTTTTCAAAAATGCTTGACTATATTGGCGATGTATTGTCTAAATTATAATCAGTGTGTTAGATTATTGGGTAAAAATGGGCAAAAGATAAGTGCAATCAGCGCTGATGTGAATGAATATGCTAACAGTGGTGAAATGGATTATATAGTCATGGACAACAGCGAATGCAAAGAAGAAGTAAATTCGAAGCTGGATGAGGTGTTAAAGAGGAGAACCTTGCACAAGATAAAATCAATGCTACTGTTGCTGGTGTAAAGAAGGAGTTTTCAGATTCTGAAAAGAAGAATTATAGTGGCTCAGTTGTCAAGACAAAAATCTGAGATTTTTATAATGAACTGATATGGTTGATAAGTTACAGGGAACACTGGGAAGGTAATGGAACTCTCCCCTGTTCCATTTATGCTAAGCTACATATGGCAACAGCATTGCCGGATAGTAGCATTCAGCCGGTGTCTGATAGTCAAGTGCAGAATGACGCCGCTCAAAGTTGTAAGTGTGGATATACTGTCCGATGGCAGCTCTGGCTTCTTTAATGTTATTGTATTGCGTCAGATAGGCTTTTCAGCTTTTTTCTTCTTCGGTGCAATTTTGTGGCCGGAGTAGATTGCCATGCCCATGCAGACCAGAGAGCCACAAGCGAAATACTTGTGAACCTGCATCAGTTTCTTGCAGCCCGTGTAGAAGCATCCTGCCATGCAGGCAAGTGCGCCGAGTGACCAATATTTATGTGCTTTCATTTTGTGTGTCCTCCTTATCTTCTTTCTGTATTTTGAGCAATTCTTCGATTTCCGTTTTACTCGCCGACCGTACTGCCTTTTTATTATCGTGTGCTAGCGGAAGCTCTCTTCATCCAGTTCAGCGATGCGGACTCCGTCCTTGTCAGAGGCAAAACGCAAACTGGCAGAAAGCCTGTCCGATACGCTGATCGATTACCAGAAGGTTCAGAAGTGGGATGGAAAGCTGCCTACTGTGGCATCGCAAAGTGATTTTGACAAAATTTGACAGAATAAAACTCGACGAGCGTGCATATATTAAATATGAAATAAGCACGCTCGTTTGATTTTACTTGACTATCGTGCTTATTTCAATTACAATATAAGCACGGAAGGATGGTGATTCTATGAATGAGATGACAAGATTAGTTCAAAATCATGATTACCTTACGCCGAGAATTGCGGGAAAATCTGGAATTTCAAAATTTAAGTTTTACAAATATGTTCGAGAAAATGGATTGGAGTCGGTCAGCCGTGGTGTTTATTCTACGGGAGTGGATTGGGTCGATGAGTTGTATGTGCTTCATAAGAGATGCCCGAATGCTGTTTTTTCACATGACGAGGCTTTTTATTATCATGGTCTGACAGACAGAGAACCGTTTGTCCACACACTTACCATATACAGCGGTTACAATGCGCATCGGCTTACAGCGGATGGAAGTTGTAAAGCATATACGGTAAAACGGGAATTGCTGGATGCCGGAAAGATTATTGTGAAAGACAATGACGGGAATATGATTCCGATGTATGACCTGGAACGAACGATTTGTGATCTGATGAGAAGTCGGAGCAGTATTGAAGCACAGGATTTCAATTCCGTTCTGAAGACATATGTTTCCAGAAGAGACAAGGACCTGAATCGACTTATGGAATATGCAAAGTTGTTTCGGGTTGATAATGTGATCCGCAGATATATGGGGGTATTATTGTAAAATACAGCTGACACCTGAACAGGTTAAGGGAAGAATTAAGAATGTGGCAAAGGAAAACAAGGCAGATGCCAGAACGCTCATGCGAATTTATATGATGGAGCGTTTCCTTGAGAGAGTTGCCAATTCGCAGTATAAAGATAATTTTATCATCAAAGGCGGAATGCTGGTGACAGCAATGGTTGGCGTAGCATTGCGGTCCACGATGGATATCGATACGAGTATTAAAAATCAGAATCAGTCGGCAGAAGAGGCCAGACGGATTGTCGATGAAATCAAGGACATCGACCTTGGCGATGGAGTGACCTTTGAGGTTAAGGAAGTTTCCAATATCATGGATGAAATGGAATATCCGGGTATTCGGTTTACCATGAATGCCGTGATGGGAAAAATCGTTACACCGATGAAGGTTGATATTTCTACAGGAGATGTTATCACGCCAGGAGCAATCGAGTACAACTATAAATTGCTCTTGGATGATCGTTCCATCAGCCTTTGGTCGTATAATTTGGAAACCATTCTGGCAGAAAAACTTCAGACGGTCCTTGCAAGAGGTCTTTTGAATACCCGAATGAGAGACTTCTATGACATCAAGACACTGCTTTCTATTTACGAGCAGGACATCGATGCTGATGTGCTGAAAAAGGCATTTGAGGCAACCTGTAAGAAAAGAAGCACCGAAAATCTGAAAGAGGAAGCACCCAAAATTATGGCTGCCGTCAGTGATGACGCACAGTTACATACATTTTGGAAGTCCTACCAGAAGAAATATCCGTATGCTGCTGATATCAGCTATGAGGATATTATGGAGAGCACAATGCTCTTATGGAGTAAAATTCAATAATCGGTAGCAACCCCGTTGGAGAAATCTGACGGGGTATTTTTATACCCATTTTTAGCCCGTCTGCCCTGTGCAGATGGGCTTCTCTTATGCCTGCGAGGAGGTGTGGTTACGCACATCGCATCCAGCTGGTGGTTACTTTGGAGTATGGTAGGAGACTAGATTAATAAAAGAACATGATTTTATGAAATTTATATAAATAAGCTCATGTCAAGATGGATTTATAAATTAAATATTATAAAACGATAAACTGACCAAAATATATTGCTGCTAAATGAAATGTATGATATGATATGTTTACAATTCAATGTAAGCATATATGAGATGATAAACAATATCATTGAGTCAGGTGTTCATTATTGAGCAGAATAAAAATTGATTTTTACCAAGGGAAGGATTTTTCCTGCTGCTGTCAGGCCAGTACAGACTGGCGTCTAAATCTGAAATCTATGCTTATTTTCAAAAATATGTAAGCGGGAGATTTTAGAGGATTTTAAAATGGAAGGGTTATCTGTCATCATCTGAATTTCCCGGCAGGGAGAGCAGATGGAAACAAATGATCTTACAGCGAAGAATTTTGAAACATATCCGGATGTAGCAGCTGATATTATTAATGTACTAATATATGAGGGACTGCAGAGGATAAATAAGGATAGCCTTCTGGCATCACCGACAGAAACCGTATATCAGGGAAGAGAAAATCTGAGGAACCAGTTAGAAGACGTAGCTAGGTATGAAATGCATGATGGACGGGTGACGATGCAGTACCTGTTTGCCAATCAGACAAGACTGGATTCCAAGATGATATTTCGGAAGGCAGGTTATATTGGCAGTGCATATCGTGAACAGTACGATGGCAAAGCGAAGGATGTTTATCCGGTAGTCGAAATTGTTTTATACTGGGGAGAAGGATCATGGAAGCAGAACAGAAGCATTTACGAAATGTTCCAGAGCAGAAATTATCCTGGAAAAGTACTGAGTTATATAGATGATTTGAAACTGCATGTATTTGAAATGAGAAAACTGCCGAAGGAAATAAGAAACTTATTTCAGAGTGATATGCGTATTGTGGTGGATTATCTGGCTGAGGGCAATGGATATAGATCCGATCAGAAAGTGGTGCATAAGGAAGCGCTGATTAAGCTTCTGAGAACTTTATCCGGTGAAAAGAATGTGGAAGATACGTTAGAATGTTTACAGAAAATGGGTGTAAAAGAGGAGGATGAGATTACCGTGTGCGAATTATTTGACCAATATACCAGACAGGGAAGACAGGAAGGAATAAAGGAAGGAATAAAGGAAGGAATAAAAGAGGGAATACAGGCACTGATAGTGACTTGCAAGGAACTGGGTGCAGACTTTGACAAAACTGAGGATAAGGTGAAACAACGGTTTCATTTGTCAGATGCGGATGCTGCAGAGAATATGAGGTTGTACTGGTAGGTAATATCAGAGAATCTTTTTTGATTGACTTTGAACATTTCTTGAATTATTATACTCATAAGAAAGTGAATTACGAGTTACTTTCTTATGAGTATAATGATTTGGAGACAAGAAGATGAATAGGTTTTATTGCCGTAAGGAGGAACTAAGAAAACTGAATAAACGTTATGCAGATGGTAAGTTTGAGTGTATTGTTATCTATGGCAGACGACGTGTTGGTAAAACTGCGCTGATTAACGAATTTTGTAAGGACAAACCAACGATTTTTTTCTCTGCGTTGAATACGACAGAAAAAGAAAATCTGGAAGCTCTTTCGAAGTCAATTATGAGTTTTGAACGTCCGGATATGGAGTCTGCACCTGAGTTCAGATCTTATGATGCTGCGCTGGATGAGCTGACAATACTTTCGAAAGAAAAACGAATCGTGTTTGTTATTGATGAATATCCCTATCTTGCCAAAGCGAAACCTGCTATTTCTGCAATGTTGCAGCACATCATTGACCATAAGTGGACAGAGACTAGGATGTATTTGATTCTTTGTGGTTCGTCCATGAGCTTCATGGAGAGTCAGGTGCTTGGAAAGGAAAGCCCGTTGTATGGTAGAAGAACTGGGCAGTTTAAGATAAAGCCACTGGATTATAAAGAAACATCAGTGTTCCATCCTGATTTATCTGTAGAGGATAATTCTCTGATTTACGGCATCACAGGAGGAGTACCTCATTATATTAACAAACTGGATGTGAAGGATAGTGTGGATGAAGCCTTACTGAGTAACTTTTTTGACCGATCCAGTTATTTGTATGAAGAACCAGGAAATCTGCTGAAGCAGGAACTCAGGGAACCGGCTGTTTACAATGCAATCATTAAAGCAATTGCTGAAGGAGCTTCACGGATGAATGATATTAAGACAAAAGTCGGCGAAGAGAATTCAGTAGTATCTAAATATCTTAAGACATTGATGGAACTTGGTATTGTAAAAAAAGAAACACCAATATCAGAAAAAGCAGGTAAGAAGACTATTTATTTGTTGGCAGACAATTTTTTTCGATTTTGGTATCGGTTTGTGCCTGCCAACATGAGTGCAATTGATTCGGGCAGGATTGCAAAGATCTATCCGCACGCTGTAAAACAATATCTTCCTGATTATATGGGACTGATATTTGAGAAGATGTGTCGGGATTATCTGCTTTATTATTCAGATAACCTTCCTGTTGAACTGAGTGAAATTGGTCAATGGTGGGGGACTGATCCGAATAAGAAAATGCAGATACAAATTGATATTGTAGGAACGCCTGTTGAGGGTAGGAACTATATTATTGGTTCGTGTAAGTACAGAAATGAGAAAATTGGAGTGGACGAACTTGAGTTAATCAGGGAGTATGCAGCTGCCTTTGGAAAGGGCAGCACCTATCATTACTATATTTTTTCAAAGGGGGGATTTACAGATGGCCTTCTTCAGGCAGAGGAGCGTGGAGAAGTTCATTTAATAACGCTGGAAGATCTCTATAAATAAATTATTTATTCAAGCATTAAAGTACAGACTTTGACAGAACTGAGGATCTTTTTTGTTGATTTTGAGGATTTCTTGAATTAATACACTCACAAGAAAATAACTTACGAGTTACTTTCTTGTGAGTGTATTGTTATCTATGACAGACATCGTGTTGGTAAAAATGCGTTGATTAATGAATTTTGAACGTCCGGATATGGAGTCTGCACCTGCGTTCAGGTCTTATGATGCTGCCCTGGATGAGCTGACAATACTTTCAAAAGTTGATGATATGACATGGTTTTATGAACAGTTTATAGATAAGCTGATGTAGAAATGCATTTATAAATTAAATATTATAAAACGGTAAACTGACCAAAATATATTGCTGCTAAATGAAATGTTGATTAAGCTTCTGAGAACCTTATCCGGTGATAAGAATGTGGAAGATACGTTAGAATGTTTACAGAAGATGGGTGATGATTTATCAAAATTCCGATAGATCATATCAGCGAAACTCTGGCATTGAACTTTGACAAGTAAATATTATCCAAAACGGAAAAAATGGGCACAAAAAATAGACATAGGACTGTTGCTATGCCGAAAAATGAGGTATGATAACGGTAGGATCATGCTACATTCAAAATCAGCTTTTGCAGGGTGGATTCGAAAGGCAGATCCCAGGCATCCAGATGCTGTAGCATCAGGATATGATAGAGGCGGCAGTACCACATCTTAGATGCGGTGTCTGCCGCTTTCTAATTGAAAGTCTATTTTCTCACGTTTGTTTGAACGTTCTGCTGATGTCCGGGCATTATATTCCAGTTTCCATTCTTTGCTGTCACGAGGCGGAAAATTAATCAGCCTTGCTTCATGTGTCCAGTTTTAGCTTACCATATCAGGCCGAAATCCAGAATTAAAAATTTCACACACAGAAATTATAAAATTGTGCGTGAAATTATTGATTAATTTAATTTGAATGATATAATAAAATATAAGCACAAAAGTGAATTAAGTGTGTGTGGTTTTTAATAAAAGTTGGTGAATATGTGGATAAGAAAACTCTTTTAAAACAGGTAATTATAGAAAAGGGTGGTATTGCAAAAACATCAGATTTTGTTGCAGCTGGCATACCCGCTGTTGACGTTGTGAATCTTTGTAACACCGGGTACCTTGAACGCATTCGACACGGATACTATCAACTTGCCGATTGGGACACATCTTCTGAAGAACAACTCATTGCAACATTGATTCCAAAGGCAATCATTTGTGTGGAATCGGCTCTTTTTCATTATGGCTATAGTGACTTTGCACCTCGGAAATGGTCGATTGCTGTTCCGAGATCTATGTCTCGAACAAAATTGGATATAGATGCACTGGCATTGCAAACTTACTATGTGCAATCAGAAATATATGAACTGGGCAAAACAACTGCCGATTTTAACGGTGTCATACTTCCTGTATATGATCGAGAGCGTACAATCTGCGATTGCTTCAAATATCGTTCAAGACTGGACAATGAAATCTTCAACAAGGCGTTGAACGCCTATGTGAATGATTCGAAAAAAGACTTGAGAAACCTTTCTGAATATGCAAAGAAGTTAAGAGTACACAAAAAGGTTACTGAGTTGATGGAGGTGCTGCTGAATGGCTGATACTGCTGCGTCCGTACTGACACGCTTAAAGAATAAAGGCAAGGAAACCGGGAGGAGCTACCAGCTTTGTCTGCAGCTTTTCTGCCAGGAAGAATTTCTCCGCAGGTTGGAGAAGTCCCAATATACAGAAAACCTTGTTCTAAAAGGTGGACTTTTTATCTATTCCATTACCGGCTTTGACAGCCGTGTGACGGTAGATGTAGATTTCCTGCTCAGGAAAGTTCCAAATACACCGGAAAAACTGAAAAAAGTTTTGGAAGAGATCATTGCGACACAAACGGGAAATGATTTTGTGACATTTGAAATTACAAATGTTGCGCCTATTGCAGTGGCAAAAAAATATGCTGGTATTGGTGCTTCCTTAGTCGCAAGGATTAAGAATATCAAAACCCCATTCAGCATTGACTTTGGAGTGGGAGATGTCATTGTGCCAAATCAGGAAAAACACAAGATTCCGACCCAGCTGGCGGATTTTGCAGCTCCTATGGTAAACACATACTCTCTTGAAACAACTATTGCTGAAAAAATAGATGCTATTCTCAATCTGATGGAGTTTTCTAGTCGAATGAAGGATTACTATGATATTTATTATCTTGCCAATAAATTTGACTTTGATGGTGTTGTCTTAACCGAAGCTTTGAAAAAAACTTTTGAAAATCGTGGACATGTATTCACTGTTGAGCAGTTCGAACAAGTGATGGCTTTTGAGAATGACGAAGCTATGCAGAAAAAGTGGAAGGCATTTTGTCGAAAAATTGATACAAAAACCGATAGTTATAGTACCGTTCTGCGTACAATCAGATCCTTTTTGAGAAAGCCAATCGTGGCAGCAATCGACAAGAAGCCTTTTAATGAACATTGGACTGCAACACGAAATACCTGGAGCCCGATTGATGGTTGAAATGATGGAAAATAGCGTCGAATTACCTTATTTTAGACATCTCCTTAATAGAGAGTATCAGAGACCATGTGGATGTTTATATCACAGGTTCCAATGCATATATGCTGTCAAGTGAGCTTGCAACGCTTTTGTCAGGAAGGTACACAGAGATCAAGATGCTGCCGCTTTCTTTCCGCGAGTATATGACGGTGACAGGTATGGCAAAAGAGGAAGCTTTTGCAGCGTTTATGAAAACTGGCGGAATTCCGTATGTGGCAGTAATGAACCGAACGGATGAAAAAATAGATCAGTATTTGGAGGGAATCTACAATACCGTCATTGTAAAAGAAATTGAGCAGCGTCAGGCAAGAAGAGAAAAAGAGGGTGGAAAAAGAAAAATCACAGATATTGCGTTACTGAAGACAATTGCCAGGTATCTGGTAGGCGTTATCGGTAGCATATTATTCAAGTGTTGAATGGCTGGTTCGGGCAGATATGGTGCAATTATGTAAACTTGTGACGGATGTCAGATTTGACTTGGATGATTATGCAAGAGATGATTTTTTTCAGGGCATATACAACCGATTTATCACTGCTGATGGCGATGAATGATTTTTCTTTAAAACAGCATATTGTGGAAAACACATTAACAGGAAACTCAAAAGGTGGTATTTACGAATGTGCAATAGCTGATGCTCTTTATAAGAAGGGATATCCAATCTATTTCTATAAAAATAAGACAACGAAAAGAGAAGTTGAAAATTTGTGGATGGTAATATAGGTGTGAGCGAAGAGAGGATCGTAACGCTGCCATTGTATATGATTGCGTTTATTTAGCAGGATACTTGAGAGAGGAACAAACGGATGGATCATTTCGAACAGATCAACGAAACTTCCTACCTATCGGTACAGAATGCACCGGTATACCGGAAAATCATGAGATGCTTTTACCGGGAATATGAAAAGATGCATTTTCAACTATATAAAGAGGACGTTTTCAGGCTTTTAAAAGAGGATGAAGCATTTGACATGTATTCCATGGAGCAGCTGGTTCTGGATCTGGAAGCACTTGTAAAGTGGAAAAATCTTACGCCGATACAGGATCCGGGAAAGGTGTACACAATAGCGGATTACAAAAATAAGCAATATCGCTATACGATGTCGGAATACGCCGTGGAGATTGAACGTCTGACAGTACGTCTGGAAAATTTATTCCTGGAGTCAGGTAATCTGTCGATGAATTTCTTTGTCCGTCTGGAAAGAAGTCTGGATGAGACGGAGAGCATGGAGAATGCAGAGCTTCGTACTGTGAACGAATGGTGGCAGACGCTGCAGGAAGATTTCAAGCGGCTCAACCAGAACTATCAGGATTATCTGCGGGACTTCTATTCCGGGAAAACGGAAAAACTGATGAAATCGGTGGAATTCATGGTTCATAAGGATAAATTTATCAAATATCTGAATGAATTTGTGCAGGAATTGCAGCGGCATTCCAAACGGATGGAGCAGCTGTTGGAAAAGAATACGGAGCGTATGGAGAATATGATTCTGGAGCGGGTCGTAGAAAGCGAACTGGATATTCCTCATGCACTGCTGGAAATGCATGGTAATGCGGAACCAAGTGTTCGGGAAAATGTATATGGAAAATGGCATTCCCTGAAAAACTGGTTTGTGGACGGGCAGGGTCAGGAATGTGAAGCTAAAAAAGTATTGAAAATCACCAGTGATATCATACGCAATATTATTCAGAATGCGGCGTTGATCGTACAGGTCCAGAACTGGGGCATCAGTAGAAAAGATGATTATAAAAAGTTTCTGGAGCTGTTTTTGAAATGTGAGGATCTGGAGGAGGCTCATAAATTATCGGCTCATGTCTTTGGTGTGCAGCAGATCGAACATTATAAGATCAATTTTCCGAGAGAAGAAGACGGTATCAACAACAGTGTTTACCAGGAAGATCCCTCAATGTTTTTGCTGAAGCCTCACACGAGAGGGTATCGAGAGAAAAAAGACAGAACAGGATTTGCTGATAAATCATTGGAAAAGATGGCACAGCGGGAAAGCTACCTGCGCCGGGCACAGAGGCAGAAGGAAGTGGTACTCCGGTATATCAGGGAGCAGAAGATCCGGTTTGCAGAGATTGATGAAGTGGTTTCTGAAGACACAAGGACCATTTTCCTGCAGTGGATCGCACAGGCCAATATGAGTTCGGAAAAGACAGGGCGGACGGAATATGGGCAGGAGTATCGTCTGAAGAAAAAGGAAGGCAGTTGTGTCCTGAAATGCGAGGATGGAAATCTGAAAATGCCGGATTATATATTGGAGTTTAAATAAATATGAATGAAATCAGAACCTTAATGGAGAAATTCTGGATCTGCCGGGACAGTGACAAAGAGACTTTCTATAAAGTAAAGAGAGACATTCCGAACTTTCAACGATTTATCAGAGAACAACTGGGATGGAAGCTGATACATACAGAGAAGCTGTTAAAACTGGAAAAGAAGCCGGCACATGCAGAAGCATTTATGGGAATCAGCGAGTTTACGGACATTCGGGATTACTGCATACTATGTGTGGTGCTGATGTATCTGGAGGATGCCGAGGAGGGCCGACAATTCCTGCTGTCGGAACTGATTGACTATGTGGAGACGCAGCTGAAAAATTACATGCCGGTGGATTGGACTTCTTTTACACAGAGGAAATCACTGGTGCGGGTATTGCAGTATATGGAACGGCTGCAGATGATCCGGGTATATGAAGGGAAAAGTGAATCCTTCAGTCAGGAAGCAGGGCAGGAAGTACTGTATGAAAATACAGGATATTCGAAATATTTTACCAGCAGCTTTACAACAGATATTTCCGGCTATGAATCCTTTAGAGATTTTGAAAAAACCGATTTTGAAGAAGTCCAGGAGAACAGAGGAGCCCGGCGTATTAACCGGGTATACAGACAGTTGGCGGTCTGCCCGGCACTTTATTGGGACAGTGCTGAAGATGCCGATGCCTTATATCTGAAAAATCAGAGGCAGTGGGTTGGCAGATATTTGCGGGAAAATATGGGTGGTAATCTGGATATTTACCGCAATGCAGCCTTTCTTACACTGGATGCAGATGACTGTTACGGAACCGTACATCCCCGGGATGCCCAGATCTCGGAAAGTGTCCTGATCGTCTGTTCAGAGATACAGAGGCAGCTGGCAGAGGGAAAATTAAAATTACAGGAAGATGAAAGTATTGTCATGACAATACAGGCGCTTTCCGGGATTATCATAAACTGCAGAAACAAGTGGAAGAATGCATGGAGCAAGGAATACTGTGAAATGGACGAAGAAAGGCTTGTGGAAACTGTTTTAAAATATATGACAGACTGGATGATGGTGCGCTGTGAGGAGGAGTGGATCATCGTGTTGCCCGCTGTGGGCAGGCTGGCAGGACAGTATCCTTCTGATTACAAGGGAGACGGAGAAGAATGAACGAACGCTGGAAAATGAACCGGATCGGTTTTGTGAATTTCTGGTTATATGATGAAGAGGACTTTGAATTTGAGGATGGAAAATTGCTTTTGCGTGGGCAGAACGGTTCCGGAAAATCCATTACAACACAGAGCTTTATTCCGTTTGTACTGGATGGAGACCGTACACCCAGCCGTCTGGATCCTTTTGGATCCAGTGATCGCCGGATGGAATATTATTTTCTGGGAGAAGAGGGTAAGGAGGAGTCTACCGGCTATCTTTTCCTGGAACTTTGGAAAGAGGATTCCGGAGAGTATCGCACCATTGGAATCGGACAAAAAGCAAAGCGTGGGAAACCAATGGATTTCTGGGGCTTTGTGATTCTGGACGGACGCAGGGTAGGATATGATCTGTGGCTGTATAGGGAAGTGGGATCAAACAAAATTCCCAGGGATAAGCGGGAGATGAAAGCGGAACTGGGCGAAGATAATTTTTTTACAGACAGTCCGTCGGAATACAAGAAGCATGTCAACCAGTATATTTTCGGTTTTCGTAAGGAGGAGCAGTATGAGCAGTTTATCAAACTGCTTGTGAAGGTGCGTGCTCCCAAGCTTTCCAAGGAGTTTAAACCCACCAAAGTGTATGACATTCTGAATGATTCCCTGCAGACCTTGACGGACGAGGATCTGCGCCCTATGGTAGATGCCATGGAAAAGATGGATGAGATCCAGGACAGCCTGGAGATGCTCAATCGTGCCTTTGATGATGTGAAGATCATCCGCAATGAGTATACCCGTTACAATCAGTATATGCTGGCGAAAAAGGCTGTGGGTTACCTGAATAAGAAGCAGGAAGTGGAGAAAGAACAGGCAGTACTGGCAGAGCAGGAACAGCGGCAGAGTGAGGCACAGGAAGAACTGAGCAGGGCAGCACAGGATACGGAGAGACTTGCTACGGAGAAAAAGCTGAAAGAAACGGAGCGCAGCGCTCTCCTTGATCCGGAACTCGAGGATGCAGACCGGAAGCTTGGAAAACTAAAGACAGAGCACAAGGAGGCTGCAGAAGGAGAACATCGCTGGGAGAAAAAGATCGAAGATGGAAGAGAACGGATCCGGGAAGAGGAGACGACTCTGAAAAAGCTGGAGGAGCAGCTGGAACTCCGCCGGGATACCTTGAAGGAAAAACGGGAAGAACTGGAAGAACAGCAGGAGATCCTGCAATGGGAACATCATGAGAAGGCAAAAGAGAAAATCAGTCTGGAAGAATATAAAGAAAAAGATGAGATTGCAGAGTGGCTGCAGATATGGAAAAATCAACTGACAGCAGGAAGAACAGCGCTCAGACAGTATGAACTGATTTTAGGACAGTACGAGGAAGCTGCCAGTCGTCTGGAAGAGACAAAGAAGAAAAAAGCAGAGGAAGAACAGCATCTGGAAATGGCAGAAGAACAGGTGTCTGACAGAATTGATGCATGGATCACAGAGGTCTTTCACAGAGCGGAGTTATCCACAGAATGGCATCCGGAACGAGAAATTCTGCTGCGGGCAGAGCAAAAAGCAAGACAATACGAGACCGTAGCGGATGGTATGGAAATACAGCGGGATTTCCAGGCAGATTATGAAAGGCAGCGGCAGCTGCTTGTGGACGAAAAAAATGAGAAGCAGTATCAGCGGGAGATCAAGGAAGGAGACCTGAAAGAGATCTGCGGAAAGCTTAAGAAGATTCAGGAGCAGCAGGAACTGGAGCCGGAACGGGATGAGGCAGTCGAAAAATCCAGAGCATCCCTGGCACAGGCGGGGATCACAGCCGTTCCGTTTTACAGAACGGTAGAGTTTGCAAAGGATCTGGAGGAAACAGTCTGTGCGAGACTGGAGGCACAATTACAGATGTCCGGAATACTCGATGCTTTGGTTGTTACGAGAAAGGATTTCGCCAAAATAAAAGCAGAGCATCCGGAATTTCTGGATGCTGTTTTGCAGACAGACGGATCGGGCAGCAGCCAATTCTCCAAATTGACAGTAAGTGATGATCTGCCACAGGAATTAAGAACCCAGGTGCAGGAAATCCTCAGCAATATTTATGAAGAGGAAGGAAAGACACAGGGAATCTGTTTCGGCGCGGACGGCAGCTTCCGGCAGGGAATCTTAGCTGGTAAAGCAGATAAGCAGGCTGCTGAATATGTGGGATACCTGGCGAGAAAACGTAGAAAAGAACAGAAAATCCGGGAATTGCAGGAACAGGTAGAAAGTACCGGCAGGATCATAGAAGGCTTGAATTCCGAAATCGCGCAATTACAGGAACGCATGGAAAGATTACAGGTGGAATACCGGGAGATTCCTGATTTTTCGGAGATTCAGACCGCATTGTCAGAGAAAAGAGAACTGGAACGTATTCTGGAGGTGCTGGAGAATGAATATCTGAAACAGAAGGATCAGGAGCATAGACTTTCCGAACAGAAGAACCGGCAATATCAGGAGGTATTGAAGCTTTGTAAAATGCTGCCCTATGGCAGAACGGCAGAGGCGTATGAGGAAGCCTGCAATGCCGTAGAAGAATATGGAAGGATATGGCAAAGCACAAGGCAGGAGCTGCTGCATATACAGACGGAACAGATCAACTGCCGGGACAGAAAAGAACGGATAGAGCAATATCAGGAGAATCTGGAGGAAGCCTATACGGAAAAAAGGACTTACAGTACCCGTGCAAAAGCCTGTGAGATCCAGATCCGCCAGCTGGAAGAGTATTTGATGAGTCCGGAGCTGCAGGAAAAGGCAAATCGGCTGAAACGTTTGAAGGAGGAACTGGATCAGATCGACGAGGAACTGGAGAATCTGAAGCTTCTGGGGGCAACCTTGAAAGAGAGATTAGAGACATTACAAAAAGACCTCCCGCAACAAAAAGAAAAGCTGCAACGGTTCATTATAGAAGAAACCACACTCAGAAATTATTTTGAAGAAGAACTTGATCTGAAACTGATCCTGAACCGGGAAGGACGGACAGTCTATGAATGTGCCAGAGAAGCGGTGAAAATATTGCGGGAAAGTGATAGAAACAGGGAACCCGGGGAACTGCTTCAGGCATTACATACTGTATATCTGAAGCATAACGGAAGTCTTGCAAGCTATGGAACAGCCATGGAAGAGTGCTTTGGTGATACGGGGAACATAGATGCTGTACGTAAGCGGGTACGGATTCTCTCTACCTGGAATGGAAAAAAGGTATATCTGGAAGAGTTTTACAATATTCTGAAGGCTGCAATCGAAGAGACAGAACTGCTGATACAGAAAAAGGACAGGGAGCTTTTCGAAGATATCCTATCCCAGACGATCAGCCAGCAGCTTACGGACCGCATAGCAGAGAGCAGAAAGTGGGCGAAGGATATGTCTAAGCTCATGCAGGAAATCGATACCTCTATGGGACTTCGTTTTTCACTGGAATGGAGACCCTGCAAAGCCGACAATGACAAAGAACTGGATACAGCGGATCTGGAGCAGATCCTTCTACGCGACCGGGAACTGCTTACCCTGGATGATATTGAGAAAGTAGCAGGTCATTTCCGCAGCAAGATACGTGCAGAAAAGACAAAGCTGGAAGAGACGGGAACGATTATCAATTACATGGAGCTGGTAAGAGATGCTTTGGACTACCGGAAATGGTTTGAATTCCAGATGTTTTTCCGGCGTGGAGAAGAGACAAAAAAGCCACTGACCAATGCTGCGTTTAACAGGTTCAGCGGAGGCGAAAAAGCAATGGCTATGTATGTACCGCTGTTCGGAGCGGTAAATGCGCAGTACAAAAAGGCAGAGAATAAAGACCATCCCAGGATTATTGCGCTGGATGAAGCATTTGCCGGTGTTGATGACAAGAATATCAAAAGTATGTTTGAATTGGTTCATAAACTGGATTTCGACTATATCATGAATTCCCAGGCACTATGGGGATGCTTTGAAACGGTAAAGGGTCTCAGGATCGCGGAGCTGCATCGACCGGAGAACTCTCAGGTGGTATCGGTAATCCGGTATACATGGAACGGACATGAGAGGATTTTGGATGAACAATAATGAAGCATGTGCGGCATATTTTAAAGAAAATCCGGCGTACCAAAGGTGCTTTTCGGAATTTGAAAAGAAATGGAATTCTTACGGAAGAGTAACAGGAATCATTACACTGAAAAATACCTTCGAAGAAGAGCGGAGAGCTATAGGCGGAATACTGGGCAAGACATTTTATGAAGATACCGTGCGTTTTTCTTTTATAGAATTTGAAAAAGGACTGCAATGCACAAAATTTGCTCCTGTAAATTTTGAAGAAGTACTGGAAGTATATTTTGGCAGAAAAATGATAACCACGCAGGAAAAACAGAGGGAGGCAGAGCGGGAAAAGACAGAATTTTTTGAAAATGTGAAGAACTGTCTGACAGAGTGTGCAGATCCGGATTCAGCTGGTGTTTCCTGGCTTCGGGAAATGTTTTTTCAAAAAAAGTATGGCTATCAGACAGTAATCAGAGAATATGGAAGAGACAGAGAAAAGACAGAAAAACTACTGAAAACCGTGGGAAAGGCACTTCTTTTGCTGGAAGATATTCGAGAGACGGAGGAGGAATATCCGCTGGCGGTATTTTCCGCAGAAATATCCGGCAATCCTCATTACTTTGATCAGGGAACTACTGCGGGGCAATTATTAGTCCATGGAATGTGCTATGCTGCGCAGACAGATTATCCGGAAAATGCCCATCAATGGAGAGAATTACTGCTGTCTGGCGGAATTGTGCCGGATAATATCTCTTCTATCGTGCATATTTATGGATTGCGTCTACAGGTTCGCGGCGAATGGCACCCGGCATACGATGCCTTTTGCAGGAGGCAGGAGCCCTGTGCTGTAACCATGGAAAATCTGCAGGAGCTGACAGCGGTACAGCCGACAGGGGACAAGGTTTATATTGTAGAAAATGAGATGGTGTTCAGCTATCTGCTAAAGCATCTGAAACAAAAGAAGGTAACGTTACTATGTACTTCCGGCCAGCTGCGGAGTGCTGCCGTGAAACTGATACCCTTTTTGCTGGATAGCGGAGCGGAAATCTACTATAGCGGCGATGCTGATCCGGATGGGATCCGGATCGCCGACAGACTTTGGAAAAAGTATGGAGACCGGATTCATGTGTGGAGAATGTCAGTGGAGGATTACGTGAAAAGCCTTTCGGAGGAAGAAATTGGAAATGTATCCATAAAAAAGCTGGAAACTGTTGAGAATCCCGTTCTTCGTAAGACAGCGAAAGAGGTAAGAAAGAAGAAAAGGGCAGGGTATCAGGAGAATATATTAAAAGATCTGCTGGAAGATATGGAGCTTGAAAGGCCAAGCTGGAAGCAATGAAGGTAAAGAGTGCTGGAATTTACTGTATTTCTGAAATTGGATCATAGTCACATCTCTGCTTGTAATAGACACATTTTTATGATAAATTGTAGATTAATAGGGGAAAATCAAATATCATCTGACAGTATTTCAAAAAGGGGAACGAAATGACAAGTGAGAGAAATAACAGACTGTTAAATGCGAAGCTAAACAAGTATATTGTTCCGGGCATTATGATGTCACTGGCACTTCAGCTCGGGAACATAGTGGACACGATCTTTGTAAGTAATCTGATCGGTGTGGAAGCAATGTCTGCAGTTACGATGAGCCTTCCGGTTGAAACCATTGTGCAGCTTACCGGATACTGCCTTGGTATTGGTGGTTCCATAGCAGTGGGCAATATGCTTGGTAAGCGTGATAAAGAAAGTGCATCGAAGCTGTTTTCTGTTACATTTCTGGTGACGCTTCTGGTGGGACTTGTTTTTTCTGTCTGTGCGTTTCCGCTGGCAGGACCGATTGCAAGGCTCCTGGTACCTGGCGGCGGTGCTTTGGCAGACTATACAGGAGATTATATCCGTGTCAGCATGCTCGGTGCACCGGTGATCGGAATTGGCCTTATGATGGTCAATTATCTGGGTGTTGAGAATCATCCGGAGCTTGCATCTGCCTATCTTATCATTGCCAATGTCATTAACCTTATCCTTGATTATATTTTCCTTCGATTCACGCCACTTGGGATTACAGGTGCGTCGTTATCTACAGTGCTTGGCTTTCTGCTGGCAATGTTTGTTTTCCTGCTTTATATCCGTTCCGATAAAAGGAATATACGTTTTGTCAGGCTGAAGGCAAAGGACTTTGGGGTTCTTAGGGAAGCCGTTATTACGGGTGTGCCTATGCTTGTTTTCATGGCAACGAATTTTATCAAGGCACTTGGTCTTAATACGATCATTATCAATCAGATCGGAGAAGAGGGCATGGCGGTATTTACCGTCTGCGATAACGTACTGCTGATCGTTGAAATGCTGACAGGTGGAATTATTGGTGTGATACCAAATGTAGCCGGGATCCTATTTGGCGAAAAGGATTATGTGGGGATCAGGGTTCTGTGTAATAAAATGCTGAAATACAGTTACATCGTCCTGGCAGTGATATTCGCAGTTATCATGGCATTTACAGAACAGATCACGATCCTGTTTGGAAGCGGCGGCGGAGAGCTTGGCAGACAGATGGTGGATGCACTTCGTATTTTTGCCATCTGTGTAATTCCGTATCTCTGGAATAAATTTATTGTGAGCTATTATGAAACGATAGAGGAAACAGCCATAGCAAGCTTCGTTACCTTCCTTGAAAATGCGGTTGTGGTTCTGCCTGCGACCTTTGCCGGAATTCTGATCTGGAAGCAGATTGACGGGATCGGTATTGATGGAATTGCCATAGGATTTGTTGCCACAGAGCTCATTACGGTGATCGCAGCATGGATCTTCAGAAAGATCAAACACAAGAACTCCAGCTTTTATATTGTTCCTGACAAAAATCCCGGAACCAATCTGGATTTTTCCATTAAAAGCACTATGGAGGAGGCACAGGCTGTTCCTGTAAAGATCATGGAGTTCTGCAAGGAAAATGGAGTGTCTGGAAATAAAGCCAATCTGGCAGCGGTATGTGCCGAGGAGATGACCGTAAATATCATCAAATTTGGTGGGAAAACCTCCAACTGGATCGATATCAATCTCTGTCTGGAGGATGATCTGTGCAGACTGAGGATCAGGGATAACGGAGTTAACTTTAATCCATTGGAATACAGCCATGACAGTGATGAATTTGATATCCACGGGATAGAGCTTGTGAAAAAGATTTCCAGATCTATGGACTATATACGCGCGATTGATATGAATAATACTATAATATCATTTTAAGGAGGGGAAGAAATGTCTTCTATTAACGAGAAATCCGGTTTTGAATTTGTGTTTCAGCCTGTAACGAAGCTGTTCGAGGAACAGGTATGTCTGCACCCGGACAAATGTGCGGTCGCATCCAGTAAAGAACGCTTTACCTATGCCCAGCTGAATGAAAGAGCAAATAAAATCGCCCATTCTCTCATTGAAAAAGGGGTTCAACGAGAGACGATCGTTGGGGTAGTACTGGAGCGCTGCTGCGATTTTTATGCAGTACGACAGGGAATTCTGAAGTCCGGAGGTGCGTTTGCAGTAGCCTCCCCGGATTATCCGGATGACAGGATCCAGTTTATCTTTGAGGATGCCGGAGTGCCCTTTGTGATCACAACAAAGGAAATCGCAGAGGAACGTAAGGAGCTGTTTGAAAAGCTTCCCTGCATCGTGGTTCTGCTTGAAGAACTGCTGGCAAATCCGAATACAGCAAATCCGGATACAGAGATTGGCGAACATGATCTTTGTTATTGTATTTATACATCCGGGTCTACCGGAAAGCCTAAGGGGGTTATGATCGAGCATCTGAATCTTGCTAATTTCGTAAACCCTAATCCGAAAAATGCAGAAACCTACGGGTATGTGAGCAGGGGAAGTGTATCACTTTCTATGGCAGCGATGACATTTGATGTTTCTGTACTGGAAGAGTTTATTCCGCTGACAAACGGACTGACTGCAGTGATCGCAAGTGATGAAGAGATCCTGAATCCGGTCATGCTTGGTGATCTGATCGTAGAAAATAAGGTTGATATCATGACAACGACACCGACCTATCTGTCCAACATGATCGATCTGCCACAGCTTAAGGAAGCTGCTTCCCAGATCAGGGTATTCGACGTGGGAGCAGAAGCCTTTCCACCGGCTCTTTATGATAAAATACGTGCAGTAAATCCGGATGCATATATTATGAATGGCTATGGTCCTACAGAAACAACGATCAGCTGTACGATGAAGGTGATCACTGACAGCAAAAATATTACGATTGGTGAGCCAAACGGTAATGTTCAGGTATATGTGGTTGATAAGGATAATAAGATCCTTCCGGACGGAGAAACCGGCGAGCTGGTAGTTGCCGGTCTTGGAGTAGGCAGGGGGTATGTCAATCTGCCTGATAAAACAGCAGCCGTTTTCATTACGCTGAATGGTGAAAGAGCATATAAAACCGGAGATCTTGCAAGAATTACTCCGGAAGGTGAAATTGAATTCTTTGGAAGGATTGATAACCAGATCAAGCTTCGCGGATTACGGATTGAGCTTGGTGAGATTGAAGAGGTCATTAACAGCTTTGAGGGAATTATTACCAGTATTACGGTACCGGTCGATAATAAATATCTCTGCTGTTATTTTATGGCAGACCGTAAGATTGATGCCGATGAGCTTTCTACATATGCATCAGAATCACTGGCGCATTATATGGTACCGGATGTTTTCGTGCAGATGGAAAAGATGCCGGTAACAGCAAATGGCAAGATTGATAAAAGTGCGCTGCCAAAGCCTGTTTCACAGCCAAAGAACTTGAAAGAGCCGGAAACACCGATGCAGAAGAAGATTTTTGAGATCGTTTCCAGTGTAGTGGAAAATGATTTCTTTGGAATTGATACAAGCTTTTATAAAGCAGGATTGTCTTCCATCAGTGCTATGAAGCTCTGCGTTCTGATCTCCGATGAGTTTGGCATTACGGTAAAAACAAGCGATATCCATGAAAACAATACTGTTGAAAAACTGGAAAACTATGTCATGCTTGCACCCAAGATCAGAACCTATGAAAAGCGGGAAGTATATCCGCTTACCGGTTCCCAGAAGGGTATTTTTGCGGAGTGCAGCAAGAATCCAGAAAGCACCGTATATAACATCCCGTTCCTGTTTGAACTGGAAAGCTCCGTGGATGTACAGAAGCTGTCCAGAGCCGTAGAACAGATGGTAAAAGCACATTCCTATCTGCTTACTGAGGTATTCTTAAACGATAAGGGAGAGATGGTTCAGCGTCCTGGTGAGGAGAACTTCGTACCGGAAGTTATTGAGACAACGAATGAACAGTTTGAAGAGCTGAAGAAGGAACTGGTGCGTCCGTTTAAGCTGGAAAAGGGACGTTTATTCCGTGCGCAGATTTATGTTACCGAAGACAGGAAATATCTCTTTACTGATTTCCATCATATTATTGCAGACGGAAATTCCTATGATATCATTTTTGAGGATATCAACCGTGCTTATGTAGGAGAAAAGCTGGAAAAGGAGACATATACCGGATTTGATGCTGCCCTTGATGAAGAGCAGCAGATGCAGGAAGGAAAATATAAGAAAGCAGAGAAGTATTATGACAGTGTGTTCGGAGAGGTGGAAACCGAATCCCTTCCGCTTCCGGATGTAACCGGAAAGAACCCTGAAAAGGGATATCTGGAGAGAAAGCTTGCCGTTGCAGAAGACAAGATCCTTTCCTGCTGCGAGAAGCTTGGAGTGACACCGAATATTTTATTCACTGGTGTATTTGGTATTCTGATGTCCAGATATTCCAATGCAGACGACAGTCTCTTTTCCACGATTTATAACGGAAGAAATGATTCCAGACTGGAAAATACAGTCTGCATGCTGGTTAAGACGCTTCCGGTTTATTGCAGGTTTGAGCAGAAGACGACGATCCAGGCCTACATGACAGAGCTTTCCGGGCAGCTCCTGTCCTCCATGGCAAATGATATTTTCCCGTTTTCTGATATCTGTGCAAAATATGGATTCAATTCCGATCTTACCTTTGCTTATCAGGCAGAATTAAGTGACGATTACCCGATTGGTGATACCGTTGCAAGGGGACACGATCTTTCCCTTGATATGGCGAAAATGCCGCTGCTCATCCAGGTAAGAGAGTACAATAATGAATATGTGCTTACAGCGGAATTCCGCAGTGACATGTACAGTGATGCTTTTGTAGACGGTATGCTGGACGCCTATGAAGCAGCTATGGACTCTGTACTGAAAAACAAGTACGTTTCAGAGGTTTCCATTATCTCAGAGAATGCAGTTAAAAAGATTGCAGAATTTAATGATACTGCCTGTGAATATGACAGGACGAAAACTATTTCCAACAGATTTGCGGAAATGGTACAGACTATACCGGAGCATACGGCTGTTGTATTTAAGGACAAGAAGTTCACTTATAAGGAACTGGATGAGATCAGTGACAGGCTTGGAAAATATATTGCTTCTTTTGGAATTGGAGCAGAAGATGTCGTGTCTATTCTGATTCCCCGCTGCGAGTATATGGCCATTGCGCCTATGGGCGTTATCAAAGCCGGCGCAGCCTATCAGCCGCTCGATCCGTCTTATCCGAAGGACAGATTGATGTATATGCTGGAGGATTCTGCTGCCAAACTGCTGATCGCAGACAGAGAGCTTCTGCATCTGGTAGATGGTTATCAGGGACCTGTTTTATATACGGATGAAATCATGCAGCTTGAAGATGTGGATGCAGAACTGAAAAGGCCGCAGCTCCATGACCTGTTTATCTTACTCTATACCTCAGGCTCGACCGGTGTACCGAAGGGATGTATGCTGGAATATGGAAATATTACCGCATTCTGCCACTGGTACTGGAAATATTACAGTATTGATCCTGATTGTAAGATAGCTGCCTATGCGTCCTTTGGCTTTGATGCTTCCATGATGGATATTTACGGTGCACTTACGAATGGTGCGCAGTTACATATTATTCCGGAGGAGATCCGTCTGGATTTCATCGGACTGCAGAAATACTTTGAAGAAAATGGCATTACCCATTCCTTCATGACGACACAGGTCGGAAGACAGTTCGCACTGGAAATGGATTGTAAGAGTCTCCGTTATCTTTCCGTTGGTGGAGAGAAGCTGGTTCCCTGTGAGCCGCCCAAGGGTTACAGATTTGTCAATGTTTACGGGCCTACAGAAACGACTGTTCTTGTAACAGCATTTGAAGTGGATAAATACTACCCTAACATACCAATCGGCAAGGCACTGGACAATGTCAAGCTTTATATTACGGACAAGGCAGGTCATATGCTGCCCTATGGTGCCTGCGGAGAACTGATGATCTCAGGCTTCCAGGTTTCCAGAGGATATCTCAATAAGCCTGAGAAAACGGCTGAGGTTTATACAAAGAATATTTATGATGATACCGAAGGTTATGAGGTTCTGTATCATTCCGGAGATGTGGCAAGATACCTTCCGGATGGAAATATCCAGATCATCGGCAGAAAGGATTCCCAGGTCAAGATCAGAGGCTTCAGAATTGAACTTTCCGAAGTGGAAGAGGTCATCAGAAGATATCCTGGTATCAAGGATGCGACAGTTGTTGCATTTGATGATCCGAATGGCGGAAAATATATTGCAGCCTATGTGGTATCCGACAGTGAGGTGGATATTAATGGATTAAATGATTTCATTAAGGAAACCAAGCCTGCCTATATGGTGCCTGCAGTTACCATGCAGATCGATAAGATCCCGCTGAACCAGAATCAGAAGGTAAATAAAAAGGCACTTCCTGTACCTGAGAGAAAAATAGAAGAGATCATAGCACCGAAGAATGAGATCCAGCAGAAATTATTTGACTGTATCGCAGATGTCCTTGGCTATCAGGAATTTGGTATTACCACAGATATTTATGAGGCAGGACTGACTTCCATCAGTGCGATCAAGCTGAATATCCTGATCTCCAAAGCGTTTGATATTGTCATCAAGACATCGGACATCAAGAATCATCCGACGATCGAGATGTTGGAGGGCTTTGTCCAGACTGCAGGAAAAGAAACAAAGAGAGAAATACAGGAAAATTATCCGCTTACCAATACACAGGAGGGAATCTTTATTGAATGTACAGCCAATATGGGCTCTACCATTTATAATATTCCTTACCTTCTGAAGCTGGATAAAAAGGTAGACCTTGAGAAGCTTGCAGAGGCCATTGACAGTACGATAGAGGCACATCCTTATCTGAAGACCCGTCTCTTTATGGACGAAAACGGGGATGTCCTGCAGAAGCGTGATGACAGCTTAAGCTGCAAGACACAGATCATCAATGGAATGAACAGGGAAACGCTGGTCCGTCCGTATATGCTGTTTAATGATCAGCTTTTCCGGTTTGAAATTTACAGAACCTGTGACGGAAATTATCTGTTCCTTGATATTCATCATATTATCGCGGACGGTACGTCCCTTGGTATTATCCTGAATGATATCAACCGGGCTTACAGCGGAGAAAAGCTGGAGACAGAAAAGTATACCTCCTATGATCTCGCACTGGATAACCGCGATGCCCTGAAGAGTGATACCTATAAAAATGCAGAGAACTATTATAAATCGGTATTTGAAAATAAGGGTGGAAGCATAAGCTTCTATCCGGATAAGAACGGAGCAGTTCCGACTGCGGCGACTTATCACAGAGAGGTTACGGAGATTTCTGTGCAGCAGGTAAAGGATTTCTGCAAGAAGCATGGAATCACAGAAAATGTGTTCTTCATTTCTGTATTTGGCCTTACACTTGGTAAATATAATTTCAGAAGGGATGCGGTATTTACTACCATCTATCATGGAAGAAATGATTCCAGACTTTCTGAGACAGTTGGTATGCTGGTAAAGACACTTCCTGTTTACAGTGATTTTTCAGGAAACTTAAAGGATGGACTGCTTGCTGTACAGCAGCAGCTGATCGATTCCATGAACAACGATATTTATCCGTTCTCACAGATCAGCCATGAGTTCAACATCAAAGCAGATGCAATGGTGATCTATCAGGGAGATAATTTTGCGTTTGATACGATCGGCGGTGAATACGCACAGGAGGAGCCGGTCAGCTTAAATGCGGCAAAGGCACCGGTTTCCATCAGCATTTCCATCGAAAGGAATAAGTTTGTCTTTGAAATTGAATATCGTGGTGACATGTACTACGAAGAAACCATCAAATATCTTGCAGACAACCTGGAACTTGCTGCAGGTGGAATCCTGAAGGAACAGGAGCCGGAAGACATCAGGCTGATGTTTGAGGAAGAGACAGAGATGGAGGATGATCCGGAGCATACAGGCAAGACCTTTGTGGATCTGTTCCGGGAGGCAGCAGCAAAATATCCGGACAGACCGGCAGTAAGAGATGGCTCTGGCGAAATTACTTACCGTGAACTGGACAGAATGTCCGATTACGTTGCACAGAAGCTTACTGAAAATGGATTTGGCAGAGAAAAAGCGGCAGGCATTCTGTGTGGAAGAACCAAAGAATATGCAGTTGCCTATGTGGGTGTCATGAAGGCCGGCGGAGCCTATGTACCGCTGGATCCGGAGTATCCGCAGAGCAGAATTGAGTACATGCTGAAGGATTCAGGAGCAGAGAACCTGCTTGTAATGAATCAGTATCGGGATCTGGTCAGCTTCTATGAAGGAAATGTGATCAGTCTTGATGATGTCGCAGAAGAAGCAAAAGACTTTACCCTTTCTGCAGAGCTTACAGCGCCGAAGCCTGAGAATCTTGCTTACATGATTTATACATCAGGTTCTACCGGAAAGCCTAAGGGTGTTATGCTGGAGCACAGGAATCTGATGAACCTGATCGAATATGTCAGACTGACCAGAAAAACAACGCCGGATGATATTGTGGCTGAATTTGCAAGCTTCTGCTTTGATGCATCGGTAATCGACCTGTTTGCTCCGCTTACCGCAGGTGCATTACTGTATATCTTCCCGGAGGATATCCGCAAGGATGCCGTTGCAGTTACAAAATGTATACAGGATCAGAAGCTGACCAGTGTTACGTTCCCGACTCAGATGGGTGAACTGGTAGCAGAACTGCTTGAGGATGCCCCGCATCTTAAATTTGTTACCCTTGGCGGTGAGAAATTCAAGCATTACAGAAACCGTACTTACCAGATGATCAATGGCTACGGTCCCACAGAGGATACCGTATCTTCCACAGAGTTCTGGGTTGATAAACAGTATGACAACATACCAATCGGAAAATCCCAGAGGAATGTACGCAGCTACATTGTCAGTGAAGACTTAAAGAGACTTCCGGTAGGCGCATCCGGCGAGCTCTGTCATGCAGGACGCCAGATCGCAAGAGGATATCATAACCTTCCGGAGAAGACCGCATCAGTATTTGTGGAGAATCCGTATTCTGTATGTGAAGATGACAGACGTCTTTACAGAACCGGCGACATGGTAAGAATGAAGGGTGATGGAAATATCGAGTATATTGGCAGAATTGATTCCCAGGTTAAGATCAGGGGTTACCGTGTGGAGCTTGGTGAGATCGAAGGCGCTGTCCTGAAGCATGAACTGGTGAAAAATGCTGCTGTTACCGTGGTTGAGAAGGGTGGAAACAAGTATATCACTGCTTATTACACAGGAGAAGACATCCCGGATGAAGAACTGAAGACCTTCTTAGAGCCCCTGATCCCTGATTATATGATGCCGTCCTTCTTCGTCCATATTGATGAAATGCCTGTGACACCGGGTGGTAAGATCGACAAGAAGGCACTCCCGATGCCGGAAGTAACCGTAGACAGCACAAGCTATGTAGAGCCGGTTACTGCGGTTCAGAAAGTGCTCTGCGAGATCTTTGAAAAAGCACTGGGAATTGAAAAGGTGGGAATCGAGGATAACTTCTTTGAACTGGGAGGTTCCTCACTGACCGCATCCAAGGTTGCCGTGATGTGCCTTTCCAAGAATATTTCCATTGTATATGCGGATGTATTTAAATACCCTACAGTCCGTGAACTGGCAGCGATCGTAGATGATCAGGCATCCGATCAGAGTGCACAGAGCAATAATGAGTTTGCTGGCTACAATTATAATAAGATCCAGAGTGTTATCAGTGGAAACGTGGAAGAAAATGTGGACAGGATCACCAGGGAAAAGCTGGGAGATATTATGATCACAGGAGCGACCGGCTTCCTTGGAATCCATATCCTGAAGGCATACCTTGACAATTATGATGGTAAGGTTTACTGTCTGGTGCGTAAGGGTGCCTATGAGTCCATGGAAAAACGGATGATGCACATGCTGATGTATTATTTCGATAATCCATGTGAGGAGCTGTTCAAAGATCGTATTGTCTGTGTGGACGGTGATATTACTTCAAAGGAGCAGGTGGAAAGCTTTGCAGCCTATAAATTCCAGACGCTCATTAACTGTGCAGCCTGCGTAAAGCACTTTGCGGCCGGGGATGTGCTGGAAAAGATCAATGTACATGGTGTCGAAAATCTGATTGATTTCTGTAAGAACAATGGACGCAGACTGATCCAGATTTCCACAGTATCCGTTGCAGGGGAAGGCTCAGAGGGTATTCCGCCAAAGGACAGAGTCTTCTGTGAAAACGACCTGTATATCGGACAGAGTATTACCAATGAATATATCCGTACCAAGTTCCTGGCAGAAAGAGCGGTACTGGAAGCTGTTTCCGGCGGACTTGACGCAAAGATCATCCGTGTGGGTAATCTGATGAGCAGAAACTCTGACGGTGAATTCCAGATTAACTTTATTACAAACGGATTCCTGCGGAGCCTCAGAGGCTATAAGGCGGTTGGCAAATTCCCGATGGGCAGCATGCATGAAATCGCAGAGCTTTCTCCGATTGACTCGACTGCACTTGCTGTTCTGAAGCTGGTACAGACAGACAGAAGATTCACTGTATTTCATGCCTGCAACAGCCACCATATCTATATGGCGGATCTGATCTATGCAATGCGTAAATATGGCTTTAAGCTGGACATTGTTAAGGATGAGGAATTTGAGGAAGCAGTTAAGGAATTTGCAAAGAACGGCAATGATTCCGATGCCGTTTCCGGACTGATCGCCTATACCTCACACAATGAGAACGAGATTTACACGATGGAATACAGCAACCGGTTTACAGCACAGGCGCTTTACCGGCTGGAATATAAATGGCCTGTTACAGATGACCGATATCTGGAAAGTGCGATCGGAGCACTTGACAGACTTGCATTTTTTGACTAATAACTGAAAAAGGAGAGAATAAGAATGGAAATTACAAGCAGAACTGAAGGAAACAAGGTAACCATGGAGATCAGTGGCTGGCTGGATACACTGACAGCGCCAAAGCTAGAGGAGGAACTGTCCCATCTAGATGACAGTGTAACAAGTCTTGTGTTTGATTTTGCAAAGCTGGAATATATTTCTTCTGCAGGATTACGACAGGTGATCTCTGCATACAAAAAAATGGCAGGCAAAGATGGCTTTAAGATCATCCATGTTTCTGATGAAGTGCTTGATGTCTTCAGACTCACTGGATTTGACCAGAAGATCCAGATTGAGAAATAAAAAACACTCTCAGCCTGGAATCTTCAAAAAAGTAAAATGATGAAATTATACAGAATAAATATTAATATGCTTGATGATCCACTGGAGAACAAAAGGCTTCTTGAACTGGTAGGTACAGAGCGGAGGAAAAAGGTCATCCGGTATCGCATGCCGGATGACCGGAAGAGAAGCGTTGGAGCAGGTATTATTATAAATAAAATTCTGGATGAAAACGGACTTTCTGAAAGCTGTCTGAAGTACTCCGAAAATGGAAAACCTGTTGCAGACAATCTTTTTTTCAATGTATCCCATGCAGGAGATTATGTTGTTGGTGTGTCATCAGACTGTGAGGTCGGATGTGATATTGAAAAAATTGTGAATGCACCGCTTAAGATCGCAGAACAGTATTTTAATGAGGGAGAAGAACGGTACATAAAATCTGCGTGTGATCCGGATAAGGCCTTTTTTACACTTTGGACGCTGAAGGAAAGCTATATGAAAATGACAGGAAAGGGAATGAGCCTTTCTCTTGACTCTTTTGAAATTATCCGGACAGAAACTGGCTTTGTACTTGGAAAAGCACCGGAGAAGCGGTGCTTTTTCGGGACTATGGAATTTGATGGATACAGCTTTTCGGTCAGTAACGAAACAGATTTTGATTTAAAACAGCTGGAGTTTTATGATATAATGAGCGCAGTGGAAAACCAGGCGGCTGTAAAAACAGAAAGGAATCATAAGATGAGTTATCAGATTGCCATAGATGGACCGGCAGGTGCCGGTAAAAGTACCATAGCCAGGAGAGTGGCCAGAGAGAAGAATTTTATATATGTAGATACAGGTGCCATGTATCGTGCCATGGCGTATTATCTGCTTAAGGAGAAGGCGGATCCCTCCGATGAAAAAGAGATTTCTGAGAAATGTACCGGTGCACATATTACGATCCGGTATCAGGATGGGGAGCAGGTTGTTCTGCTAAATGGTGAAAATGTGAATCCCGTGCTCAGGACAGAAGAAGTGGGAAATATGGCTTCTGTTACCAGTAAAAATAAAAAGGTGAGGGAGAGACTGACCCAGCTTCAGAAGGAACTGGCAGAAAAGAACAGTGTTGTTATGGATGGCAGGGATATCGGAACCTGTGTCCTTCCTCAGGCAGATGTAAAGGTATATCTGACAGCCAGCGCAGCAGTCCGCGCAAAGCGCAGATTTGACGAACTGACTGCCAAAGGGGAAAGCTGTGATATTCAGAAGATAGAAGCGGATATCGTAAAAAGGGATGAGCAGGATATGACAAGAGAGATCGCACCGTTAAAGCAGGCAGAGGATGCAGTCCTTGTAGATTCTTCGGATATGAGTATTGATGAAGTGGTAGAAAAGATCCTTTCCCTGACAGAAGCATAAGGAAGGAAAGCAGATGGAAGTTATTTTAGCGAAGAGTGCCGGCTTCTGCTTCGGTGTAAAACGGGCTGTGGAAACAGTATATGAACAGACAGGAACAGAAAACAGGATTTATACTTATGGTCCTATTATCCATAATGAAGAAGTGGTGAAGGATCTTGAAAGTAAGGGTGTTACTGTACTGGAGGGAGAAGAGGATCTGAGAAAGCTTGATAAAGGAACTGTAGTGATCCGGTCCCACGGAGTACCGAGAGAAATCTGTGAAATGATAGAAAAAAAGGGACTGACCTGTGTGGATGCTACATGTCCCTTTGTAAAAAGGATCCACAGGATCGTTGAAAAAGAAAGCGGAGAGGGCAGGAGGATCATCATTATCGGAAATCCGGGACACCCGGAGGTAGAGGGGATCATGGGATGGTCACATACGCCTGCAGCTGTTATAGAATCAGCAGAGGAGGCAGAAAAATTCACCTGTTTACCGGGTGAGAAACTGTGCCTTGTATCCCAAACGACATTTAACTACAACAAATTTAAAGAATTAGTTGAAATTTTTCAAAAAAAAGGTTACAATATTACCATTGTTAATACTATCTGTAATGCAACGGAAGAACGACAAACTGAGGCACGTGAAATTGCGGACAAGGTCGATGCGATGATAGTAATAGGTGGGAAGCACAGCTCCAATACCAGAAAGCTCTATGAGATCTGCAGGGAGAGATGCAAGTCTACCTATCTTATACAGACACTGGATGATTTGCATTTGGAATTGCCTGAAACTGCTGCTCTGGTGGGTATTACTGCGGGGGCTTCCACCCCCAACAATATAATCGAGGAGGTTCAAAATTATGTCAGAATTAACTTTTGAACAAATGTTGGAAGAATCATTAAAAACAATACATACAGGAGAGGTAGTTGAAGGTACAGTCATCGATGTTAAGCCCGAAGAGATCATCCTTAATATCGGCTACAAGTCAGATGGTATATTGACAAGAAATGAATATACCAATGAACCCAATGTAGATCTGACTACTGTAGTTAAGCCTGGAGATACCATGGAGGTTAAAGTCCTGAAGGTAAACGATGGCGAGGGACAGGTTCTCTTAACCTATAAGAGACTGGCAGCTGACAGAGGAAATAAGCGTATCGAAGAAGCGTTCAATAATAAAGAAGTCCTTACTGCAAAGGTATCGCAGGTACTGGAAGGCGGATTAAGCGTTATTGTTGATGAAGTAAGAATATTTATTCCGGCAAGTCTTGTATCTGATACTTACGAGAAGGATCTTTCAAAGTATGCTGGACAGGAGATCCAGTTCGTGATCAGCGAGTACAATCCTAAGAGAAGAAGATATATCGGTGACCGCAGACAGCTCCTTACTGCTGAGAAGGCAGAGAAGCAGCAGCAGCTTCTTGAGAGCATTCATGTAGGAGATGTGGTTGAAGGCGTTGTTAAGAATGTAACTGACTTTGGTGCATTTATTGATATCGGTGGTGCAGATGGACTGCTTCATATTTCTGAGATGAGCTGGGGTCGAGTAGAGAACCCGAAGAAGGTATTCAAGGTTGGTGATAAGGTTAAGGTATTTATCAAAGATATCAATGGTACCAAGATTGCACTGAGCCTTAAGTTTGAAGATGCAAATCCCTGGAAGGATGCAGCAGAGAAATATGCAGTAGGCAATGTTGTAACAGGCAGGGTTGCCAGAATGACAGATTTTGGTGCATTTGTAGAGCTTGAACCCGGTGTGGATGCACTGCTTCATGTATCACAGATTTCCAAGGAGCACATTGAAAAACCTTCTGATGTTTTAAAGGTTGGTGACGAGGTTACTGCTAAGGTTGTTGATTTCAATGAGGCAGATAAGAAGATCAGCTTAAGCGTTAAGGCATTACTTGCACCGGAACCGGCTAAGGAAGCAGAAAAGGAAGATGAAGACGTTGTTTCTGTAGATATTGATGCAGTAATTGCAAACGAAGAGAATTAATTACCGGACAGGTATAATAAAGAATGGCATGCAGGAAGTACGTAGAAACGTACTTCCTGTTATTATTGAATGGAATTTTTCAAGATAAGAAAGATGGTGAAGGCTGATGGCATACGATTATGAAAATTTTAAAACGGCAGTGTTTCAATTAACGAAGATCGATCTGAATGCATATAAGGAAAGACAGATGAAGAGAAGAATCGATTCGCTGATTACCAAGAATGGATTTAAAGGGTATGAGGATTATATAAAGGCTCTGAAAACAGATCGTGAAAAATTTGAGGAATTTGTTACTTATCTGACGATTAATGTATCTGAGTTTTATCGGAATCCGGAGCAGTGGAAGCTGCTTGATGAAACGATCATACCGGATCTGATCACAAAATTTGGTAAGAACCTGAAGGTTTGGAGCGCAGCCTGCTCTACTGGTGATGAGCCTTACTCTCTGGTTATGGCGCTTTCCAGACATATTCCGCTGAACATGATCCGTGTTTATGCAACAGATCTTGACAAGCAGGTTATAGCTAAGGCGAAGGTCGGACTGTATGGAGAGAAAAGTATTGCTTCCGTACCGGATGATTTTAAAAAAAAGTATTTTACGAAGGTAGGTCCGTCTTATAAGATTTCCGATGAAATCAAAGCAAGAGTGGAATTTAAGGAGCAGAATCTGCTGGATAATAATTATCCGTCGGGGTGTCACCTGATCGTCTGCCGGAATGTTCTGATTTACTTTACAGAAGAAGCCAAGGATGAAGTGTTCAGGAAATTTTATTCCTCACTGGCTCCTGGTGGGGTACTTTTCATAGGAAGTACGGAGCAGATCATCAACCACAGAGAAATGGGATATGAGCGGAAGAATTCCTTCTTCTATGAACATCCGAAGCAGTAAAATGAAAAACAGGCGGCATTTCCGAAAAGAAATGACCGCCTGACTTAGTGCTTGGCATTATGGCTGTACCGCCATGATATTCAGGATATGGCTGGCATAGCTTGAAAAAAGCTGCCGGTCTTTTTTAATTTCATCAGTCAGTTCGAAGAACAGGTCGTGACTTTTATAATCACGCTTGAAGAAAGGCTCTGCCAGAATCTCCCACTGGGGAAGATAGCTGGAAAATTTCCTTGTATAGCAGTTGGAGGCTGATGCCTGCTCCCGGTATTCCTTGTCTACAAAGGAAGCAATAGATTTATGGATCGCAGTATCCTCTGTGGGAAGATAATAATAATCCTTGTAGTTGGCATAGAAATATTTCAGCTCTTCTTCATAGATCGGTACGATCAGGGTGCCTTCATGTTCTTCGCCTTTGAAATGACACCCTCTGGCCATGGCACTGACGGATACAGGCAGAGGAGAGGCGAAGATCAGCTTCATCATCAGTTCTTTACGCAGAATGCCATGAATATCATTGTAATAATTTGCCTGTACCTTGCGGGCTTTCAGACTGTTATTGAACAGATCGTAATAGGACAGGATGGGAAGAACCTCCAGCATGCCCTTCATATCATCTGAATTGTGCAAAAGAAGGATATGATACAGGTTAAAATCATGGGAAGAGAGATAATCCTTGTAAACATTGATCAGCTCACCACCGGTATATCTGTCCTCACGTCTGATATTCAGGAAGGATTCGACTGTTTTCTGCTTACAGTTGGGGAGCTTTAAGAAGCCCCGGTAGGGATGGATCCTTTTGTAAATATCGATACCCTCAAAATGGTTGAAATCATAAGGAAGCTGATACTGAAGCAGCTTCTTGCGAAGATAAGGCAGATCAAAGGAATTACCGTTATAATGGATCAGAAATGAATAGTCTGCGGCGAATGTGAAGAAGGATTTTAACAGTTCAGGCTCTTCTTCAGCAGACTGTGCAAACCACTGTCTGATCTGCCAGTTTCCTTCTTTATAAAAGGCGCATCCAATCAGATAAAGCTGGGAATTGTCCGCAGAAAGTCCGGTAGTTTCGATGTCCAGAAACAGGATCTGATCAAGGGGAGCAAGACGCTCTATCGGGTATTTTAAAATGAAATTATTTAAGATAATTTCTTCGGTTTTCATAGAATGTTCTCCTTCGCAAAATCACATCTTCAGTGTAGCATATTTTTCAAAAATGCAGTAGTATTTTCGACAAAAAAATAGTATATTTAAAAGATAAGAATGAGAATTTTCATCAGCTTGATGGAAGAGAAATCAAGGGAAAGAAGGAAAGTTATGGCAAAACTAACGTTTATTGGAGGAATCCATCCCTATGACGGTAAGGATTTGTCGAAGGATAAGCCGATACGTGAGGTCCTCCCTAAGGGAGATCTGGTCTATCCACTGTCCCAGCATATCGGGGCACCGGCAAACCCTATAGTGAAAAAAGGTGACAGGGTTCTGACAGGACAGAAAATTGCAGAGGCATCAGGGTTTGTTTCCTCACCGATTTATGCTACCGTATCAGGAACAGTCAAGGCAATTGAGCCAAGACGTGTGGTGACTGGTGATAATGTCATGAGTATCGTTATAGAGAACGACGGGCTGTATGAGGAAGTAGAGTGGCCTGAGGTAAGACCATTTGAAGAACTGACAAGAGAGGATAAGATCAATATCATCAAAGAAGCTGGTATTGTGGGAATGGGCGGCGCCGGATTCCCGACCTTTATCAAGCTTTCTCCCAAAGAGCCCGAAAAAATAGAATATGTGATCGTCAACTGCGCAGAGTGTGAACCCTATCTGACCTCTGACTACCGGAAAATGCTGGAAGAGCCGGATAAGCTGATCGGAGGACTGAAGGTTTCCTTAAGCCTTTTCGAGAATGCAAGAGGTATTTTGGCAGTAGAGGATAATAAGCCTGACTGTATCGAACGCCTCCGTGAGATGACAAAGGATGAACCGAAGATTGCAGTGAAGGCACTGAAGACCAAATACCCACAGGGGTCAGAGCGTCATTTGATCTATGCGGTAACAGGCAGAGCCATCAACAGTTCACAGCTCCCTGCGGATGCGGGGTGTGTAGTGAATAACGTGGATACCGTGATCTCCATTTATAATGCAGTGATGAAAGGCCGTCCCTTGATGCACAGGATCGTTACCGTGACAGGAGATGCGGTCGCAGAGCCCTGCAATTTCAAGGTAAGGATTGGAACCAATTATCACGAGCTGATAGAGGAGGCCGGCGGCTTCAAGACACCTCCGGTTAAAATTGTTTCCGGTGGTCCCATGATGGGCTTTGGAATTTTTGATCTGGATGTACCAACAACCAAAACATCATCTGCGCTGCTCTGCATGACGAAGGATGATGTATCCGCCATGGAGCCTTCTGCCTGTATCAACTGTGGCAAATGTGTGGAGGCCTGCCCGGGAAGAGTGGTGCCAAGGCTTCTTGCTGACTGTGCTGAGCACTATGATGAAGAAGGCTTCCTGAAAAACAATGGTATGGAATGCTGTGAATGCGGCTGCTGCAGCTATGTCTGCCCGGCTAAGCGTCCGTTGACCCAGGTGATCAAGTCCATGCGCAAAATGCAGCTTGCCAAGAAAAAGAAGAAGTAGGAGGAACAGAAAATGAGTGATTTGATGAAGGTGTCATCTAATCCGCATATCAGGTCTAAGGTGACGACAAAGAGCATTATGCTGGCTGTCGTAGTAGCACTGCTTCCTGCTGCTGGCTTTGGTATTTACAATTTTGGACTGGATGCACTGATTTTAATTTTAGTAACGATAGCAACGACAGTATTAACAGAGTATCTTTATGAAAAGGCCATGCATAAGCCTGTGACGATCGGGGATTTCTCGGCAGTAGTAACGGGACTTCTGCTGGCATTGAACCTGCCGTCCACAGCACCCTGGTGGATCGCTGTGATCGGTGGTGTATTTGCCATTCTGGTCGTAAAGATGCTGTTTGGAGGTCTTGGACAGAACTTCATGAATCCGGCGCTGGGTGCCAGATGCTTTCTTTTGATCTCCTATACATCTATTATGTGTAATTTCCAGACAGATACATACACAGGGGCGACTCCGCTTGCTGCACTGAAGGCAGGGGAGGATGTGAATATCCTTGATATGGTGATCGGAAGAACAGCCGGAACTATTGGTGAAACCTCCATGATTGCCATTGTGATCGGTGCGTGCTTCCTGATCTTACTTGGTGTTATTGATCTCCGGATCCCCGGCACCTATCTGGTAAGCTTCGTGATATTCCTGAGCCTCTTTGGAGGACATGGCTTTGATCCTGCCTTTATCAGTGCCCATCTGGCAGGCGGAGGTCTGATGCTGGGTGCTTTCTTTATGGCAACAGATTATGTGACGAGGCCCATTACCAAGAAGGGACAGTATCTGTATGGTGTTTTCCTTGGTGTATTAACCGGAATCTTCCGTATTTTCGGACCTTCTGCGGAAGGAGTTTCCTATGCCATTATCATAGGCAACCTGATCGTGCCGCTGATTGAAAAGGTGACACTTCCCAAAGCATTTGGAAAAGGAGGGGAAAGGTCATGAGTGATAAAAAAGGAATGATAAAGGATGCATCGATCCTGCTGCTGATTACGGTAGTAGCAGGACTTATCCTTGGATTTGTATATCAGATCACAAAGGAACCGATAGCGGTTGCAGAAGAAAAGGCAGCAAAGGCAGCTTATCAGGAGGTATTCCCGGATGCGGCTGGATTTTCTGATAAGCTGGAGCTGGCAATGCCGGAAGGTGACAGCACCTGGGAGCAGAATTATGCAGGAGTGGATCTTGACATGGCTCTGATGGCGACAGATGCTGAGGGAGGCTGCCTTGGATATGTGCTGACGATGACGAGTCATGAGGGCTATGGCGGGGATATTACCTTTACCATGGGGATCCAGAACGATGGTACATTAAATGGGATCTCCCTTCTGAGCATTTCAGAAACAGCCGGACTTGGCATGAAGGCCGGTACCGTACTGGTTCCCCAGTTTGCCGGAAAGCAGGTATCGCAGTTTACCTATACGAAAACAGGATCTACGATGGACAGTCAGATCGATGCCATCAGCGGTGCAACGATCACAACGAATGCAGTGACAACGGCCGTGAATGCCGGTCTTTACATTTTTGAAACGCAGCTTGGAGGTGACAGGTGATGAAAGAGAACAGTGCTCTGGAGCGATTAAAAAACGGTATTATCACTGAAAATCCGACCTTTGTGCTGACACTTGGTATGTGTCCGACACTGGCCGTTACCACGTCAGCGGTCAATGGTCTTGGTATGGGACTGACTACCATGGCGGTACTGGCACTGAGCAATATGTTTATTTCCATGCTCAGAAAGGTGATCCCTGATAAGGTCAGGATTCCTGCCTTCATAGTGATCATTGCCTCCTTTGTTACAGTAGTGGAGCTTCTGCTGAAGGCTTTTATTCCATCTCTGTATGATGCCCTTGGCTTATACATTCCACTGATCGTTGTAAACTGTATCATCCTTGGAAGAGCGGAGGCCTATGCTTCCAAGAATAAGGTGATCCCTTCCCTGTTTGATGGAATCGGTATGGGACTTGGATTTACCCTGGCACTTACGATCATCGGCGCTGTCAGGGAGCTGCTGGGGGCTGGACAGCTCTTTAATATGCAGGTGATGCCTGACAGCTATGTACCCTGCAGCATTTTCGTGCTGGCACCCGGTGCCTTTTTCGTACTGGCAGTCCTGACTGCTATTCAGAATAAGATCAGGATAAACGGAGAGAAGAAGGGCAAGGATATGTCAAAGATCCAGTCCGGATGCGGCGGCGACTGTATGAATTGCAATAAGGAGGAAGCAGAACATGGAAACTGTTAAGGATCTTCTGATCATACTGGTCTCCTCATCGCTGATCAGTAATGTTGTATTGAGCCAGTTCCTTGGACTTTGTCCGTTCCTTGGAGTATCCAGGAAGATGAATACAGCGGCAGGAATGGGAACTGCAGTTATCTTTGTCATTACACTGGCATCCGCAGTAGCAGGCGTTATTTACAAGTTTATTCTGGTTCCCTTAGATCTGACCTATCTGCAGACCATTGTTTTCATTCTGGTCATTGCGGCACTGGTACAGTTCGTGGAAATGTTCCTGAAAAAATTTATGCCGGCATTATATAAGGCACTTGGCGTATATCTGCCTCTGATCACAACCAACTGTGCAGTACTTGGGGTAGCCCTTACCAATGTGCAGAAGAACTACGGTATCCTTCAGGGTATCGTGAACGGATTTGCTACAGCAGCCGGATTCACCATTTCCATTGTGATCCTTGCAGGAATCAGAGAAAAAATGCAGTATAATGATATCCCGAAATCCTTCCGTGGTATGCCCATCGTGCTTGTGACAGCAGGTCTGATGGCGATTGCCTTCTGTGGATTTTCAGGACTCTTATAGGAGGTATGACAGGTGGATATAACAGGAATTTTACTGGCAGTTGCTGCAGTAGGAGGCGTTGGCCTTTTCGTAGGAGTATTCCTCGGGATTGCGGCAATCAAATTTAAGGTAGAGGTAGATGAAAGAGAAGCAGCCGTATTGGAGGCACTTCCCGGAAATAACTGTGGTGGATGCGGATTCCCCGGCTGCAGCGGTCTTGCGGCTGCTATTGCCAAAGGAGAGGCGCCGGTCAATGCCTGCCCGGTAGGTGGAGAGCCTGTAGGAAGGGTGATTGCTGGTATTATGGGAGTGACAGCAGAAGAAAAGAAGAGAATGGTTGCCTTTGTACAGTGTCAGGGTGACTGCGACAAGACCTCTTCAGATTATGAATATACGGGGATTCATGACTGCCGTATGCTTTCTTTTGTGCCAAATGGAGGTGCAAAAAGCTGTAACTACGGATGTCTTGGATATGGCTCCTGTGTCAGTGTCTGTCCCTTTGATGCGATCCATGTAGTGAACGGAGTAGCAAAGGTAGATAAGGAAGCCTGCAAGGCATGTGGTAAATGTGTGGAGGTCTGCCCGAAGCACCTGATCAGCCTGATCCCTTATGATGCAAAATATGCAGTTGCCTGCAGCTCACAGGATAAGGGACCGGTAGCAATGAAGGATTGTACGGTGTCCTGCATCGGCTGTCAGCTCTGCAAGAAGAACTGTCCGGCAGAGGCTGTAAGCGTTGAGAATTTCAACGCAACGATCCTCTATGACCAGTGTGAGGGATGCGGTATCTGTGCACAGAAGTGCCCCAGAAAATCCATCGTGGCACATGAATAAAGGGGAGAATATCATGGTACAGGTAAGACTGGGAAAAACAGAAATAGTGGTAAACAAGAATGGATTCGGAGCGCTTCCGATCCAGAGGATCAGTGATGAGGCTGCAGCAACCCTCCTGAACAAAGCCTATGATGGAGGGATCCGGTTCTTTGATACGGCAAGAGCCTACAGTGACAGTGAACACAAGGTGGGGCTTGCTTTTGAAAAGAAAAGAGAGAGCCTTTATATCGCCACCAAAACGGGGGCACAGACAGGAGAAGGACTGCGTGAGGATCTGAAAAAGAGCCTTGAGAATCTTCGCTGTGATTATATTGATATCTATCAGTTCCATAATCCGGCGTTCTGTCCAAGACCGGGAGATGAAAGCGGACTGTATGATGCAGCACTGGAAGCAAAGAAGGAAGGAAAGATCCGTCATATCGGAATCACCAATCACAGACTGTATGTAGCGAAAGAAGCCATAGAGAGCGGCTTATATGAAACACTGCAGTTTCCCTTCTGTTATCTGGCGACAGAGAAGGATCTGGAGCTGGTAGAAGCCTGCAGGGAAAAGGATATGGGCTTTATTGCCATGAAAGCACTGTCAGGAGGACTTATTACCAATTCGGCAGCGGCTTATGCGCATGCGGCACAGTATGAAAATGTACTGCCAATCTGGGGTGTGCAGAGAGAATCGGAGCTGGATGAATTCCTTTCCTATATAGAAAATCCTCCTGAAATGACAGAGGAGATCGCAGAGCTGATCAGAAGGGACAGGGAAGAGCTGTCAGGAGATTTCTGCAGGGGCTGTGGTTATTGTATGCCGTGTCCGGCAGGGATCGAGATCAATAACTGTGCCAGGATGTCACTGCTGCTCCGGAGATCCCCGTCAAAGCTGCAGCTTACAGAAGAAGTACAGGCGAAGATGAATAAGATCAAGAACTGCCTGCACTGTAATAAATGTAAGAGCAAATGTCCGTATGGACTGGATACACCGGCACTTCTTCAGAAGAATCTGGCAGATTATGAAGAGGTTCTTGCCGGGAGAGTATCTGTATCCTGATCGGAAAAAGAATCAGCCGGTGATCAGTTCACCGGCATCACTTATGAAGACAGCCTCTGTATCAGGGAGGCTGTCTATTAATTTGCGTCCTTTTTCATAGCCGAGAATAAAGCAGAGCGTGGAGAGAGCATCTCCGTCAACAGAGTTCTCGCTGATGATAGTAACACCATTTAGACCACTGTTTACAGGGTATCCATCTCTCGTAGAAAGAATGTGATGATAGAGGATACCATCCTTTTCAAAGTAACGTTCATAGTTTCCGGAGGAAACAAGGGATCTGTCACGGACAGTCAGTGTTGTCAGGGCAGTGCCGGTCTCAGCAAAGGGCTTCTGCACACCGATATGATAATCGGATCCATCCGGTTTCGTGCCGATCGTAAGCACATTTCCGCCAAGGTTGATGATACCGTTTTCTACGCCGTTTTTTGTCAGAAATTCCTTCAGCTTGTCGGCAATATAGCCTTTGGCAATGAAACCAAGATCCAGTCTGGCTTTTGGATCAAGAAGAGTAACGGTATTGCCGGAGAGCTTTACCTTTGTATAATCAATGTGGGAGAGTGCTTCTTCTATATCTTCTCTGGAAGGGACAATTCCCTCATTGGTATCTCCAAAGCTCCAGAGATCAGAGAGGGTACCAATGGTAGGATCCACAAGACCGTCTGAAAGAGAGGCGTAGGACAGGGCAATGGACAGAAGCTCTGCTGTCCGGGCATCTACTTCTACCGGAGAACCGTCTGCATGGTTGATACGGTAAATATCGCTTCCCACCGCTGTTTTGCTGAGGAGACTGTCATATTCCCCGATCAGAGACATGGCTTCGTCAAAGAGGGGATCCTCACCTGATCTGTCGTAAAGAGTGATGGAAACAACTGTATTCAGGTAAAAACCTGTTCGGGTTGTTTCAGCAGCATTTCTCTGACAGCCAGTCAGGGAAAAGGGACAGAGGGAAGCCAGTATAAGACAAAATAAAAAATAAGCTTTTTTCATGGTTAAAGTCCTGTATGGGATCCTCTGCTGTAGGCAGTACAGGAGAATCCGCCTGATATTGATTTGAGAGTTAATGCTTTTGGAGTTGTAAAACCAGGGCAGAATATTGTATACTCATTTCACAGGTAGTAAACACCTTTCAGAAAGTGGAGTGAATGTATGTATTTACCAGAAGAACCGGAAGACCGTAAGGTCAGTGCACCGGTGATCTATACAATAGCAGCGATTTCAGCCCTGATCTTTATTATATTAGCGGTGGTGCTTGTTAGCAACAGTCAAAGCAGATCCGGGGCAAAAAAAAGAGCAGAGGCGCTTGCTGCGGCATCAGCTACGTCAACACCTCTGCCGGAGGAAGAAACGGAAGAGGATTATGGAGATGCCAGCATAGAAAAGCTGTACCGGGAGCATAAGCTCCGGGCAGAGGATCTGGATTTCTGGGATATGTATGACGGAGCAGGAACAGTGGTAGAGGAAGAGGCAAGTCCGTCACCATCGGCAACACCGGATCCGACGCCGACCCCTTCACCGACGGAGGAGGAGCTGGCAGCGGACGGCAGGCATATCCAGGTTACCTATAAGGACGGGACAGAAGAGTGGATCGAAATCGATGATAAGCTTCCAAAGGCAGATTACGATTTTACGAAGCTTAAGATCACCAATGGGAAGATGGCCTATTACAGCGGAAATAAAAAGCTGTCAAGGCTTGGCGTGATGCTTTCCAGTGAGAACGGTACCGTGGATTTTGACAGGCTGAGTGAAGACGGAATAGATTTTGTGATGCTTAAGGTAGGCGGCAGAGGATATGGAACCGGACTGATCTCTCTGGATCCTGATTTCACAATAAGGATCGAGGCAGCACAGAAAGCAGGACTTTCTGTTGGATGCTATTTTTCTTCCCAGGCAGTTACTGTGGAAGAGGCAGTGGAGGAAGCAGCCTTTGTAAAAAACCAGCTTCTTCCGTATAAGATCAGTTATCCTGTCGCATTGCAGATGGAAAGCATTGAAACAGATACGGCAAGAACAGATATCCTGGATGAAAAGGACAGAACAGAGATTGCACAGGCTTTCCTGAAGGATATAGCGGATGCCGGATATCAGGGTATTCTTTATGGAGACACCAATTTTCTGCTGACTGATGTCATACCCTCTGAAATGCTGAAGGATTATGATGTATTTCTGGAGGATGAAGAGGCAATACCTGCCTATCCCTATCAGTATAAGATGTGGGAATATGCCGCACAGGAAAATATAAATGGTGTGGAAAAGCCGGCATCGTATGTGATCAGCTTTACTGATTATGCGAACAGGTAAAAGAGCAGGATTATGGCTTATAGTGCATGATCCTGGAGGAAATGGGGAGCTTTCTATACAGTTCTGCGTAGGCAGATGGAGAAAGCTCCTCGATGTAATTTACGACAAATTGCCTGCGTACACCTGACCTGTGAAGAATATCGGCAGCCTTATTATAGGCAATGGCTGCTTCTATGGCACTGTCATAGGTGCCGATCGTATAATTCCCGTTGATATGGATCCGTGCTGTGTAACGGACCGTATTCTTTTCCTTTTTCTCCCTGACACCGTGGTAACGGTTCAGAATCTCTATGTTTTCATATCGGAAATCGTTACAGTCCCCATTGACAAAGCGGTAATCCCGGCCGAAAACGGCATAGTTCTTGATGCCATAGCGTCCGGCAATATTGGTCTGCATACCATATTCTGAGACGAAGAAATGACGTCCCCGCTGCATGATCTTGTGACTGGAATAATAAAACAGGTCATCAATATCAAACTTCAGGATTTCATGGGCGCTAAGGAAGTATTCAAAGTATCTTGGATGAAGATAGATTGGATTGGCAATATAGATGCCATTGTCCCTGAAATTGATCAGACATACCCACTTTCCAAAGGGCAGGATCCGGAGATCCGAGTGTTCTTTAAAAGACAGTGATGGATCCTTCAGAAGGGAGTCTGCTTCCAGATATGCACCAAAAGCCCTGGCAGAGGTGTCATAACTGCCAAGGCTGATATGTTTCTGATGATAGGTAATAGAAGAACGGTAGTAAATGCTGCCGTCTTTTTTTGTTGTTTCATATACACCGGGAAGCTTTTTTTTCATAAAAATAGTATAGCATAGAGTTAATAATTTTGAAATAAATTACAGAAAAATGAAATTTTAGAAATATTTCCAGGCATCCATGTATAGAATAGTTAGTGGACAGAAAGGAACAGGTAAAAAGAATGTATAAAAATTTTATTATTCGGTTATTTCTGTGTAATACGCTTTTTCTTGCGGGGTGGTTCTGCGTGACAGGAGTCAGGGCAAACCTGTTTGCTGCATCACCGGCATTTCAGCTTACCAGTGTACAGGAAAGCAGGCCTGTTAAGGAGCATTTCTTTGGTTATCTGAAAAGAGCTTCCTCAGGACAGCGTATTGTGGATTATGAAGTGATGGAAAAGCCGGAATACAGTAAGCTGTCAGATAAAGATTACGAGATCCTGCTTAAGATTGTACAGGCTGAGGCCGGGAGTGAAGATGAAAAAGGGAAAATGCTTGTAGCCGGAGTTGTGATGAACCGTGTGGAAAGCAATAAGTTTCCGGATACAGTGGAAGAGGTTGTGTTTCAGAATGAAAATGGCGTTTATCAGTTTTCACCCGTAGCCAATGGAACCTATCAGAGCGCAGTGGCAACAGAAGAAACCAGGAGAGCAGTGGACAGGGTGCTTGAGGGGGAGGATGTCACGGAAGGAGCGCTGTATTTTGCAGCCAGAAAATATGCGGAAGAAGGAAAAATGAAGTGGTTTGATAATTGCCTGATACGCCTCTTTTCCTATGGAGGACATGAGTTTTTTAAGGCAGGATAAAGAGTGTATTGCTTGTCAAGCAATTCCGTTTATGCTAGAATGATAAAAAATTATAAATCCAGATTACAAAGGAACGAACACGGAAGGAAGAAAAACATGGAAATCTTGTATCATAGCACGAGAACTGAAGGAAATCCGGTTACAGCATCAAAAGCAATTCTGAAAGGACTGGCTGACGATGGCGGATTATTCGTGCCGGAGAGGATACCGGCACTTGATAGATCACTGGAAGAGCTGTCGCATATGACATATGGTGAAGTTGCCTATGAGGTTATGAAGCTTTATTTTACGGATTTTACAGAAGAAGAGCTGAAAGGCTGTATAGCAAGAGCGTACGATTCCAAGTTTGATACAGAAGTGATCGCTCCACTTGTGGAAGCGGATGGCGCTTATTATCTTGAACTGTTCCATGGTGCGACCATCGCCTTCAAGGATATGGCACTGTCTATCCTGCCACATCTTCTGACAACCTCTGCCAGAAAGAATCACGTGACAAAGGAGATCGTGATCCTGACAGCAACCTCCGGAGATACCGGCAAGGCAGCACTTTCAGGTTTTGCAGATGTTGAAGGTACAAGGATCATTGTATTCTATCCAAAGAATGGTGTCAGTCCGATCCAGGAGAAGCAGATGGTGACCCAGAAGGGTAAAAATACATATGTGGTAGGGATTCATGGCAATTTTGATGATGCACAGACCGGAGTCAAGCAGATGTTCGCTGACAAGGAACTGGCTGCTTATATGGCTGAGAAGGGCTTCCAGTTTTCATCCGCCAATTCTATTAACATTGGAAGGCTGATCCCCCAGGTTGCCTATTATGTTTATGCTTATGTGAAGCTTCTTGAGGAAGAGAAGATTAAAGCCGGGGAGGCTGTTAATTTCGTAGTTCCAACTGGTAACTTTGGCAATATTCTGGCAGCATTCTATGCAAAGCAGATGGGACTTCCGGTTCATAAGCTGATCTGTGCGTCCAATGAGAATAAGGTTCTGTATGATTTCTTTACCACAGGTACCTATGACAGAAACAGGGAGTTTATGCTGACAAGCTCACCGTCCATGGATATTCTGGTATCCAGCAATCTGGAACGCCTCATCTACAGGATCGCCGGAGATGATCCGGATAAGAACAGAGAGCTGATGAGTGAACTGAGGCAGGATGGCAGGTATACTATTACAGAAGAGATGAAAGCACAGCTTGCTGACTTTTATGGTAATTATGCAAGTGAGGAGGAGACAGCAAGGACGATCCATGACCTGTATGATAAGACAGGCTATGTGATCGATACCCATACAGCAGTGGCCTCCTGCGTTTATAAGAAATATCTGAAGGATACCGGTGATGCAAGTGTTTCTGTCATTGCATCCACGGCAAGTCCGTATAAGTTTACAAGAAGCGTGATGAAGGCTATTGATGAGAAGTATGATCATATGAGCGATTTCGATCTGGTGGACAGGCTTTCTGAAATCTCAGGAACTGCCGTACCCAGAGCTATTGAGGAGATCAGGACAGCACCGGTGCTTCACGACCATGTCTGTGATAAGACGGAAATGAAGCAGACAGTTCTGGAGTTTCTTGGGATCTGACCGTATTTTTCAGTTCTAACAGTACTAAGACTTTAAATTAAAATTATGAAGAAAAGGAGCTGATGCAGATTTGCATCAGCTCCTTTTTTCAATAGGAACATAGTCCTTGTCTTCACAGATTGGTTTATAAGCCGGGCGGATGATCTTGCCGTTATTGGCAAGCTCTTCCATTCTGTGGGCGCTCCAGCCGGAGATACGTGCCATCGCAAAGATGGGGGTATAAAGCTCCAGAGGAAGCGAAAGCATATTGTAAACAAAGCCGGAGTAAAAGTCCACGTTGATACTGACACCCTTATACATTTTACGCTCCCTCGCAATGACCTCGGGGGCAAGACGTTCCACCATGGAATAAAGAGCAAATTCCTTCTGAAGTCCCTTTTCCTCGGAAAGCTTCTCTACGAAGGACTTGAGGATGACAGCTCTCGGGTCTGATTTGGAATAGATCGCGTGGCCGACACCGTAGATCAGGCCGGCATGGTCGAAGGCTTCCTTATGTAGGAGACTCTTTAAGTAGCCAGCTACCTCATCCTCATCCGTCCAGTCGGAAACAGACTGCTTCATATCTTCGAACATCTGTACTACCTTGATATTGGCACCGCCATGTCTTGGACCCTTCAGGGAACCGATAGCCGCAGCAATAACGGAGTAGGTATCGGTCAGGGAAGAGGTCACAACGTGAGTCGTGAAGGTGGAGTTGTTTCCGCCGCCGTGTTCCATATGGAGTACAAGTGCGATATCAAGCAGCCTGGCTTCCAGTGGTGTATAGGAGCTGTCTGGTCTCAGGATATGCAGGATATTCTCCGCAGCAGAAAGACCTGGATCCGGCTGGTGGATGAAAAGGCTTTTGCCATCATGATAGTGGCAGTAAGCCTGATAGCCATAAATAGACAGCAGGGGAAACAGGCTGATCAGCTGCAGGCACTGGCGCAGCACATTGGGAAGGGAAACATCATCAGCCCTGTCATCATAGGAATACAGAGTCAGAACACTTCTTGACAGAGTATTCATCATATCCTTGCTGGGTGCTTTCATGATGATATCGCGTACAAAGCTGGTAGGCAGAGTACGGTAAAAGGCGAGGAGTTTACGGAAGGAAGCAAGCTCTTCTGCATTCGGCAGCTTGGAGAAGAGAAGCAGATAGGTGATCTCTTCAAAGCCGAACCGGTTATCAGAGGTAAAGCCGCTTACCAGATCCTTTACATTATAGCCGCGGTAGAAAAGCTGTCCATGCGCAGGAACCTCTTCCCCGTTTATGATTTCCTTGGCACGGACATCGGAAATGTTGGTCAGTCCGGCAAGGACACCCTTTCCATTCAGGTCACGGAGACCACGTTTGACGTTATATCTGGTAAAAAGTTCTGTATCTATCACGTCAGCGTTCTGTGCAAGCGAAGATAGACGTACGATATCGGGTGTAACCTCAGAGTATACATTATGATCCATGGATTGTCTCCTTTCTGCGATGGTCAGGACAGTTACAATTGTGAATGAATATTGACATGTATCAGAATATGTCAGAAAAAAGTATATATAAACTATGATATCATGTGAAAAGAACGAAAACAAGTAAAAATTTTGAGTTTATAGTTTTTTTACATTTTTCAGGAGAAAGATAGCGGCGGTAAAAGGCAGAAGGGAAAAGAACGACAGGAAGGGCAAGTGTATGTTGCCAAATACAGCTGTTTCCGTTTATAATGGTAAAGGTAATAAAACAAAAGAAAAAGTGGGGAAGACAGGTGGAAATCAAAAAAAACAACTATCGTTCCAATAAAATCGTGATGGGGATCGCAGCCGCAATACTGACAGGTCTTGTATTCTTTGCAAAGCCCATGGAGGTATCGGCAGAAGGCAGGCCGGTGTCCATTACTTCCTGTGTGATCAGCGGGGATCAGGTGGTCTGCCAGCTTTCGGCAGGCAGTGTTCCTTACGGAGATGATGGCAATTATTATATTTATGCGGATGAAGTATGGCAGGATGGTCCAAGAGGACAGGCAGTAGCCAGGGCTTCAGCTGGGAGATCGGTTTCTGTGAGCTTTCCACTGAATTATAATACAGACAGCTCCAATCTGAGCCGTAAATTCCTGGTAGCCGTAAAGCGCGGCGGGCAGATGGTACAGGTCAGTGATGAGCACTACATCACCAATCCGGAAGCGATCGCAGCCTACAGTGCAGCAAGAAATGATCATGGGATCAAGGGAATCCTTCCGGATGTGACCAGGATCTCTGATGGACAGCTTCAGGATCTTGGTATCCAGCAGATTGTTTACAATATGGATCTCGGAGAACTCTGTTCTGCAGAAGGACAGCCGGATGCCATTGCCTTTTCCTATAATGGAAAGACCTTCTATTTTAACGGGGAAGTCCTTTCCCGCTATGACTCCACGATCCGGAGCATCAACCGGTTTGGAATCCAGGTGACGCTGGTGCTTCTGAATGGAGGGGAGGGAGATTTTGGCAAGGATCTTATCCATCCGCTGGCAGCTGGCGGTGACTGCCCTGGCTATGCCCTGAATGTAGCAGATGAAGCAGGAACCGGACATCTGAAGGCAATCGGTGCTTTCCTTGGCCAGCATTATTCCGGACATATGGGAGCAGGGCAGGTAGATAACTGGATCATCGGGAATGAGGTCAATGCCAGAACCTCCTGGTGGTATACCAATTCTACGAATATGGATCTGAATGTGAATATTTATGTGAAGGCGTTCCGCATTCTGTATAATGAACTGAAGGCACAGAATGCCAATGTCCGGATTTATAATTCCATTGACCAGGAATGGGGCAGAAAGTCCAACCCTGGCAGCTTTCTGGCAAAGGGATATCTGGATCAGTTTAATTATTATATGAACAGGGAAGGAAATATTGACTGGGGGCTTTCCTATCATCCTTATAATTCACCGCTGTACGACCCTTATGCATGGAACGGTCCGGCAGTATGGGTAAAGGAGAGCATTTCCTCACCATATATTACCATGCAGAATATAGATATTCTGATCAATTATATGCATCAGAAGCAATTTTTAAGTCCTTCCGGAGAAGTACGAAGTATTTCCCTTGCGGAGATCGGCTATACCTCTGCCTTTGGATCAGAAGCACAGGAGGCATCTATTGCCTACGGCTATCTGAAAGCAGCCTCCCTGCCGGATGTAGATGCATTTATGCTCTTCCGTCAGACAGATGAGGCTTCCGAGATGGAAAGTCATCTGAATCTTGGACTATATGATCTTTCCGGAAATAAAAAGCCGTCCTATGAGATCTATAAGAATCTCGGAACGGCAAATGAGGCGGCAGCCAAGGCAAGGGCATCTGAGATCATCGGCATGGATATTGATGAGATGGTCAGTAAAAATATTATCTGGACCAGAGGCGGCAATGGCGTAGTCCAGTAAGAGTGCAGAATGCTTAAGGCTGCGAAATTGATAAAGATAGAAAGTTAGAGTTGTAATTTGAGACTGGATTGGATATAATAAAAACAACCTGAGATGTGCGACAACTCCTGCTATTTTTGAACCTACAGATACTTTAAACGGGATTCCTATATCATCTGGCGGCTGTCAAGCCCTCACTCACCAGCCCGGTGAGGATTGGAAGGGAAGGCAAAAGCGCAGATTGCGGTCACCCACCTAGCATTGCTAGGAGTCAAAAGGCAGGAACCGGCATTTTGGGGATACGAAAGAAGAGCAGCCAGACTGGCTGCTCTTCTTTTGGCTTTAAGAGCTGCAGCACAGGATATCAAAGGGTGAAAGAAAGTCCGGCAGGGCATTGCCGGATAAAAGAGTAAGGAAAAGTGTAATGAAAAAATGGGAAAAGCTGGCGGCAAAAGCAGGAATGATCCTGCTGCTGTTATTACTATTTTGTATTCTTATAAAGAAAGACAGACAGGAGCGGGGAATGCTGGTACCGGAGGGTGAAAAGATACAGATAAAGGATGCCATCAGCCTTGTCATGGCCTTTGGAAGAAAGGCATCTCTTTCAGAAGAGCAGAGAGAAAAACTGGAAAACTGGAGCCTTCAGGTGAGTGAAGCTCATGGAGAAGGTGAAAGCAGCCTTCTGACTTATGGAGATTACATAGAACTGACAGCCATATGGGATCAGGACAGGGAGCCAGAAAATACAGAGAAGGATCCGGAAAAGGAGCTGGATCAGAAATACAGAAAAGAAGATCTGCTTCTGTTTCAGGATTTTGAAGAGGGGTATCAGAAAAGGCTGGAAGCCTTTCAGATCCAGGATCAGATTGTAAGGGAAACACTGGAGCTTCTTGGAAAGGGATCAGATGCCAGTGTCATAGACAGCAGAGGAAATACATACGGATATGAAAATGTGGAGGCACCTGTGTACTGCGTGGCTGAAGCCTATGTGGAAAGAAATGAAGGAGAGGATGACAGGATTCTTGTCCTGACAGAAAGAAAGAAGAATTCCTTTACCCTGAAAAATGCACTGATCACTGAGAATGACGCAGATGGATTTTATTTTCTGTGGTCCGGCGAGGAAATGTACTGCCCTTTGAAAAATAATGAGATTTTCCAGGAGAAGGTTGCAGATCTTACCTTTGCAGAGGGAAAAGCTCTTGACAGAAAAATAAAGAATGAAAAGGTGGGCGGTGTTCTCCTTGGAGTGGCAGAAGAAGGCATTGAACTGGAGGACAGGGGCTTTTTGCCATTTGCAGAGGATTACAGAGTATATCAGCTATATGGTTCCTGCAAAGAATCAGACAGGACGGAGCTTAAGATAGGATATGACTTTGCTGATTATGTTATGGATAAGGGGAAGGTCTGTGCAGTTCTTCTTGTAAAGGATCAGAATATGGAAAACATACGGGTGGCTGTCAGCAATCAGGCTTATGATGGGATTTATCATGAGGAAATAAAGCTGAAGGCGGACTGTGAGCTGAACCTTATCTATGGAAGCTACGGGGATAGACAAAGCAGAAGGATCCCGGCAGGAGAAGAAGTAATGGTAGACAGTGACAGCATGCTTGTCCAGGGAGACCGGCTTATGATCGAACCTTCAGCAGCCTCTTCCAGGATTCAGGTGCTCTCCCTGAAAAGGGCTTATGGCATTCCGTCCTATAGAGGCAGGATGGAGATCGTAAAGAAGGAACAGGGCCTTTTGCTGATCAATGAGCTTTTGCTGGAAGAGTATCTTTATTCAGTAGTTCCAAGTGAGATGCCTTCCTCTTATCCGGCAGAGGCACTTGAGGCGCAGGCTGTTTGTGCAAGAACCTATGCCTACCGGTATCTTCTGAAATCCGGGCTCCCAGAGGAGGGCGCCCATGTGGATGACAGTGTACGGTATCAGGTTTATAACAATATCGAGGAGAGCAGAAATGCCAGAAGAGCGGTGGGAGAGACTGCCGGAGAAATGCTTTTCTATGATGGAGTACCGATCCATGCATATTATTATTCTACCTCCTGTGGGAGCGGCAGTGATGAAAGAGCCTTTGGAAGCACAGAAGACCTGCCCTATCTGAATACCAGACGGATTTCACATGAAGAAGAGGAAGAAGACCTCAGGGAAGAAAGTGCGTTTCAGGATTTCCTGAAGGAGGAGCACCCCGGGGATTATGAAAAAGAGGAGGCCTGGTATCGCTGGCAGTATGAGGTACAGGAGATAGATGCTGCAAAGATGGCAGAGATCATGAAGGAAGCTTTTTCAGAAATCTATGATATTTCTGTTGAGAAGCGGCTTGAGAGCGGTCTTGCCACAGTGCTTTCCGTAAAAACAGATACAGGTGATTATGAGGTAAAGGGAGAGTATCAGATCCGGCAGGTATTATCTCAGGGCGGGGAAGTGATCCGGGCAGATGGATCTGCGGTAACCACCGGGAAGCTGCTTCCCAGTGCGTATCTGATCATTTCTGTTGAAAAAAAGAGGGGAAATGTGATAGGATATACTATATTTGGCGGCGGATACGGTCATGGTGTCGGGATGAGCCAGAATGGGGCTGCCGATATGGCACGTGCCGGAAGGAAGAGAGAGGAGATCCTTTCTTTTTTCTATGAAGGTGCAGACCTCGTAAAAATGTATTAAACAGGCTTGGAGCAGGATATCGTGATCAGAAGATTAATATTTATCGGCTATGATTTCAGTAAACACATGGGAAAAAAGAATATCAGCGCATTTGCTGCCAGTACAGCTTTCTTTCTGTTCCTGTCCCTGATCCCCATGCTGATGCTGCTTTGTGCCCTGATTCCCTATACCCCGCTGACAGAAGCCAATCTGATGACTGTGGTGACGGCAATAGCACCGGATAATATGGATGCATTGCTGACGGGGATGATCGCTGAGGTTTATGATAAGTCTGTCGGGATCATTTCTGTGACCGCCATAGTGACGTTGTGGTCGGCAGGAAAGGGAATGTTAGCCATGATGCGCGGGCTGAATGCCATTAATGATGTGGAGGAAACGAGAAATTATATTCTGCTTCGGTGTGTGGCATGTCTGTATACGATTCTGACGCTGATCCTGATGCTGGTTTCCCTGATCGTCATGGTCTTTGGAAATACACTGGTATCCATTATCGAGGGACAGATTCCGCAGACTTCTTATTTTTTTGATCTGCTGATGAATTTCAGACTGCTGTTTACCTGGTGTATCCTTACTTTGTTTATCGCACTGATGTATACCTATGTACCGGGCGGCAAATATGGTTTCAAGATGCAGCTCCCGGGAGCTGCAGTAGCGGCTGTTGGCTGGAGCGTGATCACATTTGTTTTTTCCATTTATGTGGATGAGTTTAATGGCTTTAGTGCCTATGGGAGCCTGACGACGATCATTGTACTTATGCTGTGGCTGTATGCCTGTATGTATCTTGTCATGACGGGAGCCTTCCTGAACCGGTATTTCAAGCCGGCATTCCAGTTTTTTGTCGGGAAGAGGAGAAAGGAAAAAGCCGTATAAGGCTTGACAAGCAGAAGCATGGCGGCTACAATAATAGCAGATTTATGAGATAAGGCGTTGAAGGTGTATCAGTAGTCAGTTATCTTCATCCAGAGAGAGGAGGCCACCGGCTGTAAGCTTCCTTATGTTCAGGTAAGCTGATGAATTTCCCACCGGAGCTTTCGGGTTGAACAGATTTATCAAGTAGATCCGGACGTTGTCACACGTTACGTGAATAGAGAGCCCATTATTTATGATGGGAACCTGGGTGGTACCGCGGATTTGATTCGTCCCTTGTATTCATTGGAATACAGGGGATTTTTTATTGCAGACCACATTCAGTAAAATAACAAAGAGAGGTAAAACGTATGCAGGATCAGGTATTATCAGACAAGCTGTCTTCCCTGAAGGAAAAGATCGAGGGCGAGCTTAAGGAGATGAAAAACTCCAAGGAATTATATGAATTTAAAAATCTTTATCTGGAAGGCAAAAAGAGTAAGATCAGTGAACTGATGAAGGAAATGGGGAAGCTTGCACCGGAGGAGAGGGCAGGCTATGGCAAGTCTGTCAACGAGCTGAAGACATGGGCCTTTGACCGTTTCGCCGATATGGAAGAAAAGATGAAAAAGCTGGAGCTTCAGCACAGATATGAGAGAGAGCGGATCGACCTCACCGTTCCGGCTCAGCCGGCAAAGATCGGCAATCTTCATCCTGTAACACTGGTGCGCAACCAGCTGATCGATATTTTTGCTGGAATGGGCTTTGAGGTATTTGAGGGAAGTGAGATTGAAACGGATTATTATAATTTTACTGCACTGAATACACCACAGGATCATCCGGCAAGGGATATGCAGGATACCTTTTATCTTTCCCCGGAATTCCTGCTCCGTACCCAGACATCCGCAGGACAGATCCATGTCATGGAAAAGAAGCAGCCGCCGATCAAGATTTTGTCTCCTGGCAAGGTATTCCGCTCAGATGATGATGCAACCCATTCTCCCATGTTCTCCCAGATGGAAGGACTTGTAGTGGATAAGGGGATTACCCTTGGTGACTTAAAGGGGATGCTGGATGTGTTTGTACAGAAAATTTTCGGAGAAGGTGTTACAACAAGACTCCGTCCTTCCTATTTCCCGTTCACAGAGCCTTCTGTAGAAGTGGATGTAAGCTGCTTTGAATGCGGAGGTAAGGGATGCAGCCTTTGTAAGGGAACCGGCTGGATCGAGGTACTTGGTGCCGGCGTGGTCAATAAACGTGTTCTTGAGAACTGCGGCATTGATTCCGAAGAGTACAGCGGATTTGCTTTTGGTATCGGTCTTGAGCGTATTGCCATGCTGAAATACGGAATTAACAATATCAAGCTGTTATTCAATTCCGATTTGCGCGTGTTAGAGCAGATCAACGAGAAATAAGCGGGAGGAAAAAAGGATCATGATATTACCATTAAGCTGGTTGAAAGAATATGTAGATGTAGATGTAACACCGGATGAGCTGGAAAAGAAGCTGTTTGATGCCGGTTTTGAGGTAGAAGAGAAATATGAGGCAGGTAAGGATATCAGCAATATCGTTGTCGGACTGGTAGAATCCTGTGAGCCGATTCCGGATACCCACCTTCACGTATGTCAGGTAAATGCCGGTACCCATGGAACCATGCAGGTATGCTGCGGTGCAGACAATGTATGTACAGGAGGAAAATTCCCTCTTGCATTACCGGGAGCCTCTGTTTATGCAACAGCAAAGGATCACAAGACAGTAGAAGGTGTTATGACGATCAAGAATGGCAAGCTGCGTGGCTATGAATCCAACGGTATGCTGTGTTCGGGTGTGGAACTCGGACTGACAGAGGATCTGTATCCGGGAGCAGAGTATAACGGACTGCTTGTGCTGCCTGAGGATGCACAGCCTGGAGATGATGTAAAGAAGCTGACAGGACTTGATGATGTGATCTTCGATATCGCCCTGACAGCAAACAGACCGGACTGCCAGAGTATTCTCGGCATGGCAAGAGAGGTTGCTGCCATGCTTGGTAAGCCGCTTAAGATGCCTGCCTGCGATTATACTGAGACAGAGGTTAAGAAGGATGGCTTCCAGGTGACTGTGGAGGCACCGGAGCTCTGTCCTCGTTACAGTGCACACTATGTTTATAATGTAAAGATCGGGGAATCTCCGCTCTGGATGAAGAGAAGACTTGCCCTTGTCGGCATGTCCTCTATTTCCAATATCGTAGATATTACCAATTATGTATTAAAAGAGATCGGACAGCCTATGCATGCGTTTGACTGCTCTTATCTGGAGGGCAATGCGATCTGTGTCAGAAGAGCAAAAGAGGCAGAGAAGATCATTACCCTGGATGAGCAGGACTATGAGATGACACCGGATAATCTGGTGATCTGTGACGGCGTGAAGCCGGTAGCCCTTGCAGGCGTTATGGGAGGACTGAATTCTGAGATCCGTGATACAACAGAAAGCGTTATGTTCGAGTCTGCCAAGTTCGCAAGAGACAGTGTCAGAAAGACGGCAAGAAGCCTTGGCAAGAGTACGGATGCCAGTGCCCGTTACGAAAAGGGTGTGGATGAGTATTCCACTGTCCTTGGCATGAAGCGTGCCCTGCATCTGATCGAAGAGCTTGGCTGCGGTAAGGTATCCTCTACCCATGTGGATATCAACACCGGTAATTCCATAGAGCCGACAGAAATGAAGGTAAGTATTTCCAAGGTCAACGGTGTCCTTGGTATTGAAGTGCCGGAGGCAGAGATCATCCGCATTATGAAGAATCTGGATTTTGATCCAAGCGTACAGGATGATGAGCTGACCATTCATGTACCGGCATACAGAGAAGACATGCTGCCAAATGGCGAGGGGGATGTGGAACGTTATCCCGACGTGGCAGAGGAAGTGATCCGTATGTATGGCTATGACCATATCGTTCCGACCTTCCTTTCTACCGCACAGGTTACCATGGGAGGTCTAAACAGAAAGCAGAAGGGAGAGCTGGCATTAAAGAAGACGCTCTGTGCCATGGGCATTAACGAATGTATGCACTATTCGTTCTTCTCCCCGGCGGATCTGGATCTGCTTCGCCTTGGACCGGATGCTGAGGAAAGAAATGCGATCAGGCTTCTGAATCCGATCAACCAGGATCTTTCCCTGATGAGGACCACACTGGTACCTTCCATGGTCAATGCTATTGCCAGAAATGAGAAGAACGGTATCCTTGCAGGAAGACTGTTTGAAGCAGCCAAGAGGTTTATTCCAAAGAGCCTGCCGCTGACAGAATATCCGGAAGAAAAGGATACTCTCTGTATTGGTATCTTCGGCGCAGAGGAAAGCTTCTACACCATGAAGAGTATTGCTGCAACGATGGCAGAAAGCCTGGATATCACATTCACCTATGAACAGGCACAGAAAACCTTCCTCCATCCTTATCAGACGGTGAAAATTTTCTGCGAAGGGGAAGAGCTTGGATATTTTGGAAAGCTTGCTTATGATATTCAGAACGAACTGAATATGAGGACAGGCGCCTTTGTCCTGGAAATGGATCTTGAGAGACTTTCCAAATGGTATAACAAAAAGAGAGTATTTAAGGCATTATCCAGATTTCCTGAAGAAAAACGTGATCTGGCATTTGTCATGAATAAGGATATTACATTCGGCCAGGTGGAAGAATGTATTAAAAGGGCAAATAAGTATATTAAGGAGATCAGACTCTTTGACGTATATGAAGGCGGGCAGATCCCGGAGGGAAAAAAGAGTATGGCCTACACCATTACCTTTGCCCCGAAGGATGAGGCTTTGGATGCAGAAACGGTTCAGAAATTTGTAGATAAGATCTGCAGAACGTTAAAGAATGATCTGGATATTGACCTGAGAGCATAAATAAGGAGTATAAAAAATGGAACAGAAAAATGTATGGGAAACCTACAGTGAAAAACAGCTGAAGGAATTGGAAAAGCTGAATAAAGAGTACCGCGAATTCCTTTCTGACTGTAAGACAGAGAGAGAATGCGTAGATTATATTGTAAACGCAGCAGAAGCAGCAGGATATAAGGAGCTGCAGGAGATCATCAAAGAGGGCGGCAGCCTGAAAAAGGGAGATAAGGTTTATTCTGTATGGATGAACAAATCCGTTGCCCTGTTTCATATCGGTGAGGAAAAAATGGAAAAGGGCATGAATATACTTGGTGCCCATATCGATTCTCCAAGACTCGATATCAAACAGAATCCCCTTTATGAGGATGGAGGCTTTGCTTATCTTGACACCCATTATTACGGTGGTGTCAAGAAATACCAGTGGGTGACGATCCCGCTTGCCATTCATGGTGTGGTAGTAAAAAAGGATGGTACAACCATTGAACTGAATATTGGTGAGAACGAGGATGATCCGGTGTTCTTTATTTCTGATCTTCTGATCCATCTGGCACAGGAGCAGCTTGAGAAAAAGGCTGCCAAGGTGATCGAAGGGGAAGCACTGGATATCATCATCGGAAACAGGCCGCTTACCTTTAAGAAGGATGAGAAAAAAGAAGAAGGTGTCGGCAAGGATGCGGTGAAGAAGGGAATCCTTTCTATCCTGAAGGATACCTATGATATGGATGAGGAAGACTTCATTTCCGCAGAGCTTGAAGTAGTTCCTGCCGGAAAGGCAAGAGAAGCAGGTTTTGACCGCAGCATGATCTTAAGCTATGGACAGGATGACAGAGTATGTGCCTTTACCTCCCTGAAGGCCATGCTGGAGATGAAGAGTGTGAAGCGGACATCCTGCTGTCTGTTAGTAGATAAGGAAGAGATCGGCAGTGTGGGAGCTACCGGTATGCAGTCACATTTCTTCGAAAATATGGTGGCAGAGGTAATGAACCTGCTCGGTGAATATTCTGAACTGAATGTACGCAGGTGCCTTTCTTCATCCTGTATGCTTTCCTCTGATGTCAGCAGCGCTTATGATCCGTCTTACGCATCAAGCTTTGATAAGAAGAATGTAGCTTATCTTGGTGGCGGTATGGTGTTTAACAAATTTACAGGCTCCAGGGGAAAATCAGGCTCCAATGATGCCAATGCAGAATATCTGGCATATCTGCGCAGTATTTTTGCAGAAGAAAAGGTTCACTTCCAGACAGCAGAGCTTGGAAGAGTTGATCTTGGCGGCGGCGGAACAATTGCTTATATTCTGGCACTGTATGGCATGAATGTGATCGACAGCGGTGTTGCCGTTTTAAATATGCATGCGCCTTATGAAGCGACCAGCAAGGCTGATGTATACGAGACAAGAAGAGGCTACGAGGCTTTCTTAAAAGGAGCAGGAATCTGATGACAGAGGGATTAAAGACTTCTGATTTTAATTTCGAGCTTCCAAAGGAGCTGATCGCACAGGATCCGCTGGAAGACCGGAGCGCATCGAAACTTCTGATGGTGGATAAAAGGACCGGGGAATGGAAGCACGAGATCTTTCATAATATTGCAGATTATCTCCATCCGGGTGATTGTCTTGTCCTGAATAATACCAAGGTACTTCCGGCAAGACTGCTTGGTGTAAAGGAAGATACCGGGGCAGCGGTAGAGGTGCTTCTTCTAAAACGACGTGAAAATGACATCTGGGAAACTCTGGTAAAGCCGGGTAAGAAAATGAAGCCGGGGGCAAGACTTGTCTTTGGGGATGGTCTTCTGAAGGCAGAGGTTCTTGAGATCGTGGAAGAGGGAAACCGTCTGGTGCAGTTCCACTATGACGGGATCTTTGAAGAGGTGCTGGATCAGCTTGGAGAGATGCCACTGCCTCCCTATATCACACACAAGCTGCAGGATAAGAACCGCTATCAGACGGTTTATGCGAAGTATGATGGTTCTGCTGCGGCACCGACAGCAGGTCTTCATTTTACAAAGGAGCTGCTGAAGCAGATCGAAGAAAAGGGTGTAAGACTCGCTTATGTGACACTGCATGTGGGACTTGGCACATTCCGTCCCGTGAAGGCTGATAATATTCTGGAACATCATATGCATTCTGAATATTATCAGATCACCCAGGAAGCAGCGGATCTGATCAATCAGACAAAGGCAGAAGGAAAGCGTGTGATCTGTGTGGGAACCACAAGCTGCCGTACGGTAGAAAGTGCAGCAGATGAGAACGGTCATCTGGAAGAATGCTGCGGCAATACGGATATCTTTATTTATCCGGGATATCAGTTTAAGGTGCTTGACTGTCTGATCACCAATTTCCATTTGCCGGAATCGACACTTGTCATGCTTGTATCCGCACTGGCAGGAAGAGAACATGTGCTTGCAGCATATGAGGAAGCAATCCGTCAAAAATATCGGTTTTTTTCCTTTGGAGATGCCTGCTTTTTTACAGACAGCTTTACAAAAGATGAAGATTAGTTTATGATAGGCAGTAAGTGATAGTTGTGGGAGGATCCTTATGGAAGAAAGAAGAAAATGTAACCGGATGAAGCTGATTTCTCAGATCGTTATCAAAAGGATTGATGAAGAGAAACCGGATGAATTAGTAGAAATCAATATTCTGGATGTATCAAGGACAGGGATCGGATTTGCCTGCAGCAAAGCACTGGAGATTGGTGCTATATATGAGGCATACTTAAGAATATGGACACAGGAAGTGCTCCATGCCTTTATCGAAATTGTAAGAATTGAAAAGAAAGAACAGGGATTCTCCTATGGTGGTATTTTTATTGGAATGCCTGCTGTAGATGGTGCAAGAATAGAGGTATACAATACAGTGGAAACCCTGGGTAAGAATAATTAACCATGACCGTTAATAAAAAATGGAAGATCGGAATGACAGCAGTACTTATCGTACTGCTGTTTCTGATATATGTGATGATTTTTAATTTTTCAGCGGAGAACGCGACTGCCTCTTCCGGCGTCAGCCAGAAGGTGACGAGGTGGCTTTTGCGGATCTATTACAAGCTGCAGGGAAATACGGGGGGTCTGACCGTGGTGATCCCGGCAGGAGAAGTAGACGAGGCAGAAGCAGTGATACGGAAGCTGGCGCATTTTACAGAATATATGTTGGTAGGCCTGATTTCCCTGTGGATATGGCTGCTGTGGAAAGCTAAGAGGCTGCGCTGCGGTGCATTCGTACTGGTACAGCTTGTGATCTCTGCTTCACTGGATGAGTTTCACCAGTATTTCGTGCCAGGCAGATATGCCAGTATCAGAGATGTACTGATCGATACGGCTGGCGGTCTGACCGGGATGCTGCTTGTCTTTCTTATCAGCCTGTGTATCAGAAAAAGCACTAAAAGCTGATGCCGCTGTCTGTGGAATAGGAGAACAGGGGATCGGTAGCCGATCCCTTTAACATATCAATGAGGATCTGAGCCGGAGTATTCTGCGGGTGCAGAGGGTTACGGATCAGACAGATCTGTCTTTTGGGTACAAAAAAGTCTGTTTTCAACTGGATAATTCCATAATTAATTAAATAGTGACGTGCAAACTTATAGGGGACAAGACCTATGCCCAGATTGTGGACGGTGGCAGGAGCAATCAGGTCATTGGAATTGAGCTCGATATTAGGACTGAGCTCAAAGCCATGCTCCTCAAACAAAGAATCCCAGAATCTGCGGCTCGCGGTGCCATGTTCCATGGAAATGATCGGGAAGGAAAGAATATCTTCCATGGAAAGCTGCTTGTCTTCCAGATAGGAATAACGGCTGCCGGCGATCAGTATATCCTGAAAATCAGAGACAGGTGTGATCTCAAAATCACTGAAGCTTTCAAGGGGTGTGATACTCAGGGCGAAATCGACTGTTTCGTCATTCAGAGAGGTGATCATAGCAGGGAAAGAGTGCGCGTGGATCTGCAGTCTTACATTGGGAAAGCGGTGCTGAAAGCGTTCCAGAAAGGGAAGCAGGAAATATCGCATAGTCAGCTCAGTGGCACTGATCGTGATTTTTCCATTCTGATTTGTGGTACACTCTCGGATGATTTCCTGAGCCTGTCCCATCTGCTGGCAGGGGTGGCTGATCTGCCGGAAAAGACGCTGGCCTTCTTCTGTCATGGATACACCCTTCTGTGAACGTACAAACAGCTGACAGCCAAGGGCAGCTTCCAGGTTCTGGATATACTTTGTTACGGTAGGCTGCGTCAGACAGAGATGACTGGCAGCAAGCGTGATGCTATGGCTTCTTGCCACTTCATAAAATACTTTATAGTAGTCAAAACTGATCTCCATAAGATTCTGCATAATAGATCTCCTGTTTACCTTTGATAAAATATTTTTTTATTATAATACAGTTCATTCAAAATATCTATGGATATTACAAAAAAAGTGAATTATGGAATTATATTTTTCTGTATTATAATGGCACTGAACTAAAAAAGAAAGGAAGTGCGAAGATGGGTAATTTGGGTGAAGCACTCAGGGAAGAGCTGAACTGTGAAAGTGCTTTTACGATCGGTGGGATCGGTATTTCCGAATCTGTAGTTGTCACCTGGATCATAATGGCGGCAGTACTTGTCCTGTCATTGCTCCTGACAAGAAAGCTTAAGGTGGAGCATCCAAGCAGAAGGCAGCTTCTTCTGGAACAGGCCGTCACCTCACTGGAGGGTATCACCGAAGGGATCCTAGGATCTGAGGGAAAGCAGTATGCGGCATACCTGGCATCCGTACTGATGTATCTCGGTATTGCAAACCTGATCGGTATTTTTGGTTTTAAACCGCCGACGAAGGATATGAATGTGACAGCAGCGCTTGCGCTCATGAGTATTATCCTCATAGAGTATGCTGGCATTCACAGAAAGGGTGTAAAACGCTGGTTTAAGAGCTTTGCAGAGCCGATCGCATTGATCGCACCGATCAATGTTCTTGAACTGGTCATCAAACCGCTGTCGCTCTGTATGCGGCTGTTTGGAAATGTTCTTGGCGCATTTGTCATTATGGAACTGATCGAATACATAGTACCGGTTGGTGTGCCGGTAGTATTCAGTATGTATTTTGATATTTTTGACGGACTGATACAGGCATATGTATTTGTATTCCTGACAGGTCTGTTCATGAAGGAAGCAATGGAATAAAGAAAGAGTAAAGTAAAGAAGAGGAGAAAAGATTATGAACACAACACTTATTGCAATTGGTGCAGGTATCGCAGTTTTGACCGGTATAGGTGCCGGCGTTGGTATTGGTATAGCAACCTCAAAAGCAACAGAGGCAGTTGCAAGACAGCCTGAAGCAGAGGGTAAGATCACAAAGCTTCTTCTGCTTGGTTCAGCACTTGCAGAGGCAACAGCTATTTATGGCTTTGTTATCGGTCTTTTGATCATTATTCTGCTTAGCTGATCAGACAGGAAAGGAATGAAAAGCATATGTTAAGACTAGATATCAATCTGCTTTTTACCATAATCAACTTACTGATCTGGTATCTTCTGATTAAGAAATTCCTTTTTAAGCCGGTGAATAATATCATCGCCAAAAGAGAAGAGGCGATTGAAGGCCGTTACAAGGAAGCAGAGCAGGAGAAGCTTGAGGCGGGACAGCAGAAGGAAAAATATGAAGCACTGCAAAGCGGCATCCAGGATGAAAAAGCTCAGGTGATGAAGAAAGCACAGGAAGATGCGAGGGCAGCTTACCAGCAGATCGTGGAAGAAGCAAACAGGAAAGCCGGGCAGATCATTGAGGATTCCCAAAAAACTGCTGAGCTGGAGCATAGCAAAATGGTCAGCCGTGCAGAAAAGGAAATCCGTTCCCTGCTATTCTCAGCTGCGTCAGAGGGAATGCAGAAGGAAGAAGATAACAGTGAACTATATGACAAATTTTTGACAAAAGCAGGTGAGAGTGAGCATGCAGAATCTTAATATTTATCTGGAAAAAATGATAGGTGAGCAGATTGCAGACCGGGATATAGATGAGGCACTTGACCTGCTGCAGATCGTACCGGAGATCCAGAAGCAGCTGGATGATCCGACTGCCTCACCTGAAAATAAAGAAAAAATCATCCAGAAGATCTTCCCGCTGCAGATCAGAGGACTTTTAAAGCTTCTGGCTGCCCATTGTCAGGTTTCTGAGCTTGAAATGCTGAAGGAGGAGTATCATACTCTGTCAGCAGAAGAAAAGCAGCCGCTTGACTGTGTCCTTGAATATGTAACAGAGCCAAGTGACAGACAGCTTAAAGGCATTGTCAGCTTTTTGGAGGAAAAATACCCGGGAAGAGTCCTGAACCTGACCAGAAAGCAGAATGAAAATCTGGGAAGCGGATTTATCCTTCGGGCCGGAAGCCAGGAATACGACTGGAGTACAAAGGGCCGGGAAGCACTTCTGAAAAAAAAGATTGATTCCATGGAGCTGTCCGGAAAAGATTCTCTTTTGGTTCAGAAGGGAATTATCAGTATTCTTAGGGACAGCCTTGAAAATATTGATGTATCCGGAAATGAAGTAGGTATTGTCAACAGTGTTGGTGACGGGATCGTCTATGTGGATGGAATTGACCATGCCATGTATGGAGAGGTTGTGATCTTCGAAAATGGACAGAAGGCCATGGTGCAGGATATCAGGGAAGACGAGGTCGGCTGTATCCTGTTTGATGATGAGGAAGAAATAGAAGAAGGCACAAAGGCTGTACGAAGCGGCCGTATGGCAGGAATTCCGGTAGGAGATGAATTTATCGGAAGAGTTGTGAATGCTCTCGGAGCCCCGATTGATGGCAAGGGAGAGATCAGTGCCTCGGATTACAGACCGATCGAGCAGCCTGCGCCCGGTATTGTTGACAGAAAGTCTGTGGATACACCGCTTGAGACCGGTATTCTTTCCATCGATTCCATGTTCCCGATCGGACGTGGACAGAGAGAACTGATCATCGGAGACAGACAGACAGGAAAAACCTCAATCGCAGTGGATACGATCCTGAACCAGAAGGGAAAAAATGTGATCTGTATTTATGTGGCGATCGGACAGAAGGCATCTACGGTTTCCAAGCTGGTACATACACTGGAAAAGCATGGGGCGATGGAATATACGATCGTGGTATCTTCTACAGCCAGTGATCCGGCACCGCTCCAGTATATTGCGCCCTATTCAGGAACTGCACTGGCTGAGTATTTCATGTACAGAGGGCAGGATGTGCTGATCGTTTATGATGATCTTTCCAAGCATGCCGTTGCTTATCGTGCACTTTCCCTGCTGCTTGAGAGATCCCCCGGACGTGAGGCTTATCCCGGTGACGTCTTTTATCTGCATTCAAGACTTCTGGAGAGATCCAGCAAGCTCAGCGATACCATGGGAGGCGGTTCCATTACGGCGCTGCCGATCATTGAAACACAGGCAGGTGATGTATCAGCCTATATCCCGACCAACGTGATTTCCATTACAGACGGACAGATCTTTCTCGAAAGTGATCTGTTTTTCTCGGGAATGCGTCCAGCTGTCAATGTAGGTCTTTCTGTATCCCGTGTAGGTGGTGCAGCACAGACCAAGGCCATGAAAAAGGCGGCAGGAAGCATCCGTATTGATCTTGCCCAGTACCGTGAAATGGAAGTCTTTACCCAGTTCAGCTCAGATCTGGATGCTGTTACCATGCAGCAGCTGCAATATGGAAAAGGGCTGATGGAGCTGTTAAAGCAGCCGCTGGAGCATCCGATGTCACTGCATGAACAGGTGATCACCCTGTGCAGTGCAACGAATAAGCTGTTTTTGGACATTCCGGTTCCGAAGCTGAAGGAATTTCAGGGAAATATGCTCACCTATATGGATGAAAAGCATCCAGAGATCGGAAATGAGATTGAACAGATGAAAACGCTGAGCGATGATCTGATAAAGAGGATTGTTTCAGCTGTGAAGGAATATAAAAGTCAGGTGGTGAGCTGACATGGCGGGCTTAAGAGAAATTCAGAGCCGGATCAGAAGCATAGAGGATACCCGTAAGATCACGGGAGCCATGTACATGATCTCATCCACGAAATTGAAAAAAGCAAAAAGAGATCTGGAAAGGACAGAGCCATATTTCTATATGCTGCAGTCCACCATTGAGCGTATCATGCGGCACCTGCCGGAAATGGAGCATCCCTACTTTGAAGACTCTTCCAGAAAATGTACTAGGATCGGGCTGCTTGTGATCACCGGAGACAAGGGACTGGCTGGAGCCTATAACCACAATATACTGAAGCTGGCACAGCAGTTTCTGGATCAGTCAGAAAAGCAGATCAGTCTTTTTGTGGTGGGTGAGCTTGGGAGGCAGTATTTTGCCGGAAAGCATATTCCCATTGCAGAGAATTTTACCTATACGGTACAGGATCCTACCTTTGACAGAGCCAGATGGATCAGCGAGATCCTGAGAGAAAAGTATATGGCGGGAGAGATCGAAGAGCTGCATGTGATCTATACCCGTATGGAAAACAGCATGCTGTGTCAGGCAGAGGATAAACGGCTGCTGCCCCTGTCAGGAAAGCAGCTTCCTCAGCCGCCGACAGATGTCTATCAGGAAGAGTTTATGCTGGAACCTTCAGCAAAGGACGCAGTGGATATGATCGTACCCAATTATCTTGCCGGCTTTATTTATGGAGCACTGGTAGAAGCCTTCTGCAGCGAGCAGAATGACAGGATGATGGCAATGGAAGCTGCTACAGATAATGCAGATAAGCTGCTGCATGATCTGAACATCATGTATAACCGGGCAAGGCAGGCACAGATCACGCAGGAGATCACAGAGGTTTCAAGCGGTGCGCGGGCACAGCGTAAGAAGAGAGAAGCGAAAAAGAAAAGGGCTGCGAGGCTGCAGCAAAGAATAAAAGAGGTGAATGTGTGATGGAAAAAGGAAAAATCATACAGATATCGGGACCTGTAGTTGATGTACAGTTTGAAAAGGGACCGCTCCCCCATATTAAAGAGGCACTGACAGTAGAAAATCAGGGAAAAAAATGTGTCATGGAGGTGGCGAAGCAGCTTGGCAATAATGTGATACGGTGTATCATGCTGTCAGCCAGTGAAGGACTTTGCAGAGACATGGAGGTAACCCCAACAGGAGCCGGAATTACGGTTCCGGTGGGAGAAAAAACGCTGGGAAGGCTGTTCAATGTCCTTGGAGAAGCCATAGACGGAGGAGATGCGGTTACGGACAGTGAAAAATGGTGTATCCACAGAAAACCGCCAACCTTCGAGGAACAGAGTCCTGTGGTTGAAATACTGGAGACCGGGATCAAGGTCATCGATCTGCTTGCTCCCTATGCAAAGGGCGGCAAGATCGGATTGTTTGGCGGTGCCGGTGTAGGAAAGACTGTCCTGATCCAGGAGCTGATCCGGAATATTGCAACAGAGCATGGCGGATATTCTATTTTTACCGGTGTTGGTGAACGTTCCAGGGAAGGAAATGATCTGTGGACAGAAATGAAGGCATCTGGAGTCCTGGAAAAGACAGCCCTGGTATTCGGACAGATGAATGAGCCCCCCGGAGCCCGTATGAGGGTAGCGGAAACAGGTCTGACCATGGCGGAGTATTTCCGTGACGAAATGAATCAGAATGTACTTTTGTTCATAGATAATATTTTTCGTTATGTACAGGCTGGAAGCGAGGTGTCTGCACTGCTTGGACGTATGCCGTCAGCAGTAGGCTATCAGCCCACACTGGCTACTGAAATGGGAGAGCTTCAGGAGAGGATCGCTTCTACAAGAAAGGGATCAGTTACCTCTGTGCAGGCAGTTTATGTGCCGGCAGATGATCTGACTGACCCGGCACCGGCAACCACCTTTGCCCATCTGGATGCAACTACCGTCCTGTCCAGAAAGATCGTGGAACAGGGAATTTATCCTGCGGTAGATCCGCTGGAATCTTCATCCCGTATATTGGAAGTAGATGTGGTAGGACAGGAGCATTACGAGACAGCAAGAAGGGTACAGGAGATGCTCCAGAAATATAAGGAGCTGCAGGATATCATTGCCATTCTTGGTATGGAGGAGCTGTCTGAGGAGGATAAGCTGACCGTAAGCCGTGCAAGAAAGATCCAGAGATTTCTTTCACAGCCCTTCCATGTGGCTGAGAACTTTACTGGTATTCCCGGAAAGTATGTACCGCTTAAGGATACGATCCGTGGTTTCCAGGCGATCATTAACGGAGAAGCAGATGCTTATCCGGAAGCAGCATTCTTTAATGTCGGAACGATCGAGGATGTGGCAGAAAAGGCGAAGGCAATGGAAGGTAGTGTATAGGCAGAGGCTGGCAGACGGTCTTGAAAGGAGCTTATGATGTCAGATTTTTATTTGAAAATGATCTCCAGTAATGGAGTCTTTTATGAAGGACTCTGTAATTCATTGATCATTCCGGCACCAGATGGAGAAAGGGCTGTTATGGCACACCATGAAGAGCTTATGATCGCTGTGACAGAAGGGGAAGCCAGATTCCGGAAGAAAGAGGGAGAGGCTTTTACCAGTGTGGTAGTAGGACGTGGCTATTGCCAGGTAGCCAATAACAGAGTTGTGCTTTTGACAGACACGATAGAAAGACCGGAGGATATTGATGAAAACCGGGCAAGAGAAGCGCTGGAAAGAGCAAATGAACGGCTGCGCCAGAATCAGAGCATCCGGGAGTATCATATGACGCGGGCGGCCATGGCAAGAGCACTTGCAAGGATCAGGGAATCGGAAAAATTTGCAGGACATTAAAGCTGGGAATCATAAAGAAAATGCAGGCTGTCTGGCCTGCATTTTGTTATATTTATTTTTCGTGGATGGGGTAGCCGCTTTCAGAGAGGATAGCGGCTGCCTTTTCTATGCTTTCTTCAGCATAAAATTCAATATTCAGGGCACCCTCCTGCTGTTCTCTGTTGTGGAGGATACCAATATTCTTGATACTGATATTATGATCGGCCAGAATGGCAGCAACATTTGCGATGGAACCGGTTCTGTCGGCAATATCAATGCTGAGGGTATAAGAGGTTTTGATAGGACCGCTGGAAGCATTGATGAAGGAATCCCGGTATTCTCTGGCACTGCGGAAAAAATCATAGATCCGTTCACCGTCTGCAGCGGAAATCTCCGTGCGGATCGCAGAAAGGGCTTCCATATAATGGTCAAGCAGAGTAAGGATATTATCCCTGTTAGTCAGGCAGATCTGCTGCCACATATCAGAAGAAGAGGAAGCGATCCTTGTGATGTCCTTAAACCCCCCGGCAGCGATCATTTTCATCAGTCCTTCACTACCGTCCTCTTCCTTTACCAGATTGACAAGGGAAGCAGCGATCACATGAGGCAGATGGCTGATGGCAGCGGTGATGTAGTCATGCTTTTCACAGGTGATCACAAGAGGGATGGCCTTCAGGGAGGTGACAAGCTCCCTGTATTTTTCGACCCATTCCTTCCTTACGGAAGCGGTAGGGGTGAGGATATAGTAGGCATTCTGCAGAAGAAGTGCCTTGGAGTTGGCAAAGCCTGTCCGTTCACTGCCAGCCATGGGGTGGCCTCCGATAAACTGATCCTCCAGAGAAAGCTCTTTAATATGCCTGTGGATATCGGATTTGACACTGCCGACATCGGTAAGCAGACAATCCTTTGAGAGGTATGCTTTAAGAGCCAGAAGGTTTTCGTCATTAAAGGATACCGGTGCGCATAAGAAAATATAGTCACAGGAAGAAAATTCACTGCTGATACTGGAAAGCTCCAGATCAAGGATACCTTCTGAAACAGCAAGTGCAGTTGCTTCCCGGTTGACATCATAACCGATCAGCCGGTAATCCGGGTGATACTGCCGAAGGGCCCTTGCGATTGAACCGCCGATCAGGCCAAGACCGATAAAGCCACAGGTAATCTGATGTTCCATGATGATTTTTCTTCCTTTCCGGGTACAAAATACTAAGGGTAATATAGCACTTTAAAGCACGAAATTCAACTGGAATGTATAAGAGATGGAAAATACTATGAACAATGCTGACGTGTGTACTTAATTAACAAAAAGTATTGAAAAATTCAGATTATTTTAGTAAAATGTACTCATGGGTTTTCCTGGAGAAAAGGATTTTAAATTCAAATTTTGTTAAAATGCCCAAAATAACAGAAAACGGAGGAAACAATATGAATATTTACACTACTGACAAGATTCGTAATGTCGTTCTGCTGGGACATGGCGGCAGCGGCAAGACCAGTCTGGTTGAGGCTATGGCATATCTGTCAGGTATTACTTCCCGCCTTGGAAAGGTAGATGACGGAAATACAGTGAGCGATTTTGGCAAGGAAGAGCAGAAACGTAAAATTTCAGTGAGTACTTCCGTGATCCCGATCGAATGGGCTGGAAATAAGATCAATATCATTGATACACCTGGCTTTTTTGATTTCGCAGGCGAAGTGGAAGAGGGCATCAGTGCTGCCGGAGCAGCGATTATTGTAGTTAATGGTAAGGCCGGTGTGGAGGTCGGTACGAAGAAGGCATGGGATCTCTGCGAGAAGTACAAACTGCCCCGCATGATCTACGTCAGCAATATGGATGTGGATAATGCATCCTTCCGTCAGGTAGTAGAAGATATGACCGCCATGTTTGGCAAGAAAATGGCTCCCTTCCATCTGCCTATCCGTGAGAATGAGAAATTTGTCGGCTACATCAATGTCATTACAGAGACAGGTAACCGCTGGCAGGGTAAGGAGGTTACAGAATGCGAGGTGCCGGATTACAATAAGCCAAATCTCCAGATCTGCAGAGATACCCTGATGGAATCTGTGGCAGAAACCAGTGAAGATATGATGGAGCGTTATTTTAACGGAGAGATATTTTCAGAGGCGGAGATCAGGGCAGCACTTCGGACCAATGTCTGTGATGGCAGTATCGTCCCCATGACAATGGGTTCCAACACACTGTGTCAGGGTATGTATACACTGCTTGACGATATCATCAAGTACTTCCCGAGTCCGGAGAACAGGGTAGTAGCAGGTATCAATATGAAGACCAGTGATATTTATCATGCGGACTATGATTTCTCCAAGGCCAAATCTGCTTATATCTGGAAGACGATCGTAGATCCCTTCATTGGAAAGTATTCTCTGATCAAGGTGAACTCCGGTGTATTAAAGGCAGATGATATGATCTACAATGTTGATAAGGATATTGAAGAAAAGATCAGCAAGCTGTATGTAATGCAGGGAAGCAGGGCGATTGAGATCAAAGAGCTTCATGCGGGGGATATCGGAGCACTTGCCAAGCTGACAGCAGCAAGAACCGGTGACAGTCTATCCACTAAGGCTACGACAATCAAGTATGGTAAATGGGAGCTGCCGGTACCTTATACATATATGAGATATAAGCCTAAGAATAAAGGTGATGTTGATAAGATTTCCCAGGCTCTTCAGAAGATTTCCCATGAAGACCTGACCATGCGCTATGTCAATGATGCAGAAAATAAGCAGATGCTCCTGTATGGAATGGGTGATCTTCATCTGGAGGTGATCGCAAGCAAGCTTCTGAATGAATATAAGGTTGAGATTGAACTGAGCAGGCCTAAGGTAGCCTTCCGTGAGACCATTAAGAAAACCTCTGATGTGGAATATAAGTATAAGAAGCAGTCCGGCGGTCATGGACAGTATGGTCACGTAAAGATGCGTTTTGGCCCTTCCGGTGATCTGGAAAAGCCTTATGTATTTGAACAGGAGGTTGTAGGCGGCGCCGTGCCGAAGAACTACTTCCCGGCTGTAGAAAAGGGTATCCAGGAAGCAACTGTGAAGGGACCTCTGGCAGCCTATCCGGTTGTTGGAGTAAAGGCGGTTCTTTACGATGGATCCTATCATCCGGTTGATTCTTCAGAAATGGCATTCAAGACTGCAGCAAAACAGGCATTTAAGAAGGGCTTTATGGAAGCTGGGCCGATCCTCTTAGAGCCGATCATGTCACTTAAGGTTACTGTACCGGATTCCTATACCGGAGATGTTATGGGAGATCTGAATAAGAGAAGAGGAAGAGTGCTTGGCATGAATCCGGTAGCCGGAGGAAGTCAGGAGATCCTGGCAGATGTTCCGATGATGGGACTGTTTGGATATTGTACGGATCTTCGTTCCATGACGGGAGGAAGAGGAGATTATTCCTATGAATTTGCCCGTTATGAACAGACACCCTCTGATATTCAGGAGAAGGAAGTAGCAGCGAGAGCTGCCAAGGTAGCAGAAGGAAATGAAGAATAAAAGACGGATGTCTTTTTAGAGAAGGAAAAGAGGACACATATGGGGGTATGTGACCCTGAAGAAACGGTGCTGCGCACAGGCGCAGTGCCGTTTCTTTTTCTTGACAATGCTCTTAAGAGTAGGTAAAATTGTGATTGGTTTATTATGCCATGATGAGAGGAGAGTTTACAATGGCTGAATTATATAATCACAGGGAAGTAGAGACCAAATGGCAGAAGGTCTGGGACGATGAAAAGGCTTTCAAGACATCAGATGACTTTACCAAACCGAAATACTATGCACTGGTTGAGTTCCCTTATCCTTCAGGACAGGGACTTCATGTAGGACACCCAAGACCGTATACGGCACTGGACATCGTAGCCAGAAAGAGGAGAATGCAGGGCTACAACGTTCTGTATCCCATGGGCTGGGATGCATTCGGACTTCCTACCGAGAACTATGCGATCAAGAATCATATCCATCCAAGGATTGTTACCGAGAATAATGTGAAGAGATTTAAGAGCCAGTTACATTCCCTTGGCTATTCCTTTGACTGGGATCGTGAGATCAATACGACTGACGTTAAATATTATAAATGGACACAGTGGATCTTCTTAAAGCTGTTCAAGGCCGGACTTGCCTATAAGGCAGAGATGCCGATCAACTGGTGTACCTCCTGTAAGGTCGGACTTGCCAATGAAGAGGTAGTCAATGGTGTCTGTGAGAGGTGCGGAAGCGAGGTTATCCGTAAGGTAAAGAGCCAGTGGATGCTGAAGATCACTGCTTATGCAGACAAGCTGATCGAGGGACTGGATACGGTAGATTATATTGAAAGAGTCAAGGTTTCCCAGAAGAACTGGATCGGTAAGTCAACCGGTGCGGAAGTAGACTTTGCTGTTAAGGGCAAGGATGAGAAGCTGACAGTTTATACCACAAGACCGGATACCCTTTTTGGTGTAACCTACATGGTCATCAGCCCGGAGCATCCGATGATCGATAAGTATAAGGATGATCTGAAGAACTATGATGAGGTCGTTGCCTATAGAGAGCAGGCAGCGAAAAAATCTGATTTTGAGCGTACAGAGCTTGCCAAGGACAAGACTGGTGTCATGCTGGATGGCCTGACAGCGATCGACCCTGTGAATGACAAGGAAATTCCGATCTGGGTTTCTGATTATGTACTGATGAGCTATGGTACCGGTGCCATCATGGCTGTACCTGCCCATGACGAAAGAGACTGGGAGTTTGCAAAGAAGTTCAATATGCCGATCATCGAGGTCGTAGCAGGAAGTCCTGTTGATGTCAATGAGGCTGTTTATACAGATGTAGCAACAGGAACACTGGTGAATTCAGGATTCCTTGATGGATTATCCGTTGCGGATGCCAAGGAGAAGATCATCGAGTTCATGACCGAAAAGGGAATTGGACATGCAAAGACCAATTATAAGCTGAGAGACTGGGTATTCTCCAGACAGCGTTATTGGGGAGAGCCGATCCCGATCGTACACTGCGATAAGTGCGGCTATGTAGCGCTGCCGGAAAGTGAGCTTCCACTGGAGCTTCCGGATGTGGAAAGCTATATGCCGACAGATAATGGCGAATCACCTCTTGCAGCCATGACGGAGTGGGTAAATACTACATGTCCCTGCTGTGGAGGTCCTGCCAAGAGAGAAACAGATACCATGCCTCAGTGGGCCGGATCATCCTGGTATTTCCTGCGCTATACTGATCCGCACAATGATAAAGAACTGGCAAGCCAGGAAGCACTGAAATACTGGATGCCTGTTGACTGGTACAATGGCGGTATGGAGCATACCACGCTGCATCTTCTGTACTCCAGATTCTGGCACAGATTCCTTTATGATGAGGGAGTTGTTCCCTGCCCGGAACCGTATCAGAAGAGAACCTCCCACGGCATGATCCTTGGATCTAACGGAGAAAAGATGAGCAAGTCCAGAGGCAATGTTGTCAATCCGGACGATATTGTACGAGACTATGGTGCTGACACCTTACGTACTTATGAAATGTTTATCGGAGCCTTTGACTTAAGCGCATCCTGGTCAGAGGATGGTGTGAAGGGCTGCAGAAGATTCCTTGAAAGAGTATGGAAGCTGCAGGATATCCTGACAGAGGAGGATGGTTACTCTGCTGATATGGAAGTAAAGCTGCACCAGACCATTAAGAAGGTCAGCAGCGACTTTGAAAACCTGAAGTATAATACAGCGATCGCAGCCATGATGGCACTGATCAATGAATTCTATAAGAAGAATTCCGTAACAAAGGGTGAATACAGGACACTGCTTACACTGCTGAATCCGGTTGCTCCCCATATCACAGAGGAACTGTGGCAGAGAGCAGGATTTGACGGAAGAGTTTATCAGACAGTATGGCCCGAGTTTGATGAAGAGAAAACAAAGGAAGCTACAGTAGAGATCGCTGTCCAGATCAATGGTAAGACAAGAGCGACTCTGGCGATCCAGAAGGATGACCAGAAGGATACTGTCATTGAGAATGCGAAGAAGGTGATCGCTGATAAGCTGACCGGAAGCATTGTAAAAGAAATCTATGTACCGGGAAGAATTGTAAATATTGTTATGAAATAAATGTCAGGGACTGCAGAATGATGCTATATCAGTCTGCAGTCCCCTTTTTTGCACGCAGGATCAGGAGCGCGCCCGCATGGAAAGAATCTTATCCATTTTGGACAGCTCTTCTGGTGTGGCGTGCTTCTTTAGCACAGCGGCGATAGTGCTGATTTCCTCATCTGAGAACGTGACCTTCTTTTCCTGTCCCCGTCGGGCTACTGCCATTAAAAATGGGAGGAGCTGCTCTTTACGCAGATTACTGCTTTCAAAAACCAGCGCCTGAAGGAATTCCAGCTTATAGGGATCGATATTTTGCAGGGATTCATCCTGCATCCATTCATTTGTCATTATGGTTACCTCCAAACATCTGAAATATTTCCTGCTGCTCAGGAGTGAGCATATTGATTAGTAACGACATGATATCCGGTGAAGAGCCTGAAGAAGGATCACCAGATGAAAACAGATCAGACATATCAGCAAATCCGGGGATCATATCTTTCATGGTTTCCATCGTTTTTGAAAATTCCCGGTACATTTCCATGCTTTGGAAAAGGCTGCAGAGCTGCTCAATCTGTTTCTTTTCCTTTTCATCACAGTACGGAAGAAGCTCTTTACAGAGAGAGGGAAGATCACGGGAAGCGTCCGGTCCAGTGCAGCCGCAGAGAGGATGAGGATTCTGGTTGTAATAATGGATCGTATATTGCAGCTCAAGAAATTTAATATAAACAGCCATGGATTTCTGAGCCTGATAGTCCAGACAGGAAAGAAGGATCTTAAGCATGGCAATATGATTTGTGCTGAATAATGTGTCAAATGCCATTACCTTGTTCCCATCCTGCTGCTCCATGGAATCCTCCTTTCAATGCCTGACGGATGAAGCTGTTTTCTCTGCTATCTTAAATGTATGAGCTGACTACCGGTCCTATGCAGAAAAGTAGGCCCTTTTCAGGACCTACCTTCAGAAATGATGAAAAGAATCAGAAGCTGTTAGTTGCATCCGCAGCTGTTGCCGCCACAGCAGCCAAGAAGTAAGAGAATGATCAGAATACTTTCACATCCGCAGCCGTTGCCAGAGTTAAAAAGACTGTTATTACCACAGCCGTTGCCACATCCGCCACACAGGCACAGTAAGATGATGATCCAGGTCATGGTGCTGCATCCACATCCGGAATTAGAAGATGTATTGGATGTGCATCCACATCCGGTAGCTGTTAAATCACTCATGGTATTGCCTCCAAAAGGGTTTGTTGTTTTATGCTATATCTTATGAAGGCAGGCTTGTATGTGTTTCTATGGGGGACAGAAAATTTTTAAAAACTGGCCAAAACGTCATTCTTGAAAATATACTGATATTTGCATATGATATAGATATCCTATCTGTACAGGGCTGGCAAGGGGAAAGGAAGTGAACGTCATGGTTTCCGATGAAGAATTATACAGGCGGTACGTAAATGGAGATGAAACGGGACTTGATGAATTAATGAAAAAATACGGTAATCCGCTGACTATGTACATAAACGGGTATCTGCAGGATGTTCACGAGGCTGAGGACCTGATGATAGAGGTTTTTTCCTATCTGTTTACGAAAAAGCCCCACATACGGGATGGAGGACTGAAAGCATATATGTATAAAGCAGCGCGACATATGGCATTGCGTCATAAGAGCAAACGGAGACATTCCTTCAGCCTTGACGACCTGGATGGAGAGCCAGATGGGAAAATGCTGGTGGAGGATGTTGTACGGACCAAGGAGCGCAACCGGATCCTGCATTTCTGTATGGGAGAGCTGAAGCCGGATTATCGGGAGGCTCTCTATCTGACCTATTTTGAGGGCATGAGCTATTTGCAGGCAGCCGAGGTTATGGGGAAAAGCGTAAAGCAGATCACAAACATGGTGTACCGGGGAAAAGAAAGACTGTGCGGATTACTGGAACGGGAGGGAATCACAAATGCGGAGTAATGAGGAAAGGATTGCCGAGGTGAAACGGCGGATCGAAAAAAGAGAGAGAGAGGAAAGACTGCACCGCAGCCGGATCACTGGCATCTGTGCAGTAGCAGCAAGCCTTGTGCTGATCATCTGTCTCTCCTTTTTCATACCTGATGCTGCCAGCCGGAGCCGGAACAATAGCTATTCCAATTATGATATGGCAGCCAGCATATTTGGCAACAGTGAAGCACTTGGCTATATTGCCATAGGGCTGCTTGCTTTTCTACTTGGCATATGTGTTACCATTTTGTGCTTCCGCATCCGCCTGCTGGATGGGCAGAGCCAGGATACAGAAGATAAAAAGGGGGACAGAGAGGATGGAGCTGATCAATAATCTTTTACAATTTCTGGCTGCCCTGCTGGGGTTTGGTCTTGCGGGTATCCGGTACTGGAAAAAACGCAGTCAGGCTTATTTCCTGCTGACCTGCTTTTATGGCTGTTTTACACTTGGCGCACTTTACTGGACACTTTATCTGCTGTTGTTTTCAAAAACGCCACAGGTTTTTTATGTATCAGAGTTTGGATGGATCTCAAGCGTTATTTTCCTTCACATTCTGCAATATACGCTGTCCAGTGGGGAAGAGCGTTCTTTCAAATGTAACGCGGCATGGCTTTCGCTGATCATTGGGGTTCCCCTGTTTTTGTTTTTCTGCAGCTATGGTGATATTTTGTCCAACCTGCTATGGTGCGCTATGATGATCATTATTTCTTACTGCTCCATCAGGGGGCTTTTCTATGCAGAAAAACAGATAGGGTGTGAGAAAAATATGAAGTATTTTCACATCGTGGTCTTATGCTATGTGGCTGCAGAGTATGCACTCTGGATTTCAGGCTGCTTCTGGCAGAACAACAGTTTTTTAAATCCCAATTTCTGGTTTGATATTCTGCTGACCTGCTGTATTTTGTGGCTGCTGCCTGCTACAAGAAGGGCGGTGGTATCATGACTTACATAGAAAATGTGTTCATCTGTATGGTGTCACCGCTGCTGATCGGGGCTCTTTGCATGGGGAAACGGAAAATCAGTTTCTTTTTCTTCTGCTTTGCCGGAATGAGTGCATGTATGCTTTCTGCTTATATCAATACATTTTTTGCTGTGCTGTACAAGGCAGATGCATTTGTGGCTGCTGCAGAGATTGCTCCGGTTGTAGAGGAAGTGATGAAGTTTCTGCCACTGCTGTTTTTTCTTCTTATATTTGAACCGGAGCCGGGGAAGATCAAGACGGCTGCCATGATCGTTGGTCTTTCCTTTGCAACCTTTGAGAATGTCTGTTATCTGATACAAAATGGCGCAGAGTATTTTTCATTCATTTTCTTCCGCGGGTTTGGAACGGGAGCAATGCACGTAATATGCAGTGCAATCGTGGGAGATGGGCTTGCGTATGCATGGCATCGGGCATGGCTGAAAATCGCCGGAACCTGTGGTCTGCTCGGGGCTGCTATTACCTTTCACGCGACATATAATCTTCTGATCGCTTATGGAGGCGCAGCACAGTATATTGCATATGCCCTGCCTGTCATGATTCTGGCAGCCGGAAAACTGATATTTAAAAAAAGGTGAGAGTTTTTCTGATTTTCTGTACCTAAGATAATAAAGGATCTTTTTTGTAATGTATTAGGAAAGGAGCTTCAGACAATATGTATGATACAGAAAAACGTGTCAGGCTGGTGAAAAAACGTGTGCTTGAAAAACGATACTGGCAGGAAAGAAGCCTGATCTGCCGGCTGTCTGTCCTGTGCATGGTATTGTTCGTGCTTCTTGTGGGAACAGCGGGTGCTGTGACCGGGCAGACACAGATCACGGCACAGGGAATGTATGGCGCTATTCTTCTGCATGAGGATGCCGGGGGCTATGTGCTGACAGGAGTTGTTTCTTTTGCGGCGGCAGTCGTGATTACTGCATTGTGTATCAGATTGAAAGAAAAGAAATGAACTGTTACACATTATGTAAGAATGGGAGAAGCATACATTGACTTTAGGAGCTGGATGAGGGATAATAAGCAGGATGAAAAGAACCAAATCAAAGGAGATCAGCCATGAGATTATCCGAGCTAGCAGAAGGAACACCGATCAGACTGGAGGCATCCCGGGACGGCGGAAAGAAAACTGAAATCTGGGGAAAAATACGAAGGAATTCCGAGAAGAGATGCCAGATCGATATTTATTACTATGAGGGACTGAATATTGATTTGAATTCTCCAGATTATGATATAGAGGCAGTTGCATTTGACCATGGTGAAAAGAAGATCGAATGGATCAACAGAGCAGAGGCTGGTAATGAGAAAAAAGAGGACAGGCTTCAGGAAAAGAGGGAGTCGTTCCGTATCTACATAGGGATCCCGGTAGACTGCCAGATTGAGGGAGAAGACAGCTTTGTGCTGCTCGTGGATGTCAGCGAAAAGGGCTTCCGTATCGTAAGAAGAGAAAGCACAGCACTGAAGGAAGGAACTTTTGCAGAGCTTCATGTTGAAGACGAAGAATTTGACTTTGTGCTTCAAGGGATTATCGTCTGGAGCAAACAGATTGATGATGGCAAGATCATGTATGGCTGTAAGCTGCTGAAAGAAAAGAGCAGCGAGGAGCTGCTTCCTTACATCAAGGTAAAGCAGAAAAAGCTTCTGGAAGAACTGACAAGAGAAATTGGACAATGAAAAGAAGGAACTGTTTTGCGGCAGTTCCTTTTTCCTATTTCGATATATAGCGAAAAGTCTTGAATAAATTTCAACATATAGTAAAATAAATTATATATGTCATAAAGGAGAAGTGGGCGCCATGACGGCAGATATGCTGACAGTAGCCGGCAGACGTTTCAGAACCAGAGCTGATTATGAAGCAGCGCTGCGGGATCTGAAAAAGATAGAGCAGATCAAAAAGAAACTGGATCAGGAGAATCCGAAGCAGGTATATGAATTATATGCAGAGCTGCAGAGTGGGAGCTTCCGGTTTGAAACAGTAGTTGGTACTGATTTTGATGATGAGATATATGAAAAAATAGAAGCTTTTAAAGCACAGGGAATCACCGCCAGTAATGCAGGCACTAAAAGAAAATACATAAAAGAGAAAAAAGCAGGAAGAAAAGAAAAATCCGCAGAAAAGAAAAAAAATCAGACTGTGCACTCAGCGCAGTTTGACAAAAATCTGGAGAAACAGATCCAGAAGGAGCTGAAGAAAAGAGAAAGAAGACGGAAGCTGATCGTAGTGCTGGCTTCCGGGATCGCAGTGGTCTGCTTTGGGTATTTTGGTTTTTATTATTTTCAGAGTACAAGGACAGGCATGGATTATGAAAGTCTTGCAGAATTAAAAGGAAGCAGGACACTGAGCCAGCTAAATATGGGCAATGATGTTACAGTACACAGGACATCAGAGGATATGCCTGAGATACTCGACGAATATAAAACCTTATTTGAAAAGAATAAAAAGCTAATCGGATGGCTTAAAATTGACGATACAATAATAGATTATCCTGTCATGCAGACATCGGATAACAAGTATTACCTTGAGCATAATTTTAATCAGGAATATGACAAAAACGGCAGTCTTTTTCTGGACTGCTCCTGTAGTGTGTATCCAAGAAGCACGAACCTGATCATATACGGGCATCATATGAAGTCCGGGCAGATGTTTGGACAGCTTCAGAAATATGCCAAGGAATCCTATTATGAAAAACATAAAGAAATTCAGTTTGACACCATCTATGAAAAGGGAACCTATGAGATAATGTATGTATTCCGTTCCCAGGTGTACAACGAAGATGATCTTGTTTTTAAATATTATCAGTTTATTAATGCAAATTCCGGAACAGAGTTTCAGTCATATATGGAGGAGATGAAGAAGCTTTCCTTATATGATACGGGAGTGACAGCAGGCTTTGGAGACAGCCTGTTAACCCTGTCTACCTGTGATAACTCGCAGAAGGACGGAAGATTTGTGGTAGTGGCAAAAAAGATTTTATAAGGTCTTTGATCGATAGAAGGATACAAAGATGAATAGGGAGAAAAATCTGATGGCAAAAGCAAAGGAAACAAAGGTAAAAAATCTCAGACTCAGAAGAAGGATAAGGAAAACAGTCGGTGCACTGTTTATGGCATCTGCGGTAGCAGTGGCTGCGATACCTGTGCAGGATATAGAGGCTGAGACTTTGAAAGCTGATTCTGTAAATGATACCAGAAATAACATTTCTTATAATTCAGCAAATCATGATATTTCTTATGATATGCAGACAGCATTGTCAGGGCCTGGAAATAAGCCGACAAATACTTCCTACTATGTAAGAGACAATGGCGGTACATGGTCCCTGAACTGGCAGTTTAAATATTATGTGGTACAGGTTAATAATGCGAATGCAGCTATTATTTCTGATTACAATGATACCTTTCAGGAATCAGAGATTAATATAGACAGTTATACCTCCAATGAGTATATGAAGGTAAACAAGACGGAATTCGATAGCTTCTATAACACAGGAACAGGAAGCCAGAAAACTTCATTTGCCTATGATCCAGATTACCTGAATTACAATTCGAGCGGACAAAAGACAAAAGAAATGGAGTGGATTGAAAAGTATCGTAAGGAGGAATACGATACCTTCATGGAAAAATGTGATTATTACCTGAAGTATACAAAAGCAGAAAAAGCATATAATGACGCTATTGATGAGTGGAACAAAGCTGGAGCCATAGAAGAGAACAAACCGGAAAAGCCTGCCATATTAAATGATCCTGCACCATCACAGCCAACAAAACTGGAATATGTGCCTGCTAATGATTTTTCACCTGCCGAGAAATATAAGTATTATTGTGACCAGACACCTGCGATCAGTGTGTATGGTGACTTTGCACTGGTACCGGCAAAAGATGGTACGCCGGAAGCAACAGAAGCAGATATTTATCTGGTAAAGGCAGATACGGCTACTTCAGATACAGATAAACTGGGCTTCCTTGTAACTGGAACGGCACCGATGCCTGTTCTTGGTGTAGCAAGTAATGCATTTAAGGGTGTTACGAACGTTAATACTCTGAATATGCCTGATACACTGAAATATGTAGGAGATGAGGCTTTTGTAGGAAGCTTTATCCAGAATGTGGAGCTGAACAATGTACAGCATATCGGGAACAGAGCCTTTAAAAACTGTTCTGATCTGAAAACGGTATCCCTGTCATATACAAGTAAGATAGGAGCGGAATGCTTTTATGGCACAGGAATTACACAGGTAAGCTTTCCTTCCCTGCTTTCAGAGATCGGATATGGCGCATTTGCAAACTGCTCCAATTTAAATGAAGTGAATTTAAATACGATCACGACAGAATGCACGATCGATGATTATGCATTCTATAATGATCCGGCTATCCAGAGTATTCAGATGGACACCTCCGGTGTTATTGACCTGGGCGAAGGTGTATTTGCTCTTTCCAGTGCACCGACAGGGGGACTTAAAAATATCGCCTTACCCAATGGCATTACAGGAGAAAAGAATAAAAGTGAGCTGGGAGATTTGCTGTTTGCAGGAAGAACCGATCTTGAAACTGTAAAATTCCCGAGCAACTACGGTACTGGAATTTCCAATAAGGTGAATGTTCCTTCCGGAATGTTCCGAAGCTGTGCAAGCTTAAGGGAAATTGATTTTTCGCCAGCAAAAGGAAGCAATATCAATGGATTCGTCGGTTTTAACGCAACTGATACGTCAGCAGATTATAATCTGTTATTCCTGGATGTGATCAATCCTGATTTTCAGGTTAAGGGACCGGAGACAAATCTTTCCGGACAAACTGCATTTCCAAGAAAATCCACCTGGAATGCCTTTACTAAGGTTTCCAATTTTGTACCCTACAACTACGTGGATTCCAATGGAGTAAATTGCTATGAAGTAAGTGATGGTAAATATCTGCTGCAGGCAAATGAAAATGGTGAACTGACCTCCTGCGAGCTGATAGACAGAACCACCAGTGCATATCCGATCGATCTCATTATTCCGAGCAAGGTCGGAAATTATCCTATTACCAAAATAAGCAATGGCTGTTTTGCAGATGATAAGCTGAGAGATGCAATCAGGTCTATTACGATTGAGGATAATTCTATCCAGACGATCGATGCAGAAGTATTTAAGGGACTTGGTAAGCTGGAACGTGTTGAGATAGGAGATTCTGTAAAGAGCATAGGGGACAGTGCTTTTGCAGATTGCCCTAAACTGATCGATGTAACATTCCATACACCGTCAGTTGGATATGATGGCTTTACAATTGGAAATAATGCATTTAAAACGACCAGTAATGAACTGACCTTCCATGGAGATATTGTGCCTGGATATGCGCCATTTGATTTTGCAACTGATAAAGACAGCAGTAAAATAGATGATCAAGGTAAAAGAATATGTTACAAGAGTCTGGCACCGGATTTCCTGACTGTTATGTATGACAATAAGTCTGGTGAAGTAACGCTCTTGGATTATCCCAAGTATAATGAGCTTGATGAGCGTAATGCGGACTACTGTGCTGCAATGGAGAAGTATTATACAGAAAAGTATGGAAGCAGTCAGACTGCTTATGACGGATATCGTGACGACTTTACCAAGCAGTGGGCAGCTGCAGCTACACCGGAAGACCGGGAAAATGTGTACAAAGGTGTTTATTATGGACCGTGGATTGATGATGATTATGAAAAGGATTTTGATACATGGTGTACAAAAAACGGAATACAAAGTACAGCAATACCAAATGCAAAACCAAATGCCTTTTATAAATTGCCGGAAAACAAGTATAGTATACAGAAAAATTATGAACGGGGAAGCAGTGCCAGAGGAGAATTTGAAGCTGTTACTGATGAAGAGCTGCAATGGATCAACTCCTGTCTGAATATTGTGGTTCCTGCTGGAGTAACCTCTATAGATGCAACTGAATTTTTCGATGCAACTGAGAACACAAGAAATGTGACTACATATTTTGATTCCTCGGATGAGGGATATAAGAGTTACCAGATGTGTACCAGAAGCACAGATGATTCCATTCCCGGGCTCTTCAGCGGCTATTATAAGGATTATGATAGTGGAAGTGATGAAGAAAAGCAGTATGAAACAGAAAATAAGGGAAATGACAGAATTCTGTCTGTTACGATGACAGATGTGAAATATCTGCCGGATTATGCCTTTGACAGCTGTGAAAGACTGCAAAGTGTTACATTGGGCAGTGCATGTACTGATATTGGCACAGCGCCCTTCAGGGGATGTGATTCATTAACTGATATTACAGGAAATGATTATTTTGCAGCAGAGAACCGTATTGTATATTCTGTGAATGAAGATGGAACCTACACGATAGAAGAGTGTCTGCCCTCCAGAGGAAAGACCGGAAGCAGTCCTATCGTAGCATCATCGACAGATCCTATTATTTCTAATGTCAGTGAAATTAAAGATGGAGCCTTTGAAGACTGTGATGACGTCGTAAAGGTATATCTGGATGATGCCAAAAATCTGAAAATAATTCCTAAGAACTGCTTTAATGACTGCGATATGCTGAATGAAGTCGGGCTTCCGGATTCAGTAAACCGTATAGACAAAATAGCTTTTGGTAAAAACACAGGAATTGAAGTAACGATTCCCGGCAAAGAAGTACATATTGTAAGTGATGCCTTTGAGCATGTATCAACCAATACGATTAAAACCTATAAGGGTACTTCTGCAGATGATTATGGTCAGTATTATAATATTAATGTAGAGTATTTATCTGACCTGTATACAGTAAAATTCCTGGATTATGATGGGACACTCCTGAAAGAAGTAAAGGATGTTGAAGCCGGAAAGAGTGCTGAACCGCCGGCTGATCCGACAAGGACTGGATATACATTTACCGGATGGATGCCTAAGGACGGTTATAATAACGTAACATCAAATGTAACACTGATCGCCCAGTATTCGGATAATTCCGGATCTTCCAACAGACATACGGTTACCTTTTATGCATATGATGGTAAGACGGTCATAAGTACACAGTATGTAGACCATGAAGGTGCAGCAACGGCGCCAATGCCGCCAGCAAGGAGTGGCTATAAGTTTGTAGCGTGGATACCGGATAACTTCTCCAAGGTAACACAGGATATGAGTATAGTAGCATCCTATGAGAAAGGTGATTCTGAAAACAGTGGAAGCGGCAGCGGAAGTGGTTCCAAGTCCTCCGCATCTCCGTCACCTACTGCAAGTCCAGGAGCAGGAGATTCTACGAAGAAATATACCGTAAGTGTATCCGGCGGAAGTGGCAGCGGAAGCTATGCAGCCGGGGCAGTAGTTGCGATCAACGCATATTTTATGGGTGAGGGACAGACCTTTGATAAGTGGACAACATCTACTGCAGGAGTAGGCTTTGCCAATGCCAGTGCATCTTCTACAACATTTACGATGCCGGCAGCCAATGTTGCGATCACAGCAACCTATAAGGCAGGGAAAGGAACTGCAGCAACGGGTAGTGGCGGATCCGGCAGCAATGGCGGAAGCAGCAACAGCAGCAATGGAACAGCTAATACAGGAAATAATTCAGGAACAGTAGTAGAGATCACGAAGCCGGGTGTATCCAATACAGGACTGGCCGGAGCAACTGTAACAGGAGCAACGGATAACTTTGTTGTCAAGATCACTGAGGATCAGAGCGCTACGGATGCTGTAACAGCAGCCCTGCAGGCTGAATATGGTGATATCAGCAGGATCCAGTATTTCCCGATGGATATCAGTCTTTATGATTCAACCGGAAGGACCAAGATAGCAGATACGACTGGAATTTCTGTCAATATTACCATGCCGATCCCGGATGAACTGGTTCAGTACGCAGGCAATAACAAGGCCGGTGCGGTTGCTAACGGAAGCCTGGAAGGTCTTGGCGTGAAGTTTACAACAGTAAATGGAGTTCCCTGCATTAACTTTACAGCAACCCATTTCTCTCCGTATACGATTTATGTAAATACAGCCAGTCTGACAGCTTCAGGTACGATTGATGCAACACCTAAGACAGGTGACCCGATCCATCCCAAGTGGTTCCTGGCAATCGGTATGGCATGTATTTCACTGGTACTGTTCTTCAAGAAGGACAGGGTGTATATAAAAAAGGCAGGCTGATTGGAAGAGTGGAGAAATTATGAGCAGGAAAATAGCGAAACTTCTGAGTGCCATGCTGCTGGCGCTTGCCATAGCAGTCACTCAGATTCCTGTGTCAGATGCGCAGGCCAGTGTGGTGGTATCTTCTGACTTTCAGACAGATGGAACTAAATTATTAAAATATACAGGCACGGCTCAGACCGTGTCTGTTCCTGATGGGATAAAGGAAATTGGAGAAGAAGCGTTCTCTGGGAATGATGATCTGATCCAGATTGATCTTGGAGATCTGGTGGAAAAGATTGATTACAGAGCCTTTGCAGACTGTGGAAGCCTTCGGACTGTGAGATGTGGAAATGGCATGCAGGAGATCGGTATGGGTGCCTTCAGTAATGATACATCGCTTGTCAATATGTCGCTTGGAGATCAGGTGAAGGAGATAGGAAGCGGTGCCTTTGCCGGCTGCAGCAGCCTGAAGAGTGTAGAGCTCTCTGCAGGAAATACCTATTTAAGCTACAGTAACGGAGTCATTTATGACGATGAACAGAAGATCATCTATGCACTTCTTCCCGGCTATGAGAAGGAGGCTTTTACTCTTCCATCTACAGTAGAGGAGATCAAGGGATATGCCTTCTGGGGGAACCCATATCTGTCCTATGTGAAGCTGGACAGTGCACTGACGAATATTCCGGCATATGCCTTTTCCAATTGTATGAATCTTCAGGAGGTTTCGATTCCTCTTCCGGTAAGAACCATAGAGGCAGATGCGTTTCAGGATTGTGTGAATCTGGCGAAGGTCAATCTGCCGGAATCTATCAATAACATTCACGATACAGCCTTTGATGGCTGCAGTAAGGTGGAGTTTGAAACAGTTCCAGGAACCTATGGGGCGGCCTATGCGGCAGACAGAAAGGCAGCCCAGGCAGATACTGTAGAATATGAAGAGACCGGGGATACCCAGGTAGTTTCACCGGATGCAGTTACAGGAAATGCTGATGCACAGAGTACAGGAACAGATGAAGCTGCAGATGGGCAGCCATCAGCGTCACCACCACCATTACCATCACCGTCAGCCACAGTGCCTCCTGAGGTTCATGTGGTACAGGGAAGCTATAACAGTGAAAGGCTGCTTGGGGAATCCAGTATTGTAGCTGGAAAGGCAGTTGTATTTATTGATAATAAGCAGTCCGATGTAGTTGCCGGAAACAATGGGAAGGTCAATCTGCAGGATGCGGCAAATACTGACAACAACAGTGGAGATACAGAAGGTCTTGGGTCTTTACTGGCACAGAATGCAGAAAAAGGAAAAGATTTTCCAAAGTATACAGTAGTCGGGGATAAGATTGCCTCTAAAGCCTATTATCAGGATGGGACAATTGATACTTATGAGATAGAGGACGGGATCCATGAGATCGGAGAGTTTGGCTTTGCAAGAAGTGCACTTAAGGAAATACAGCTCCCGGATGGCATAACAACGATCGGATATGGTGCTTTTTATCATTGTGACAGTCTGACGGAGGTTTCAATCCCGGACAGTGTGACACAGATTGAGGGGAATGCCTTTGCGAAGACACCCTGGATCCAGAATGCCATGAGAGCTTCGGCGTCCTATCCTTATCTGGTAGTGGGAGATGGGATATTACTTGCCTATGATGGAAATGACAGTATTGTAAATATTCCTGCAGGTGTAAAAAGGATCGTGCCGGAATGCTTCAGGGATCATATGGGCATTACAGCAGTAAATCTGCCGGACAGCCTGATCGGAATCGGTGAAAACGCTTTTGCGGGCTGTAAAAATTTAAAAACGGTAAATGGTGGAAAAAACTGCAAAGAGATCGGTGCCGGAGCATTTCAGGACTGTCCGTTATCAAAGATCGTGATCCCGGCATCTGTAGAAAGTATCGGAATCGCGGCCTTTGACAGCAAAGGAGGAACTGATACGGTAACCTTTGAAGGAGAAACGCTGCCTGTCATGACGTTTGGAAGCAGTGCAGAAAGACTTTCCATGCCACAGTCCAGAAGTCTGGTATTTTCCGGCTGCAGGACGGCAGTTGTCAGTGACCAGATCACAGATTTAACAGGAACAGTACTGGAGAATGGAACCTTTGGTATGAAGGGGAGTGTCAGACAGGAAAACCAGAATGTACTGGCAGAGCTGACAGGACCACAGGCACAGACCACAGAAACAGGGGTAAGTGTCCGGATAAACAGCAGCCAGATCAGAAATGACGGGGCAGACACCATGGCAACCATGCCGGGAAATGATGACAGCTACCTGCTGACGGTTGATGATTCCGATGATGCAGCAGCAAAGATTACCGCTGCTTATGGAGAATTATATGGAGGTGCACAGCCCTCTGACCTGAAAGCATTTGATATTTCCCTGAAAGACAGTACAGGACAGATCCCCATAAAGAAACTGGGAAGACAGTATATGACAATACAGCTTCCGGTACCGGATGGACTTTCAACGGATAATCTTCATCTTGTGACACTGGATGAGGATGGTCAGCTTGAGGCTGCAGAGTTCCAGGTACTTTCCCTGGAGGATGGCGACTACATCCAGTTTACAGCAAGACATTTTTCACCTTATGGGCTGTATCATGGCAGTAAAGCAGTAGGACAGGGACAAGTGATAGGTGGCGGTGCACTGATCGGACTTTCCGGAAATAAAGATGATACTCCGGATACCGGTGATTATTCCCATCCCAAATGGGCATTTGCAGCCGGACTATTTTTTGCTTCTGTAGCATTGTTTTTCTACAGGGGAAACGAGAAACGAAAAAAGAAATAAAAAGAAATAAAAGCGCATCAGAAAGACTTCTGGCATAGAATAATTAAAAAGCCGGGAGTCTTTTTTATGTTTCGTGTCAGAGAACAGCTTGGGTTTAGTGATAAACTGCTTGCAGAATGTGGGAGGGACAGAATTACAGTAGCTATGCTGGATACAGGAGTAGCCAGACATCCGGATTTTGATGACAGGCTGCTTTTGTTCCGGGATTTTGTCAATGACCGGAAGGATTTTTATGATGACAGCGGGCATGGTACTCATGTAGCAGGCTGTATCTGTGGAAGCGGCAGGGCTTCTATGGGAAGATACCGGGGGATTGCTCCCGGATGCAGACTGATCGTAGGAAAGGTTTTGGATTATCGTGGAGACGGCATGCTCCAGAGCATGACAAGGGCATTGGAGTGGATATTGAATAATCAGGAAGAATTTCAGATCAGGATACTGAATATTTCTATTGGTATGGGTGAAGCATCAGATGGGGAACGGATGCGGGAGCTGCTTTTGCTGGTAGATGAGGTGTGGAACCGGGGGATCATTGTGGTATGTGCAGCCGGAAATGGAGGTCCAGGAGCAATGACCATTTCACCTATTGGAGCACGTAAAAAGGTGATCACGGTAAGCTGCAATGAGGATGGATATTTTGGAGAAAGGGAAGATCTCTGCGAGGAGTACAGCAGCCGGGGACCAAGTCCCTATGATATGAGAAAGCCCGATATTGTGGCACCGGGAACAGATATTATTTCCTGTAATGCTTTCTTTGAAAAAAGAGGGTTCCGGTATCGGAATGCCTATACCAAAAAGAGTGGAACTTCCATGGCAACACCGATCGTGTCAGGAGCTCTGGCACTTCTTTTACAAAAATATCCGAAGATGACAAACGAACAGGCAAAGCATAAGCTGATAATGACAGCAAGAGATCTGAATGAGCCGTGGAGCAAGCAGGGAGCTGGCATGATAGAGATAAATTCTTTGTTGACATGAGATGTTTTATTGTATACAATTATACATGGACTTTGGGAATAGTTCAGGAGGAGATAGTGCGATGGCAGAAGAAAACAATGTTTTTTTAGACAGACCGGTGTTTTTAAATTCCAAGAATAATCTGCTCGAGATAGAAGAGCATATGTATATTCTGGATGATGTAGAGAAACCGCAGGTATTCAGAAATATGTTTCCTTATTCAGAGGTACCTAAGATCCCTTTTAATGACAGGATCGTGCCTCACAATATGCCTAAGGATATCTGGATCACAGATACTACCTTTCGTGATGGACAGCAGTCAAGAGCACCTTATACCACAGAGCAGATTGTAAGGATCTATGACTATCTGCACAGACTGGGCGGACCAAATGGTATGATCCGTGCCAGCGAGTTTTTCCTTTACAGCAAAAAGGACAGAGATGCTGTATACAAGTGTATGGAGAGAGGATATCAGTTTCCTGAGGTGACAAGCTGGATCCGTGCCAGCAAGGAGGATTTCAAGCTGGTCAAAGAGATCGGAATGAAGGAAACCGGTATTCTTGTGAGCTGTTCTGATTATCATATTTTCCTGAAATTGAAAATGACAAGACGCCAGGCAATGGAGCATTATTTAAGCATTGTCAGGGACTGCCTGGAAGAAGGCATCAGTGTCAGATGCCATCTGGAGGATATCACAAGAGCGGATATTTACGGTTATGTCGTGCCATTCTGTCTGGAGCTTATGAAGCTGATGGAGGAGTATAAGATTCCGATCAAGGTAAGAGCCTGCGATACCATGGGCTATGGTGTCAATTATCCGGGTGCTGTTATCCCGAGAAGTGTACAGGGTATCATTTATGCGCTGCATACCCATGCAGGTGTACCGCATGAAATGATCGAGTGGCATGGACATAATGATTTCTATAAAGCAGTGGTCAATTCCACAACGGCATGGCTGTATGGATGCTCCGGTGTCAATACATCTCTGTTTGGTATTGGTGAGCGAACCGGTAATACGCCTCTTGAGGCCATGGTATTTGAGTATGCCCAGCTAAAGGGAGATTTAAATGGTATGGATACCACTGTGATCACTGAGCTTGCCGAGTACTATGAAAAGGAGATCGGCTATCATATTCCGGAGAGGACGCCTTTCGTAGGAAAGAACTTTAATGTGACACGTGCCGGAGTTCATGCAGATGGACTGTTGAAAAATGAGGAGATCTATAATATATTTGATACGGACAAGTTTTTAAACCGTCCGGCACTCTGTGCAGTCAGCAACACATCCGGTCTTGCAGGAATTGCACACTGGATCAATACTTATTTCAAACTGAAGGCTGAGAAGCAGCTTGACAAGTCAAGCCCACTCGTTGCAGAGGTCAAGAAATGGGTAGACAAACAATATGAAGAAGGCCGTGTGACTGTCATAACAGATGCAGAGCTGATCGAGCAGATCGCAATAGCCTGCAAAAGGCTTGACACAACTATCGGTTAGAGGGCAATGATAACAGAATGAGCAGTTATGATGTAAAAAAAGAAGTAACAGATAAATATTCCTTAAGAGGCAGAGTGTTTAACAGGCTCCGGGAGGATATTTTAAGCGGAAAGTATGAAGAGCACGAGGAGCTGAAGGAGGTTGCCATAGGGGAAGAGCTGGGAGTCAGCAGAACGCCTGTAAGAGAAGCCTTCAGGCAGCTTGAGCTGGAGGGACTGATCCAGATCATTCCCAATAAGGGTGCCTATGTGACAGGTATTACCGCCAAGGATGTAAAGGACATTTACATGATCCGTTCCTCCCTGGAGGGAATGTGTGCAAGACTTGCCACGGAGAATATCACAGAGGAGCAGCTTGAAGAACTGGAAGAGAATGTATATCTGGCAGCATTCCATGCGTCCAAGGGGCATATGGAACAGATGACGGAGCTGGATAACAGGTTTCATCATATCCTGTATGATGCCTGCAATTCCAAGATGCTGGAAAGACTGCTTGTAGATTTTCACCAGTATGTAGCAAGGATCAGACAGAAGACGCTTTCCACGAAGGAAAGAGGAATTGCATCCAATAATGAACACAGACAGATCATGGAGGCTATCAAGGCAGGCAATGCAGATGAAGCAGAAAGACTGGCAACCCTGCATATGAATAATGCCTATAATAACATGGTAAAGAATGGCCTGTACGATATTTATAAGAATGAAGAGCAGGAATAGGAGAGAAAGAGCATATGGCTGAGAAGATAAAAATGACCACCCCGCTCGTGGAAATGGACGGGGATGAAATGACCAGGATCCTCTGGAAGATGATCAAGGATGAGCTGCTTATTCCTTATATTGATCTGAAAACAGAATATTATGATCTTGGGCTGGAACATAGAAATGAGACTGATGACAGGGTAACTGTGGAGAGTGCGGAGGCTACGAAAAAGTATGGTGTGGCTGTTAAATGTGCGACCATTACACCAAATGCAGCCAGAATGACAGAATATAATCTGAAGGAGATGTGGAAGAGTCCGAATGGTACGATCCGTGCGATCCTTGATGGAACTGTATTCCGTGCGCCCATCGTAGTAAAGGGAATCGAGCCCTGTGTCAGAAACTGGAAGAAGCCGATCACACTGGCACGTCATGCCTATGGTGATGTCTATAAAAATACAGAGATCAAGGTGCCGGGACCTGGAAAAGCAGAGCTGGTGTTTACAGCAGAGGACGGAACAGAGACAAGAGAACTGATCCATCAGTTTACAGGAAGCGGTATTATCCAGGGAATCCATAATACAGATAAATCCATTACCAGCTTTGCGAGAGCATGCTTCTCCTATGCATTATCAACGAAGCAGGATCTGTGGTTTGCAACTAAGGATACTATTTCCAAGAAATATGATCATGACTTTAAGGATATTTTCCAGGAGGTATATGAAAAGGAATTTGAAGCGCAGTTTAAGGATGCAGGAATCACCTATTTCTATACGCTGATCGATGATGCGGTAGCCAGAGTCATGAAAGCAGAGGGCGGCTTCATCTGGGCCTGCAAGAATTATGACGGTGATGTGATGAGTGATATGGTTTCTTCTGCATTTGGCTCCCTTGCCATGATGACCTCTGTGCTGGTATCCCCTGCCGGTGTTTATGAGTATGAGGCAGCACATGGAACGGTACAGAGACATTATTATAAGCACCTGAAGGGGGAGGAAACCTCTACAAACTCTGTGGCAACGATATTTGCCTGGACCGGGGCACTCCGGAAAAGAGGGGAACTGGATGACCTTGATGATCTGATCGCCTTTGCGGACAGGCTGGAAAAGGCAACCTTAAAGACGATCGAAGACGGTAAGATGACAAAGGATCTTGCCCTGATCACATCCCTTGAAAATGTAACTGTTCTGAACAGTGAAAGCTTTATTAAAGAAATCAGAAAAACGCTGGAAGCCTTATAAGGCCTCCAGCGTTTCCCATTTTTCATATAATTCTTCAAGTCTTGCAGAGATGCTTTCTTTTTCCTTTGTCAGCTCCTGAAGCTTTGCCACATTGGTCGCATTTTCGGGAAGTGCCATTTCGTTATCAAGCTGTTTATCTTTTTCTTCCAGCTTTGCGATTTCTTCTTCACATTTCCGGATATCATTTTCCTTCTTGCGCTGCTTTGCCTGCTGCTCCTTCTGGGCTTTCCAGTCCTGCATGCCCTCGGAGGGCGGGGCAGGGGCTTTGGAAACAGTATTTTTCACAGCAAGATCTCCGTTTGGAAGATCACCGGTTTTCTTTTCCAGATAATAATCATAGTTTCCAAGAAAGCCGGTAAGCTGGCCGCCAGATAGTTCCAGGATCCTGGATGCCGTCCGGTTAATGAAGTATCTGTCATGGGAAACATACAGGACAGTTCCTTCATAGGCATTTACCGCATCCTCAAGGATTTCCTTGGAGGCGATATCAAGGTGGTTTGTCGGCTCATCCAGGATCAGGAAGTTGGATTCGGAAAGCATGAGCTTAGCCAGGGAAACGCGACCTCGTTCTCCACCACTTAAATCACGGATCAGTTTGAATACATCATCACCGGTAAACAGAAAAGCTGCAAGTGTATTACGGATCTGGGTACCGGTAAGAGAAGGGTACTCATCAGAAATTTCGTCAAAAAGCGTTTTGTCCGGATGCAGGACATGATGCTCCTGATCGTAGTAGCCAATATGTACATTTGTACCAAGTGTGATCGTACCACTGTCGGCAGGAACAAGGTCATTGATGATCTTAAGGATCGTGGTTTTCCCTGTACCGTTATCACCAATGATGGCTACGTGTTCGCCTCTTTTAATATCCATGCTGATATCCTGGAACAGGGAAAGGTCATCGAAGGATTTGGCAAGATGCTCTATATGAAGAACATCATTTCCACTCTGACAGCGGGGAGTCAGTGTCATATGGATATCAGCCCGGGTTTCCGTTGGTTTTTCAAGGACTTCAATCTTATTCAGCATCTTTTCCCGGCTTTCTGCCCGTTTGATGGATTTTTCACGATTAAAGCTTTTCAGCTTTTCAATGACTGCCTCCTGATGACGGATCTCCTGCTGCTGGTTCAAATAGGCATTTCTTGCAGCAGTACGCAGAATTTCCTTTTTGGCGGCATAAGCTGTGTAATTGCCAAGGAAGGTAGTAGCCTTTGTCTGATCAATTTCAATGATCTTGCCGGCAAAACGATCCAGAAAATAACGGTCATGGGAAACAGTAAGAACGGCACCCTTATAATTCAGAAGATAGTTTTCAAGCCAGGCAATTGCATTCAGGTCGAGATGGTTTGTTGGCTCATCGAGGATGATCAGCTCCGGTTTTTTCAGGAGGAGCTTTGACAGGGCGACTCTTGTTTTCTGACCACCGGAGAGAGTGGAAATCTGTTTGCCAAAATCCTCTTCGGCAAAGCCAAGTCCCTTTAGCACACCACCGATCTCACTCTGATAGGCATAGCCGTTTTCCAGTTCGAACTGATGGTTCAGCCTGGCATAGTTTTCCATGAGGCTGTCCAGCTCACTGCCGTTTACAGTATGCATTTTTTCTTCCATCTCACGGAGCTGTTTTTCCATGGCAATGACAGGTGCTTTGACAGAGAGTAATTCTTCATAAATGGTATTTTCACTGTTTACATTCTGGTTCTGCGCCAGATAGCCGAAGGAGGCCTCCTTTTTCAGGGTGACGATACCGGAATCAGCAGGCAGCTCCCCAACGATGATACGCAGCAGAGTAGTTTTGCCCACTCCGTTGATACCAACAATTGCTGCTTTGTCGTGCTCTTCAATATGGAAGGAAACATCCTTGAGGATGGGTTTTTCATTAAAGGCTTTGGATAGATTCTGACAGGATAAAATCATAAAAAAATGTCCTTTTCGTATTTGTTTTTATCATCTTAGAGTGTAGCGTTTTGGCGGCTTTCTGTCAATGCAGGAAGAATTGACATTTTTTTAACATTGAGCTATGATAAAATTATTAATCATATGGGAGCTGGTATTGTGGAAAATAAAGGAATATCACAAGCCGTCATAGGACGGCTGCCAAGATATTTCCGGTATCTTGGTGAACTGAAGGACCAGGGGATCGAGCGGGTTTCCAGTCAGGAATTAAGTGATATTATGAAGGTGACTGCTTCCCAGATCCGGCAGGATTTCAACAATTTCGGTGGCTTTGGACAGCAGGGCTATGGATACAAGGTAGAATATCTCTATGGCGAGATCGGTAAGATACTTGGTCTTGATCAGACGCATAATCTGATCATCATAGGTGCCGGAAATCTTGGTCAGGCGCTGGCCAATTACATGAACTTTGAAAGAAGAGGATTTTTATTTCGGGGGATATTTGACAATAATCCGGCGCTGTATGGCAGGAAGATCCGGGATATGGAAGTGCTTCCCATGAGGGAGCTGTCGTCCTTTGTCAGAGAGAATGCGATCGACATTGCAGTGCTTACCATTCCAAAGAACTGTGCAGTAGAAGTAGCCGAGGAACTGGTCAAGGAAGGAATCCGTGGCATCTGGAACTTTGCACATGTGGATTTGAATGTGCCGCCGGATGTACAGGTTGAGAATGTACACCTTTCAGACAGTCTCATGAAGCTGACCTATAATATTAACCGATATGAAACACATTATGATGCCTGATGATTGGAGTGAGGAAACGTGGCAAAATCAGACGAAGAATTCAGACATGCCCTTTCTGGCAGGAAGCTGCCGCCATTGACATTGGATCACCAATGGCACCAGCTGGTTGTAAGCATAGGGGCAGAGAAGAAGATTCACACACTATCTGCAGAACAGACAGAGCTGTTAAAACAGCAGGCCGGTGCGGCGAATGAATTGAAGAAGCTGAAAAAACTGAAAAAAAGACTGATGGACGAGATCGTTACACTGGCTGAGACCGGATGTGACGGGACAGATAAGAAGGCTGAAAAGAAGCTGGATGAGCATAAAGCACTGATAGAAGAATGTAACAGAAAGATTGATGAATGCGAGGATCTTCTGATCAGTCTGCCGGGAGAACTGGATGAGGTCAATCGTAAGCTGATGCTGAAGACCATGGAGATTTCCTATGACCTGCTTAAGAAAAATGGGCAGGAAATTGAAACTCTCACAGAATGGATTGATTCTACGAGAGAAGAATTAAAGGAAAAGCTGGTGAGAAGGCAGGAGATGCAGGGAACCAGCCAGAATATTTATACTTATATGCATAATGTCTTCGGACCGGAAGTAGTCGATATATTTGATCTTCAGAATTTTAAGCCTGTTATAAAAGAACAGGAAGAAAAGAAATCATAGAAAGTCTGCCCGCTGGCGTACTTTCTATTTCTTTTTGAAGGGGGTTTTATGGAGTATATTGTTACATCCAAAGAGATGAGAGTGTGTGACATGACAGCGATCAAAGACTGTGGGATACCTGCCATGGTACTGATGGAGAGAGCGGCACTTTCTGTGTTCTCTGAGATAGAGGCATTTCTCTCTGAAACGATCCGTATTGCAATATTTGCAGGCTGCGGAAACAATGGGGGAGATGGACTTGCACTTGCAAGGCTGCTGGCAGAAAAGGGGATCCACGCTGATATTTTCCTGATAGGAAATACAGAGAAGCTGAGCATGGAGTGCGGGAGCCAGCTCTCGATCCTGAAACAGCTTGGTATTACAGTCAATAGCAAATCAGCAAAAGCAGAATATGATATGGTAGTGGACTGTTTGTTTGGAACAGGGCTGACAAGAGAGATCACAGGGATATATGAAGAAGCTGTCAGGGCAATCAACTGTTATGGTGAAAAGGGAAGCAGAGTGATCGCTGTGGATATCCCTTCAGGAGTCTGTGCAGATTCCGGGAAGATACTGGGGTGTGCAGTGAAGGCTGAGCTTACTGTTGCTCTTCAGTATGGAAAAGCAGGACACTATCTGTATCCGGGGAAAATGCTGTGTGGTCATACCGTGGTTCATAATATTGGTATCCCAGAGTCTTTCAAATCAGGAAAGGAGCCTTCGTTTTTTTCATACAGGGAAGAAGATATACATGGGATTCTGCCAGAGAGAGCAGCGTTTGGCAATAAAGGAACCTTCGGGAGGATACTGCTTGTAGCGGGAAGCAGGGATATGGCTGGAGCAGCACTTCTGTGTGGAAAAACAATTTTAAGAAGTGGTGCCGGTATGCTGAAGATCATTACAGCTGCCGAAAACAGGGATCTGATCTTAAGGGAGCTTCCGGAAGCCATGATCTATGCTTATGAGGATAAACCTGAGGAAGAAAAAGTAAGGCAGAGTATAGCATGGGCAGATGTGATCGTGGCAGGATGCGGGATCTCTACAGATGAAAACGCAGAGCTGCTGATGGAAATGATCCTGGAACAGGGAGAAAAAAGAGCAGTTATTGATGCGGATGGTCTGAATCTGATCGCAAGGGAAGGCTCTCTGCAGGAAAAGCTGTTAAAATATCAGAAGGGCAGGGTGATCCTGACACCCCATCCAGGGGAATTTATCCGTCTTGCAGGCATTTCCATGAATACCTACAAAGAAAATCCGGCATTTTATTTAAAGAAGCTGGCAAAGGAGTATGGCTGCGTGATAGCAGGCAAGGATGCGGTAACACTTGTTGCGTCACCGGATGAAAGGATGGTTTATTTGAACAGGACAGGAAATGACGGGATGGCTACTGCAGGAAGCGGGGATGTGCTTGCCGGTGTCATTGGGGCACTGTCTGCTTCACTTGAATATTTTCAGGCAGCATGCTGTGGAGTATTCCTCCATGGGCTTGCCGGAGATATGGCTGCAGAAAAGCAGGGAAAACGGGGAATGCTGGCATCTGACATTTCTGCTGAACTGAAAGAACTGCTGAAGGAAGAAACAGCAGAGAGGGAAAAGAGGATCTGATCATGAAGGAAGAATATCAGAGGGTATATGCACAGATCGATCTGGACGCACTGATCCGGAATGTGCAGCATATAAAGACCAATATGAAGCAGGGGGTAAAGTTGATCTGTGTGATAAAGACGGATGCTTACGGACATGGCGCAGTGCCGGTCGCAAGAGAGCTGGAGCAGCTTGAGGAAGTAAGTGGTTATGCTGTGGCAACAGCAGAGGAAGCACTGGCTCTCCGGAAAGCGGGTGTGCGGAAAATGATCCTGATTCTTGGGTATACATTTCCCTACAGCTATAAGGAATTGATACGGGAAGATATCAGAATGGCGGTATTCCGGGAGGATACGCTCATGCAGCTTGCGGAGGCCGTCAGGGAACTGGAGAAGGAGGGGATACACAAGAAAGCAATAGTCCATGTGAAGGTGGACACAGGTATGAGCAGAATTGGGATCACACCGGATGAAAGAGGACTTTCCTTTGTACAGAAGCTTCTTGCAGTGAAGGAGATTGAGGCAGAGGGGATTCTGACACATTTTGCAAGAGCAGATGAGGAGAATAAGGCTTTTACAGAGAAGCAGTTTGAAAGCTTTTCTTCCTTCATCAGACTGATAGAGAAGGAAACCGGCCATATTTTTGCAATCAGGCACTGTGATAACAGCGCAGGGATCATTGAGCTGCCACAGGATGATCTGGATGCCGGGAGAGCAGGGATCATTCTTTACGGTCTCTGGCCATCTGATGTGGTGTCAAGGGAGATCGTTGAACTGACACCGGTACTGTCCCTGCATAGCAGTATTATTTATATTAAGGAAATAGAGAAGGGAACACCGGTAAGCTATGGAGGCACCTTTGTTGCAGACCATACCATGAAGATAGCGACCATACCGGTAGGATATGGAGATGGCTATCCAAGGGGACTTTCCGGTAAGGGAGAAGTACTGATCCATGGAAAAAGAGTGAGAATCCTCGGCAGGATCTGTATGGATCAGTTTATGGCAGATGTTTCTGATATAGAAGACGTCAAAATGGGAGATGAGGTAATCCTGATCGGAAGAGATGCCGGAGAAGAGATCACCATGGAAGAGCTTGGCAGGCTTTCCGGCCGGTTTAATTATGAACTTGCCTGCTGCCTCTCAAAGAGAGTGCCAAGGGTCTATACAAAGGAAGGGAAAGTCCGGTATATCCAGGATAATTATCAGGACATATAACGGATTTTCTCCTGTGAATTGAATACCTTCAGATATAAATGGAAAGAATCAGTACTACAGAACATTTAGAATGAAGGGTGTGTGTAGATGAAAAGAGGAGATATTTATTATGCAGACTTACGGCCGGTGATCGGATCAGAGCAGGGAGGCATCCGTCCGGTACTTATCATACAGAATGATATTGGCAACAGGCACAGTCCGACGATCATCTGTGCAGCTATCACTTCACGCATGAACAAGGCGAATCTTCCGACGCATATAGAATTGCAGGCAGGAAGGTATGACATGATGAAGGACTCGGTCATTTTGCTGGAGCAGCTGCGTACCATTGATAAGCAGAGACTGAAGGATAAAGTATGCCATCTGGATGAGGACATCATGAAAAAGGTGAACCGTGGTCTGATGATCAGTCTGGAACTGACTACATAAACTTGACTAGCGGCTGTGAAAATGATATATTTTATCGTGATATTCTGTCTGGCGTGTACAAAGGAGATGAAAAATGAAAAACAATTTGTTCCGCAAGCTTGGGATCTACGGGGAAGAGACTCCTGACAATGTGGAAGAAGAAATTATTTCCATGGTGAATGAAGGTCATGAGCATGGAGTGCTTCATGAGACAGAAGCGGAAATGATTACCAATATTTTTGAGTTTGGCGACAAGGAAGCCAAGGATATTATGACAAACAGGTCAAATATCCTGGCCATAGACAGAGAAATGACATTGTCAGAGGCTCTTGATTATATGCTCAGTGAAAATAAGAGCAGATTTCCTGTATATCATGAAAATATCGATCATATAGAAGGAATCCTTCATTTCCGGGATGCGGTACGTTCCCATAATATTCCGGGAAATCTGGAGAAACCTGTAGGAGAGATTGAGGGACTTGTCAGGGAAGCCATGTTTGTTCCGGAAACAAAGAATATTGCAGATCTGTTCAGAACCATGCAGAAGACCAAAACCCAGATGGTTATCGTGGTAGACGAGTATGGACAGACGCTTGGACTGATTGCCATGGAAGATATTCTGGAAGAAATCGTTGGAAATATCATGGACGAATATGACGAAGAAGAAAAGCATATCCGTGAAACCGGAAATACCGATGAGTACATAATTGAAGGTGTGACCAAGCTGAAGGAGCTGGAAGAGAGATTTGGTATTTCCTTTGAGGAACAGGAGTTTGAAACGCTGAATGGATTCCTGATCTCCAAAATGGATAAGATTCCTGAAGAGAATGAAAAATTTTCTATTGTTGTAGACGGCTATGAATTTAAAATACTGTCAGTGGAAAACCGGATGATCAAAGCCGTGTTGGTGAAGAAGCTGGCAAAAGAAGAAAAAGAAGATAAGAAAAAAGGAGAAAACTGAGATGTCAGGACATTCAAAATTTGCAAACATTAAGCATAAAAAGGAAAAGAACGATGCAGCCAAGGGCAAGATCTTCACAATCCTTGGAAGAGAGATCGCTGTAGCTGTAAAGGAAGGCGGACCGGATCCGAGCAATAACTCAAAGCTTGCCCAGGTAATTGCAAAGGCAAAGGCCAACAATATGCCCAATGATACTATTGAGCGTGGGATCAAGAAAGCAGCAGGAGATGCTTCCAATGTAAATTATAAATATATCACTTATGAAGGATATGGTCCGAATGGTATTGCCATTATTGTTGATGCACTGACAGATAATCAGAACAGAACAGCAGCCAATGTAAGAAATGCATTTACCAAAGGAAACGGTAATGTAGGAACACCTGGCTGTGTATCCTTTATGTTTGACAAGAAGGGTCAGATCATCATTGACAAGGAAGAGTGTGACAAGGATGCAGATGAACTGATGATGCTTGCACTGGATGCCGGAGCTGAAGATTTTTCCGAAGAAGAGGACAGCTTTGAGATCATCACAGATCCCGATGCGTTTGATGAGGTATTAAAGGCAGTTCAGGAAGCCGGTGTAGAGGCAGCTTCTGCAGAGATCACCATGATCCCACAGAACTATGTAGAGCTTACTGATGAAACAGCGATCAAGAATTTAAACAGGATTCTGGATCTGCTGGATGAAGATGATGATGTACAGGCCGTATACCACAACTACGATGAATAAAAAAAGAAAAATAACAGCAGGAATATTATTTTGCCTGATATTTGTATTGTGTGCAGGGATCAGGGGATTTCTGCTGGCAGACGGGCAGATTCCACTCAGCGATGACGCATCTCTTTATGAAGCATCCATGATCCGCGAAGAAAAAAATGAGCCGGTGATGACAAGCGGAGTTGTTTTTGCCTATACAGAAATCCTGACAGATGTACTGAAATTTACGGGAAATAAACTGGAAGCAGTGGCTGTGATGCAGCTGCTGCTTCAGTGTGCTACTGTAGTGCTTTTATACTTTGGCTGCTTTGCCCTATCAGGAAGGACAGCAGCATTGTTGGAGGCACTCTTTTTTTCTGTATTTCCATTTTTCTGGCAGCTTATGTTTGCGGCAAGACCGGAAAATATCTATCTGGCAGGCTTTGGCTTTTTACTGCTGCTGACTGGCCTATGCAGGCAGAAAATAAACAAGGGAGGCTTTCACAGAAGGAGCATGGATGAATTCCTGATTTTTCTGACAGGCTTTGTAAGCGGGGTGCTTCTGATCTGGCATCTTATGACAGTTTTCCTGATTGTTGTATTTCTGGCAGTGGCAGCTTTCCATGCAGCACAGATCCTGGAGAGACGGAAAGATTCTAAAAACAGGATTTTCCTTATTTATACGTGCGGTATTTTGCTTGGCTGTTTTGGCACCCTGATGAAATATACAGGGATAACAGGAAATACTCTTATAGAGCAGTTTTCCTGGTGGATCAGTTCTTTCACAGCTGTACAGTTTCAGGGACTGTCGCCATTTTTTGTGTTTCTTCTGCCAGGATCCGTACTTGGCACTGCAGGAATACAGCTCCTGATGGATAGGATCGCAGAAAGAAAAGGATCTTCATTGTCAGTTGACGAGGCAGTGGAAGAGGTGGAAATGGCTTTGACAGAGGAACCGGAAAGCAGAGGGGAGATGGAGACGGTGGAAGAAAAGAAAGAAAAAAAGAAAGTCAATTATATAGAAAACCCGCTTCCTTTACCAAAGAAGCATGTGAAACGGAACTTTGATTTCAAACTCGATAAGCGAAAAGATGATTTTGATATTGATATCGAAGAGGGAGACGATTTCGATATCTGATCCATAAGACAGCTGTCTGGATCCTGCAGGTGCATTTGCAATAATCGCATCTGCAGGATTTTTCATTATCCTGCGCATAATCAAAAAAGGGTCCGATGGATCCATTTTAATTGCAGGAAGAGCGGTTCTGTATAGACATTATAAAAACTCATATACTAAGGAAAAAGAAAGGATATGAGGAAAAATGTCTGATAAGAAAAATGAAAAAATAGAAGCAGAAAGGCACAGAAGTGAAAAAATAGAAGAAAGCGGGCAGGCTACACTGGACCGGAATGATAAAAACAGGACCATTCATCTGATCTCCATTATAGGGGAGGTAGAGGGGCACGATAATCTGGGAAGCAATTCCAAAACAACCAAATATGAGCATATCCTGCCACAGCTTGCAGCCATAGAAGACAGCAGTGAGATCGATGGGGTACTTGTGCTTCTGAATACCATGGGCGGGGATGTGGAAGCAGGACTTGCCATAGCAGAAATGATCGCATCTCTGAGCAAGCCTACCGTATCTCTTGTACTTGGAGGCAGTCATTCCATTGGCGGTCCCATAGCGGTCAGTACAGATTATTCGTTTATTGTTCCTACAGGAACCATGGTGATCCATCCGGTGCGGATGAACGGAATGGTGATCGGCGTGCCGCAGACCTTTGATTATTTCAAGCAGATACAGGACAGGATCACAAGCTTTGTCTGTGATCACTGTGAGGTTTCACAGAGGCGTTTTGAGGAGCTGATGATGGAAACCGGAGTCCTGACCAAGGATGTAGGTACCATACTGGTCGGGGAAGAGGCTGTGAAAGAGGGGATCATTGACGAAGTGGGAGGTATCAGGGAAGCAATGAAAAAGCTTTATGAGCTGATCGAAAAAAAGAACACTAAAAAAGGAAAAAATCTTAAGGGTGACAAGAGAGGATGAAAATGATATACTATATCTTGTTACGCTTTGTAAACAAAGAAGTGCGGAAGGAAATGTTTTTGTAGATGGCGCAGGCAAAAAAAAGTTCCGGCAGAAGCAATTATAACAACAGCAGAAAATCAGCCGGAAACAGTCAGAGAAAGACAACTTCGGGAAGAAAATACAGTAGCAGCACACAGAAAAGAAGCAGTGCACCCATGGATTCTGCGATCAGAAATGAGATTATACTGATCGGCTTACTTGCGGTAGCAGTGGTTCTCTTTTTGTGCAATTTTGGAGTAATTGGTGTAGCAGGAGATCAGATCAGTCATGTGATGTTTGGAATTTTTGGGCTACTGGCTTATATTGTACCAATTGCTTTTTTTGTAATGATCGCATTTGGCATGGTAAACAGCGGAAACAGTATTGCCACCAGGAAGCTGATCGCAGGGGTTATCCTGTTTCTGCTGATCGGCAGTGTATTCGATCTGTTTACGGGACGCCCTTCTTTGGCAGAGAGTTATCAGATCAGAGAAATCTATACGGGATGCAGCGAGAACAAAAACGGTGGAGGTGTCATTGCGGGAACCTTGGCCTATCTGATGTATCATTTTCTTGGACTTGTAGGATCCGTGCTGGCGATCCTTGTCGGGGCGGTCATCTGTATCGTTGTGATCACAGACAAATCCTTTGTTACCGGTGTCAGAAAGGGGAGCCAGAAGGTGTATGAGCGGACCAGGGAGGATGCCAGATACCGGAAGGAGCGTGCGAGGATCCGCAGGGAAGAGCAGGAAGAGGAAAGAAGAAGAGCCGCAAGAGAGCGGCAGCTTTATGAGGAAGAGCTGGAGAATGAAAAAATTCTCCGTATGGATAAAAAGGTCAGTGGTGTCATGATGGATACGTCACTTGCAAGAGATGAGAAAGAAGAGAAAACAAGGGATGATATGCATGAGATCAATCTGAAGAGCGTGTCTGATCATGGGCAGAGAGAGACAGCAGAGGAAGAAGAGATAGAAAAACTGCCATCAGGAGCCTCAGATTCTGCAGCTTCTTCGTACTATGAAGAAGAGGATGGCAGTGATGCCATGATGGAGATTACCGGAGCAGATTTTGTACAGGATGAGGAGATGCCTTATCCGGAGGAGACGACATCTTATCAGGAAGAGCCTGTATATGAATCCCCGGCAGCTGTACCGGTAAGGCAGGAACAGCCAGTCAGAAAAGAAACACCAGTAAAACCGGTAGCAGCACTGAAGAAGGATCCTGGTGCGGTCAGAAGCTCTTCCGGTGCGGTAGGCACGGTTGTGACAGGAGAAATGTATCAGAAGCTTCATGAGAAGAAGTCTGTGGAGAAGGAATATCATTTCCCGCCAATAGACCTGCTTAGGAAAGGGAAGGCAAAGAGCGTAGATTCTTCCAGAGAGCTGCGTGAGACGGCAGAGAGGCTGCGCCAGACACTGCAGACCTTTGGCGTTAAGGTGACGATTACGGACATCAGTCAGGGACCTGCAGTTACAAGATATGAGCTGCAGCCGGAACAGGGAGTTAAGGTCAGCAAGATCGTGGGACTTTCCGATGATATCAAGCTGAATCTGGCGGCTACCGATATCCGTATCGAGGCACCAATACCCGGTAAGGCAGCCATTGGAATCGAAGTACCGAATAGAGAGAATACAGCAGTTGCTTTAAGGGATCTTTTGGATACAAAGGAGTTTAAGGAGTTTGACTCAAGGCTTGCCTTTGCAGTTGGAAAGGATATTGCCGGTAAGACGGTGGTAACAGATATTGCAAAAATGCCACATATGCTGATCGCCGGAGCAACAGGATCCGGTAAATCCGTATGTATCAATACTCTGATCATGAGTATTCTCTATAAGGCGAAGCCAGATGAGGTGAAGCTGATCATGGTGGATCCAAAGGTAGTAGAGCTGAGTGTATATAATGGTATTCCTCATCTGCTGATCCCGGTAGTGACAGATCCCAAGAAGGCTGCGGCAGCCCTTCACTGGGGTGTTGCGGAAATGACAGACAGATATCAGAGATTTGCTGATTTCAATGTCCGTGACCTGAAGGGGTATAATAAAAAGCTGGAAGAAATGCAAGCCAGGGGAGAAACGGAAATACCTGCAAAGATGCCGCAGATCGTGATCATCGTAGATGAGCTTGCTGATCTGATGATGGTAGCTCCTGGGGAGGTAGAAGAATCCATCTGCCGTCTGGCGCAGCTTGCAAGAGCGGCCGGTATCCATCTGATCATTGCTACGCAGCGTCCTTCCGTCGATGTTATTACCGGTCTGATCAAGGCCAATATGCCAAGCCGTATCGCCTTCAGTGTATCCAGCGGTGTGGATTCCAGAACTATCCTTGATATGAACGGGGCAGAAAAGCTTCTTGGAAAGGGCGACATGCTCTTTTATCCACAGGGCTATACCAAGCCGGCCAGAGTACAGGGCGCCTTTGTATCAGACAAGGAAGTATCAGATGTGGTTGAATATCTGAAGAATCAGAGACTTGGCAATGTTTACAACAGTGATATCGAAGAAAAGATCGCAGATATGGGAGCAGCCTCTGCAGGAGGCAGTGCAGATACGACGTCTGATAAAGACGAATATTTCGTGGAGGCCGGAAAGTTCATCATTGAAAAGGACAAGGCATCCATTGGTATGCTGCAGAGAATGTTCAAGATCGGTTTTAACCGGGCAGCAAGGATCATGGATCAGCTCAGTGAAGCCGGCGTGGTAGGCGAAGAGGAAGGTACCAAGCCAAGAAAGGTACTGATGAGCATGGAACAGTTTGAGCAGTACATAGAGGAACAGCTATAAATCATAGGGGAGAGAAAGGAAGCAGGGCATGAAAACAGATATTCAGATTGCGCAGGAGGCAGAGCTTTTACCGATCAGAGAGGTAGCGGAAAAGCTTGATATTACAGAGAATGAGCTGGAGCTATACGGAAAGTATAAAGCCAAGCTTTCTGATGAATACATGGAAAGAATCAGTAAAAACCCGGATGGAAAGCTGATTCTTGTGACAGCGATCAATCCGACTCCGGCAGGAGAAGGCAAGACAACGACAAGTGTAGGTCTTGGACAGGCCTTTGGCAGACTGGGAAAGAAAGCGGTGATCGCGTTAAGAGAGCCTTCCCTTGGGCCGTGCTTTGGGATCAAAGGCGGTGCGGCCGGAGGCGGTCTGTCACAGGTGGTGCCTATGGAGGATCTGAATCTTCACTTCACCGGTGATTTTCATGCTATTACTTCTGCCAATAATCTGCTTGCAGCTATGCTGGACAATCATATCCAGCAGGGAAACGAGCTTGGGATTGATACAAGAAGTGTTGTATGGAAACGCTGCCTTGATATGAATGACCGTGTTCTTCGTAATGTTGTGGTTGGTCTTGGGGCAAAGACAGACGGTTTTGTCAGAGAGGATCATTTCGTGATCACTGTAGCATCTGAGATTATGGCGGTTCTGTGCCTTGCTGATGATATGAAGGATTTAAAACAGCGTCTTGGAAGAATGGTGGTTGCCTACAATTATGAAGGAGAGCCTGTCACTGCAGCGGACTTAAAGGCAGTGGGCGCCATGGCAGCTCTTTTAAAGGATGCGTTAAAGCCCAATCTGATCCAGACGCTGGAGCATACTCCTGCGATTGTACATGGTGGGCCTTTTGCCAATATTGCCCATGGCTGTAATTCTGTCAGAGCAACCAAGATGGCACTTAAAATGGCTGATTATGTGATCACAGAGGCTGGATTCGGTGCAGACCTTGGTGCAGAAAAGTTTATGGATATCAAATGCCGTATGGCAGGATTAAAACCGGATGCGGTTGTTCTGGTTGCGACTGTGCGGGCATTGAAATATAATGGAGGTGTTCCCAAAAACGAACTGTCTGCAGAAAATATGGATGCACTCCATAAGGGAATCGTCAATCTGGAGAAGCATATAGAAAACCTGCATAAGTTCGGCGTACCGATCGTGGTGACGCTGAACAGCTTTGTAACAGATACAGAGGCAGAAATTTCCTATATCCGGAAATTCTGCGAAGAGAGAAACTGTGAATTTGCACTTTCTGAAGTATGGGAAAAAGGCGGTGAAGGCGGTATTCCTCTGGCTGAAAAGGTACTTGACACCCTGGAGAACAAAGAAAGTGATTTCCATGTTCTGTATGAGAATGAGCTTTCCTTAAAGGAAAAGATTGAGACAGTTGCCAGGGAGATTTACGGTGCTGATGGAGTCAATTATACTTCAGCCGCTTCAAAGCAGCTTAAGAAGCTGGAGGAGCTCGGATTTGGAAAGCTTCCTGTATGTATGGCAAAGACCCAGTATTCCCTGTCAGATGATCCGACGCTTCTTGGAAGACCGGAGGGCTTTTCCATCAGTGTCAGAGAGGCCTATGTATCCGCAGGAGCCGGATTTGTGGTGGTACTGACAGGCGCTGTCATGACCATGCCGGGACTTCCGAAGGCACCGGCAGCCTTTAATATTGATGTTAATGAAGAGGGTGTGATCACCGGTTTATTTTAAGGGGGACAGTATGGCACAGATTATCGACGGAAAGGCAATTTCTCTTGCCATTAAGGATGAACTGAAAGAAAAAGCGGCGAAGCTGAAGGCGGAGGGAACGGAAGTTACCCTGGCTGTGATTCAGGTTGGCAACAATCCGGCTTCGACCGTGTATGTAAGAAATAAAAAGAAGGGCTGTGAATATATCGGGATCGGATCCCTTTCTTATGAGCTGCCGGAGGAAACTACAGAAGAAGAGCTCCTTTCGCTGATCCGTGAACTGAATGGCCGAAAGGATGTAAATGGTATTCTTGTCCAGCTTCCGCTGCCTGCACATATCGATGAAAACAAGGTGATCCGCACGATCGATCCAAAGAAGGATGTAGACGGATTCCATCCGGAGAGTGTAGGTGCACTCTGTATTGGACAGCCTGGCTTTGTGTCCTGTACACCGGCAGGTGTGATCGAGCTCTTAAAGCGTTCCGGTATTTCCATAGAAGGAAAGGAATGTGTGATCCTTGGGAGAAGCAATATCGTAGGCAAGCCGATGGCACTTCTGATGCTTCGTGAGAATGCTACAGTTACCGTGGCTCATTCCAGGACAGCAAACCTGAAGGAAGTAGCAAAAAGAGCAGATATTCTGATCGCAGCCATTGGAAAACCGAAGATGATCACAAGGGAATATATAAAAGAAGGTGCAGTTGTGATCGATGTGGGTATCAACAGGGATGCAGATAATAAGCTGTGTGGAGATGTGGATTTTGATGATGTTGCAGAGATCTGCAGCGCCATTACACCAGTTCCGGGCGGTGTCGGACCGATGACGATCGCAATGCTTTTGAATAACTGCATCCAGTCTGTAGAACTGCAGAAATAAAAGGCACAGGAAACAGAGCAGGGAGTGTTTTATATGAAATGTCCGTCGTGCGGGAAAGAGATCGAACCTGGACATCTCTATTGCGAATCATGTGGACTTGAAATCAGGATTGTGCCGGATTTTGAGCCGGAAATAGAAAACAGCATAACAGAAACTCTGTCAACGGTTGGAGAAGAGATTAAGGAAAGAGAAACAGAGGGAAACGGACAGGAGGCTGAAACAAACGGCAAGGAGCATGAAGGATTCTTTCTGGAAGAAATGAACAGAAGCCGTATCCGGTCAAGGGTGATCAGTCTTGCTGCGGCACTGCTTGCCATAGTGATATCTGTTCCTCTTCTGTATATTCATTATTCTGCTTCCTACCAGACACAGAAGGCTGAAAAGCTGGCTGATCAGGGAAAATACCGGGAAGCTGCGGCACTGCTTGAAAAAGCGGGAAGGCAGGAGGGAGATATAGTCAGAAACACATTGCTTCTGGCATCGTGCTATGAACAGCTTGATGATACAGAAAAAGCAATCCAGGTACTGACAGAAGAAATCGATAAAGGACAATTTCCGTCTGAAGAAATGGAAAAGCTTTATGAAAGGGTGATCCGGCTTTATGAAAAGCAGGGGCGGTTTGATGCGATCAATGATCTGCTTTCAGACTGCAGAGATGAAAGCATTACCACTGCCTTTCAGCATTATATGGCGCTTTCTCCGGTGTATAATTATGAAAGTGGAAATTATGATGAGGTTCTTTACCTGCGGCTGCAGGCCAATACGACCGGGCATATTTACTACACACTGGATGGAACAACGCCTACAGCTTCCTCAGAGATATACACATCCCCAATTTTTCTGGAAGCTGGCAGATATCAGGTTAACGCCGTTTTTATCAATGAATATGGTATAGAAAGTGACGTAGTAAGAAACTGGTATTCCATTAATCTGACAGTACCGGAGGCACCGGCGGTATTACCGGAGAGTGGGAAATATCAGGTGCCGACCCTGATTGAGATGGATATTCCGGTGGGCTGCAGCATTTACTATACAACAGATAAATCAGAGCCTGACAGCAGCAGTATTCTCTATACAGAACCTATTTCCATGCCTCTTGGAAGAAGTAATTACAAGTTTGTTGTGATTTCAGCTGAAGGTGTAAAGAGCGAAGTGACAAGCAGAAGCTATGAATTTACCATGGATGGCAGTGTTTCCTTAAATACAGCTTCCTCAGCTGTTATCAGGGCGCTGATGGCACAGCATATCCTGACAGATGAAAAGGGACATGCCTTTGGTGAGACGGGAATTCATTCCTTTGTGTATGAAACTGTTGTGCAAATTGGAAATAGCTATTATTATATATTTGGTGAGTATGTCACCGACGGCAATGGCAATAGGAAAAAAGAAGAAAGAATGTATGCCGTGGAAGTTTATACGGGAACCCCAAACAGACTGATTTATGATGAAAACGGTCAGATGGGACTGATCCCGTTAATATAAAACAGGAAAGGATATAGAGATGTACAAGATTTTAGAAGCAAAAGAACTGACACCCAATATTTATTACATGGTGGTGGAAGCAAAAAGAGTGGCAAGGTCCTGCCAGCCGGGACAGTTTGTGATCGTAAGAACAGATGAAAGGGCAGAAAGAATCCCACTTACCATCTGTGATTATGACAGGGAAAAGGGAACCGTTACTATCGTATTCCAGGTAGTCGGAGCCGGAACAGAATTTATGTCTCATTTAAAGACAGGTGATGCCTTCCACGATTTTGTAGGTCCTCTTGGACAGCCTTCTGAGCTGGTTCACGAAGATAAGGAAGAACTGAAGAAAAAGAAAATCCTTTTTGTTGCGGGTGGAGTGGGAACTGCACCTGTTTATCCGCAGGTAAAATGGCTCCATGAGAACGGCATTGATGCAGATGTCATCGTTGGTGCAAAGACAAAGAGTATCCTGATCCTTGAAAAGGAAATGGAAGCAGTTGCAGGCCGTCTTTTTGTTACCACAGATGATGGCTCCTATGGAAGAAGCGGTATGGTAACGCAGACCATTACCGATCTTGTAAATGAAGGTAATCATTATGATGTATGTATCGCCATTGGACCCATGATCATGATGAAATTTGTCTGCAAGCTGACAAAGGAACTGAATATCCCTACTGTAGTCAGCTTAAACCCTATTATGGTAGACGGAACCGGTATGTGCGGCGCCTGCCGTGTCACTGTAGGCGGAGAAGTGAAGTTTGCCTGTGTTGACGGACCGGAATTTGATGGACTGCAGGTTAATTTTGATGAAGCTATGCAGCGTCAACAGATTTATAAGACTGCAGAAGGAAGAGCCTATCTTGCAGCAAAAGAAGGAGCAACCCATCACGGCGGCTGCGGAAACTGCGGAGGTAATGACTAATGGACGTATTAAAGAAGACACCTGTCAGAGAGCAGGATGCGAAGGTAAGAGCAACCAATTTTGAAGAGGTCTGCCTTGGCTATAATGGAGAAGAAGCAAAAGAAGAAGCAAGCAGATGTATCAACTGCAAGAATGCCCAGTGTATGAAGGGATGCCCGGTATCCATTAACATTCCGGGGTTCATTGAGAAGGTAAAGAATGACGATATCGAAGGTGCTTATCAGATCATTTCCGAATCCTCTGCACTTCCGGCAGTCTGCGGACGTGTATGTCCTCAGGAGAGTCAGTGTGAAGGCAAATGTATCAGAGGTATCAAGGGAGAGCCTATCTCCATCGGAAAGCTGGAGCGTTTCGTAGCAGACTGGGCTTCCGAAAACGGAATCAAACCCCAGGGAGCTGCAGAGAAGAACGGTAGGAAGGTTGCTGTGATCGGATCCGGTCCTGCAGGACTTACCTGTGCCGGCGATCTTGCCAAGATGGGCTATGATGTTACGATCTTTGAAGCACTTCACGAAGCAGGCGGTGTACTGGTTTATGGTATCCCTGAATTCAGACTTCCGAAGACCAGAGTCGTAGCGAAGGAAATCGAGAACGTTAAGTCACTTGGTGTAAAGATTGAAACCAACGTGGTTGTCGGAAAATCCGTTACCATTGATGAGCTGCTGAATGAAGAGGGCTTCGATGCCGTATTTATCGGATCCGGTGCAGGGCTTCCGAAGTTCATGGGTATTCCCGGTGAGCAGGCAAACGGAGTATTCTCTGCCAATGAGTACCTGACAAGAAGCAATCTGATGAAGGCATTTAATGAAGATTCCAATACTCCTATCATGAGAGGTAAGAAGGTTGCTGTTGTAGGCGGTGGTAACGTAGCCATGGATGCAGCAAGAACAGCACTCCGTCTTGGCAGTGAGGTTCATATCGTATACAGAAGAAGCGAGGAAGAGCTGCCTGCCAGAGTAGAAGAAGTACATCATGCAAAAGAAGAGGGCATTATCTTTAATCTGCTGACTAACCCGGTAGAGATTCTTGAAGATGAAAAGGGCTGGGTAAAAGGCATCCGCTGCATTAAAATGGAGCTCGGAGAGCCTGATGAATCCGGCAGAAGACGTCCTGTGGAGGTTCCTGGATCTGAGTTTGTGATTGATGTGGATACCGTTATCATGTCACTTGGAACTTCTCCGAATCCGCTGATCTCTTCCACGACCAAAGGTCTTGAGATCAACAAGAGAAAATGTATTGTTGCGGCAGAAGAGAATGGACAGACATCCAAGGAAGGTGTTTATGCCGGTGGCGATGCGGTAACAGGAGCAGCGACTGTTATTCTGGCAATGGGTGCCGGAAAAGCAGGAGCAAAAGGCATTGATGAGTATTTGAGAAATAAATAAATGAAAAAAGAATTTGATCAGGAAAAAGCAAAAATTATTGTAACAATCCTTCCTTTTGTGCTGATCGTACTGGTTTTGTTTATCACTTTTGTGGTATCTGCTGTCAAAAATAAAAATAACAGTGAAAGCCGGGATGAAGATCTGCAGGAAAGCATTATGGATTATGCTGATGAGAATATGCCGGAGCAGAATGCAGGTGAGAAGCAGGAAATAGCAGCTGCAACTCCCACACAGACCGGGGCGGAGGAGAAAACGGACGGGAAGGCAGATGCCTCCCCGATTCCGGAACAGACCCCCTATCAGGAAATTATGCAGAATGGTACTGTGGACTACAGCAAGATTACCTATGACAAAGATAGTCAGCTTAAGGAAATGATGGAGTACTGGGCTGACAGCAATCAGAAGGCACTGGATGATCTGGCATCCCTTGACCGCTTCCGGGCCATGAGCTACAGCCTGCGGGGTTCTACAGATTTCTACTATTATGGAGATAAGGACAGCAATGGACTTCCTTCCGGAACGGGAATTGCCGTTTATGCAGACAACCAGTATTATTATGGAACCTGGAAAGACGGAAAACGGGATGGCAAGGGAACCTTTATCCATTATCATGTGCATAATGACAGCAAAAATACAGATCTGTATACGTATCATCAGTACACGGGCGGATTTGCAAATGATCTGCCGGATGGAGAAGGATCCGAGCATTTTGATTTTAATACGGCGAATTTCAAGAAGGGTGAACGTTATGTGGGAAACCGGATCGGCAGTTACAGTGGTGGACTTCTGAACGGGGACTTCTATGTGACAACAACAGACCTGAATGACAAGATGGAGGAATGGGAAGGCACAGCAGACCATGGAACCTGGGTTTACCAGAATGCCAATAAGGATAAAAAGGGAAACCGTACTATTCTTGTGATGATCGGGGATGAAGAGAACTTTATATGGATGCAGCCGTCTGTAAATAAAAATATAGGGGTACCGTGTCTGATTTCGAAGTATAAAATAGCAGAGTGATCTGCGTCCTGGGGAGGTGTTTTTATGGCTTCGTATGTAAATAATACAGAGAAAGCAGAGAATAACAGGTCTTCTGCCTATACTCTGCTGATCGTGGGTATAGCTGGATTTATTCTGGTTGTCCTTTATTTTCTGGACGTGATACCGGTCAGAGGGCTGAACAAGTACATGATCAGCGGCGTTATGGGGGCGCTTTTTCTGCTTTTCATCATTATGGGCTGTGTTTCCTTGAGAAGTGCCAGAATATTTGAAAAGAAGGCCGGCAGTGAGAACAATCTGACAAGTGAGATCAAAAAGTGGTGTATGACCAATCTTTCGGCAAAGGCCATTGACGAATCACTGCACTTTGATCAGGAAGAGGAAGAAGCAAAGTATTTTGCCAGAACAGAAAGGGTAAAGGAACTGATTTCAGGAAAGTTTATGAATCTGGATCAGGATTATCTGGAACGGCTGGCTGATGAGATCTATGCATCCATTTTTGAAAAGAATGGGCAGGAAAAAGAAACGGATTTATGAAAATAACAGTTATCTGTGTAGGAAAAGTAAAAGAAAAATTTTACCGGGAAGCCATTACGGAATTCAGTAAGCGGCTTTCCGGCTACTGCAGGCTGGAGATCATCGAGGTTGCAGATGAAAAGACACCGGACAGTGCAGGAGAAGCGCTGGAGGAACAGATCAAAAAGAAAGAGGCATCCAGGATATTAAAATATATCAAAGAGGATGCTTTTCTTTTTACACTTGAAATCCAGGGGAAGCAATATGATTCCGTAGAACTTTCTGAGAGACTTGAAAAGCTGATGACGATGGGGAAAAGCCATATCCAGTTTGTGATCGGGGGTTCGCTGGGACTGCATGATAGTGTGACAAAGAGGGCAGATGAGGCAATTTCTTTTTCCAGAATGACCTTTCCTCATCAGCTTATGCGGGTCATACTGCTGGAGCAGATTTACCGGAGCTTCCGTATCCTGTCAGGGGAGCCTTATCATAAATAAAGAGAAGGGAGAATGTGACTATGCGCATGTATGATCTGATCATGAAAAAAAGAAACGGAGGCACACTTTCACGGGACGAGATTTTTTTTATGATTGAGGGTTACACAAAAGGGAATATCCCGGATTATCAGATGTCAGCCATGATGATGGCAATCTATTTTAACGGCATGAATGAAAAGGAGACAGCCGCACTTACCATGGCTATGGCAGAGAGCGGGGATCAGCTTGATCTGTCAGGCATTCAGGGAATCAAGGTAGATAAACACAGTACAGGTGGCGTGGGAGATAAGACGTCCCTTGCCCTGACGCCTATGGTCAGTGCCTGTGGTGTTAAGATTGCCAAGATGAGCGGAAGAGGACTTGGACATACCGGCGGCACCATTGACAAGCTGGAGAGCTTCCAGGGATTTTCTACTTCCTTAAGTGAAGAAGCATTTATCGACCAGGTGAACAGGATCGGAATTTCCATTATCGGACAGACAAAGAATCTGGCACCGGCCGACAAGAAGCTGTATGCCCTGCGGGATGTAACGGCCACAGTAGATAATATGTCACTGATCGCATCCTCTATTATGAGTAAGAAGCTGGCAGCCGGAGCAGATGCCATTGTCCTTGATGTGAAGACGGGAAGCGGTGCTTTTATGAAGGAAGAAGCAGATGCCATGCTGCTTGCCGGTGAGATGATGACGATTGGGAAAAATGCCGGAAGAAAAATGATGGCTGTGCTCTCTGATATGGATCAGCCACTTGGAAATGCTGTAGGAAATGCCCTTGAGGTAAAGGAAGCGATCGAAACACTGAAGGGACATGGACCTGCGGATTTCACAGAGCTTTGCATGACACTTGGAAGCTGTATGCTTATGGTGGCAGAGATCGCAGAGAATGAGCAGCAGGCAAGAGAGATGCTGAAGGAGGCAGTTGACAGCGGAAAGGCACTTGATAAGCTGGCAGAGCTTGTGGAGGCACAGGGAGGCGATAAGAGGATGGTGTATGAAACTGATCTTTTGCCAAAGGCATCCAGTATTACACCACTTCTTTCTGAGAAGGACGGATATGTGGAAAAGATTCAGTGTGATGAGGTAGGGATCTGCTCTCTGATCCTTGGTGGCGGCAGGGAGACCAAAGAGAGTGCGATCGATCTTTCTGTAGGAATTGTCCTTACAAAGAAGGTGGGAAGTCATGTAAAGGCAGGAGAACCACTGGCCTATATTCATTCCAATGAGGAAGCAAAACGTCTTGCCTGTGAGGAACGGCTGCGGAAGGCATTTCATATTGGAGACAAAGTGAAAAAAGAAGGTGCGATCATACATCAGATCCTGAAGTAGTTCTGCCAGCTCTTTTTCTGTCATATAGTATAGCATGATGAAAAAAGAAAAAAAGAATCACAGAATGCAGATCCGGGAAAAAAGGGAGCTGGTGGTGGAGTCTTTAAAGCTTCCAAAGGATTCTCTCCTTGGGGCATCCATCATAACAGTGACCGGAGAAAATGATATTTTCGTGGAAAATTATAAAGGGATACTGCAGTATTCTGATGATCTGATCCTGCTGCAGGGAAAAAACAGAAAGATAGAACTGAAAGGAAAGAAGCTTACGATTTCCTACTATACTAATGAGGATATGAAGATCAGGGGAATGATCGAAACCATCAGTTTCCTGTAAGAGAGCCAAATTTAAGTTGTGAGGTATGGAATGCTGCAGTTGATTCGTTTCCTGAAGGGATATGTGAGGATCCGTCTTAGTGGGTATTCTCCGGAGCGGTTTATCAATTTATGTGGGAATCATAACATTCTGCTGTGGGATATACAGAACCACGGAAGCTTTTATACGATGTCAGTCAGCCTGAAGGCATTCCGGCAGCTGAAAAAGATCACAAGAAAGACAGGAACAAGGGTAGTCATAACGAAACGTTGTGGACTGCCCTTTCTTATGGTAAAGGTTCAGAAACGAAAAATTTTTCTGGCTGGCATTGTCTTAAGTCTGCTTTTCTGGATCCTTATGTCAGGCTATGTATGGAATATCCGGGTCACAGGAAACCATTATGTGACAGAGGAGGTTCTTATGGATTTCCTGTCTGAAAACAATATTAAAACCGGAATGAAAAAAAAGCAGCTTGCCATGGAAGATGTGGAAAAGAAGATCAGGAATGAGTTTCCGGTTGTCACATGGACGTCTGCAAGAATGGACGGAACCAGTCTTGTGATCCAGATCAGAGAAAATGAAAAACTCCCGGAAATAAAAGAAGGGGAGAAAGGCACACCCGATGAGGGCTATGATCTGGTGGCTGACAGGGATGGTACGATCGTGGGCATGATCACAAGAAGTGGCAACCCTGTTGTTAAGGAAGGGGATTTGGTACAGAAGGGAGATATTCTGGTAGAAGGATGTGTCCCGATCATGAATGAGAACGGAGAAGTAAAGAGATATGAATACTGCAGGGCTGATGCAGACGTTATGCTGTCTTTTTCTTTTGACAGGGAATGGAAGTTCCCGGAAAAATATGAGTACAGGGCATATACAGGAAGAGAGAAAAAAGGACTGTGGATGCTTGTAGGAAAAAGGGAATTTCATCTGGGTCTCCCGGGGAAAGCATACCGGGAAGGGGATTGTATCATGGAGACAGAGCAGATGCGGCTGTTTGGAAATTTTCTGATTCCCTTTTACCTGATTTCTGAAAAAAACAGGGAGTATGTTACAGAGGAAAGAATTTATGAACAGGCAGAGATCCAGAAGCAAATGGAGCATAAAATTCAGAAATTTGTAGAAACTTTAGAGGAAAAAGGGGTACAAAATATAAAAAAAGATGTTACAATAAAGAAATATAAGGGGATTTATGCCCTTATAGTGGAATTTGAAGTAACGGCACCATGCTCCGGGCTGCAGAAGACAGAGATCCGCATGACCGGAGAGGTGCAGGGAGAATAAATGGAAACAGGCGTGAGAGAAGTACAGGTGTCGGCCGGACATATCCAGAATCTGTTCGGACAGTTTGATAGAAATGTAAAGAAACTGGAGAGACAGTTTGACGTTTCGATTACCGACAGAAATGGGAAGATCATCATAAGCGGAGCAGACCGGAATGCTGAAATGGCGAAGAATGTACTGGAAGAGCTGAATGCTCTGTCAGAGAGAGGAAACAACATCGAAGACCAGAATGTTGATTATGCGATTGCCATGTGTATGGAAGAAAATAAAAGCGATGTATTACTTGAAATAGATAAAGACTGTATCTGCCATACGGTTTCCGGTAAACCTGTAAAACCGAAAACGCTTGGGCAGAAGCAGTATGTGGACAGCATACGTAAGAATATGCTAGTGTTCGGACTTGGACCTGCAGGAACCGGTAAAACCTATCTTGCCATGGCTATGGCAATCACAGCCTTCAAGAATCAGGAGGTAGAGAGGATCATCCTGACAAGGCCGGCAATCGAGGCAGGAGAAAAGCTTGGATTTCTGCCGGGAGACCTGCAGAGTAAGGTAGATCCCTATCTTCGGCCTCTGTACGATGCCCTGTATCAGATCATGGGAGCAGAGTCCTTTATGAAAAATATGGAAAAGGGTTTGATCGAGGTTGCGCCCCTTGCCTATATGAGAGGAAGAACACTGGATAATGCCTATATCATCCTTGACGAAGCCCAGAATACAACACCAGCACAGATGAAGATGTTCCTGACGAGAATCGGTTTCGGTTCCAAGGTGATTATCACAGGAGATGCATCACAGAAGGATCTTGCACCGTCTTCTGTTTCCGGACTGGATATTGCGGTACGTGTACTAAAAGGAATTGATGATATTGCATTCTGTAATATGACAAGCAAGGATGTGGTAAGACATCCACTTGTACAAAAGATCGTTAAAGCTTACGAAGTATATGAAGTAAAGGAAAAAGACAGTGCAAAAAGCAGAGCGGGAAACAGAAGCAGAAAATCAGGTTATGGCAAAAGAAAAGATAATTGACAGTATCAGGAAGCTGCTGTTGTTTTTCCTCACTGTGCTTTCTGCAGCATTTGCAGCTTATCTTTATCAGAAAACAGTATATGAAATTGCAGAAACAGTTGTTTTCACGTCAATTGCAGCAGGCGGAATGCTGTTTCAGATGGCAGAGAAGGAACATACGGAAAATACCGGCCGGTTTTTTTTGTTATATCTGCTCTTTCTGATATTAAGTGTGTTTTTTCCACTGATCCCTGAAGGGGGATATCCTTATCTGGCCGTTTTCACTGGACTGATGCTTTTTTCGGATCGGATGACCGCCATGAGCGCTGGAAGCACACTGCTGCTTATCAGTGTTCTGCTTTGCAGTGACGGAGATGCGGTACTGTTCATCATGTACTTTGTGATCGGCATGGTGGGAGTTTACCTTTTCTACGGACTGGATGAAAGCTTTCAGGTGGGAAGGCCGCTGCTTTGTTCATTACTGCTGCAGTTTGTATGTCTGAGTGTATGGGAGATCCTGCTGGCAAATGATGGCTTTTCCATGGAAATGCTGATCGTACCGGCATTTAATACGCTGGTCAGCCTGATTCTTATGGTAATTCTGCTGAAGCTGTTTAGTTTTTCAATCATATATCGCACCAGAGATGCTTATATGGATGTGAATGACCCGGAATGCCCGCTCCTTGTCAGACTGAAGGAGCAGTCCAGAGAGGAATATTTTCATGCGATCCATACGGCATATCTGTGTGAACGGATCGCATCAAAACTCTACATGAATGCAGCCGCAGCCAAAGCAGGGGGATATTATCACAAGATAGGGGTACTGCAGAATGATAATTCCTATGAAGCCGTGGAAGGTATTCTGGCGGAATATCATATGCCTGGACAGGCACTGCAGATACTGAAGGAATATCTGCAGCCAGATATACCAATACGTTCCAGGGAAACAGTAGTACTTCTGTTTGCAGATACCATGATATCGTCAATCAGCTATCTCTTCAAAAAAAACAAAGAGGCAGTACTTGATTATGACAAGCTGGTTGAGGCAGTTTTTCAGAAAAAGTTAAGCAGTGGTATCCTGAACCAGAGTGAGATCTCTATTGGAGATCTGGAACAGATGAAAAAAATATTAGCAGGAGAACAGCTATACTATGACTTCTTACGTTGAAAATGAAACTGAGATGACATTTCCTTTTGACTGCAGGGAAATTCTGGAAAGTGTTATGGAGGAGGTTCTTGCAAGTGAGAACTGCCCCTATGAAGCACAGGTCAATCTGCTGATCACAGATAATGATGGAATACAGGAATATAACAGACAGTTCAGGGACAAGGATATGCCGACGGATGTTCTGTCGTTTCCCATGATCCCCTTCAGGACGGAGGCTGATTTTTCTGTTGCAGAAGAGGCAGAGGCAGATTATTTTGATCCTGACAGTGGGGAGCTTATCCTTGGAGATATCATTATTTCTGCAGAGCGGGTATTTCAGCAGGCAGAGAGCTTTGGCCACTCACCCAAAAGAGAATTTGCTTTTCTTACAGCTCACAGCCTGCTTCACCTGTGCGGGTATGATCATATGGTGCCGGAAGAGGCGGCAGTTATGGAAAAGAAGCAGGAAGCTGTGCTTGAAAAACTGGGAATAACAAGAGATATTTGATAAATAAGGAGTACTTATGAGCAGAAAGGGAAAAGAGGCAAAGGGGAGAAGAAAGGAAAGCTACTGGACAGTTCTGATCTTTACCTGCATTGCCAGTCTGATCCTCCGGGTTCCCCTGATTTATATGACAGGGGAAAAAGGAGTTGCGTTTGGCAGCTTTGCCATAGAATTATATGTAGCAGCTGGCTGCTTCTTTACGTATGGATTTTCATCAGCAACAGCTTCACTTGTCAGGTACCGTGTCAGACGAGAACAGTATGGAAACGCCGCCAGAGTCCTGAAGAATGCATTGATTGCCGGGACTTTTGCAGGTATTCTGTGCAGTGCGCTTCTGACCTTATCCGGACCGGAATTTGCAAAAAATGTACTGCACCAGCCGGTTGCAGGTATGTGCATCAGTATCATGGCACCGGCGATTGTGTTTGAGATCATGACAGGAGTATGGAAGGGGTATTTTGAAGGAAATGGATCGCATATTCCTTCTTCTCATTCCATCGTCATAAAATCAGTAGTTATGATCACTGCGTCCCTGATCAGTACAGGGATCCTTTACAGATATGGGCAGAAGGTATCTGCACTTCTGCAGGACAGCATTTATGCAGCTGCATATGGTGCGATTGGTATCAGCATCGGTATTCTGATCTCTTCCGTTGTAGGTTTCCTGCACATATTATTCGTATTTCTGATTTACCGAAAGAGCAGTGGCAGGAAGGAGCAGCTGAAAAATCAGGACAGAGGGCAGCACATTTTTCGTATGCTGATGGGCACAGCACTGCCATTTATGATATATGCCCTTCTGGGAAGAGGGATTCTTTTGCTGGATGGTATCCTTTTTATCAGACAGAAAGAGGGTACGGCTGATACTGTTCTTTTATGGGGAAATTATTATGGAAAGTGTCTGCCGGTGCTGGGGATCATGATTCTTTTCTGTATTCTTTTTCATGAAGGGTATATCAGAAGGATTATCTATTTTATGGACAGAGAAGAATTCCGTATGGCCAGGGAAAGAATGGCAGAGTTTATGCAGCACATCATCTTGATTTCATTTCCGGTGGCTGTATTTACAGCGGTATTTTCTGAAAATCTGCTGAATCTGTTCTTTAAGGGAAACAATGCATCACTGGCACAGGCGGTAGCGACAGGAAGTATCCTGATCCCGTTATTTGCTATAAGCTATGCATGTGCGGAATTACTGGTCAGAATGAGAAAAATGCGATATGTACTCAGTCTGGAGGGGATTGCAGCGATCACTCACGGTATCCTGATGATTGTTTTGCTGCAGAGTATGGGAGATTCCCTGTTTGGTATTCTGATCGCACAGATTGTACCACTTGCAGTTTTTACTGTGCTGTCTTTTATACTGGTGCTCAGGGGTATCCAGTACAGGATAGATTACATGAGAAGACTGGCTTTTCCGGCAGCAACGGCTGCAGCAGCCGGGCTGGTATGTCTGGCATTCAACAAGCTGCTTAGTTCTTTTGCAGGAAGTACGGTATCCATGATCATTTGCATTCCTGTAGGGATTGTGATCTATATTATATTACTTCTTATATTAAAAGCAATAAGTGAGGATGAGATCCAAAAGCTTCCTCTTGCGGGAATGATTCTGTTTATTGGAAAACTGACAAGGCTCCTGTAGTATAGAATCGGATATTTTGGCTGATACTGTTTATAAAAAGGAATAGTAAAAGGTGAATTGCTATGAAATTTGTAAAACGTATCAGCCTGTTTTTTATCTATCCGGCTGTCATGTTTACGATAGGTGCCTTTTCCGGGGGGATGGCAGAGCGTTTTTTTTATCCTGGAGAAGGAACAACTGTAAAGGAAAAGCAGAAAGAAACAGAAGAAGAATCAGAAGATACTGTGATAGAAACAGGATATCAGAAGACACCGGTTCTGACAGCTGATACAGACTATATCGTTATGACCTATGATGCTTTTACTGGGGAAATGTCAGAAAAGGAAGAAAATGCGCCGCAGAAATATGTAGGACTGACAAGGGAAGAGCTTCAGCAGGAACTTGAGCTTTATGAAAAGAGTCCTTCTCTGACGGATCAGGAAGAAGGTCTGTCCGGTGTTGAACTGTTATCCTTTTCCGGAGACCGAGTCGTTGTACGGAAGAATTATGAAAAAGCTGAAGAAGGATATTATCTTGTTTGTGAAGACCACAAGGTGGTTGTGTACGACAGAAGTCTGACGCATATGTATCTCAATACAGGGATCCTTCTTGAAAATCTGCCATGGGAGCTTCAGAATGAGATCATTCATATGAAGTTGATCAGGACAGAGAGTGAATTGTATCACTTCCTGGAATCTTATTCGAGCTGATGGGAATGGAGAAAAGATGAAAATTGCAATTATAGGCGGCGGAGCGTGCGGAATGATGGCAGCGATAGCTGCCACAGAGCAGAAAGCAAGTGTGACTGTCTTTGAAAAGAATAATAAAGCTGGTAAGAAGATTTTAGCGACCGGTAATGGAAAATGTAACTTCAGTAATCTTGATTTTCATATGGGAATGTATTACTGTAAGGATAAATCAAAACTGGAAAACTTCTTTCATGAATTTTCCTGTCAGGATATGATCAGATTCCTTGAGGAGAACGGAATCCTGATCAGAGAAAGGAATGGTTATCTTTATCCTTATACAGAACAGGCAGCAACGATCAGGGATGTGCTTGAGAGAAACCTTGAAAAACATCATGTAAGAGTTCTGTGTGAGACAGAGATAACAGAGGCCTGTTTTCATCAGAAGAAACAGCAGTTTCTTGTCAGATATGAAAAGAAGGAAGAGGCTTTTGACAGACTGATCCTTGCCTGCGGAAGTCCTGCATCCTTGAATAAGGGAATGGATTTTTATGGCTATCGTCTGGCTAAAGGCTTCGGGCACCATCTAAATCCAGTAGTCCCGGCACTTGTACAGCTTCGGTGCAGCGATCCTTTTCTGAAGGAAGCAGCAGGGGTCCGGACAAAAGCACGCATCACATTATTGGCAGATGGCAGGAGGCTGGCAGAAGAAGAAGGAGAATTGCAGATTACTGATTATGGGATTTCCGGGATTCCGGTGTTCCAGTTCAGCAGGGTAGCAGGATATGCTCTTCTTGAAAAAAGAAAAGTGACAGCGGAGATAAATCTTCTGCCGGAATTTACAGAGGAAGCCTTTGAAGAAATGGTCATTGACCGTTATGAAAAGCTGAATGGATATAAAATTTCTGATTTTGTGCTTGGACTTACAAACAGTAAGCTGAATGGAGCCATACTGCATCTGCAGGGATTAAAAAAGGAGCTGGAAATAAAGGAGATCGGGCTCTCCGGAACCAGAAAGCTGATGTCCTGCTACAGGAAGCTTACCGTACATATTGAACAGTCAAATGGTATAGAACATGCACAGGTCTGTGCAGGTGGTATTCCACTGGAGGAAGTGTCGGAGCATCTGGAGTCCCTGAAACAGAAGGGGCTGTATCTTGCCGGAGAGCTTTTGGACGTGGATGGGAAGTGCGGAGGCTATAATCTACAGTTCGCCTGGACAAGCGGTGTCATAGCTGGAAGAAGTGCAGCCAGAAGGCAATGATCTGAAAAGACCGTTACAGGGAATGTTGATACGAAAACTTTAGTTAGAAAATACAATAAGGAACTAGAAATGCTCAGAATCAGTCAATTAAAACTGCCGATCACCCATACAAAAGAAGAACTGGAACAGAAGATCCGGAAGGTGCTGCGGCTTTCAAAAACACCGTCCTATACAATCTTACGCAGGTCTGTAGATGCCAGGAAAAAGCCGGAGCTGTTTTTTCAGTACAGTATAGATGTAGAAGCAGAAAAGGAAGATCAGGTTTATAAACGTTGTGACAGGAAACAGGTCATGCAGATGGAAAGATCAGAATATCATTTCCCAGTACAGGGTTATCAGGGGAAAGAGAGACCGGTTATCATTGGTGCAGGACCTGCAGGACTGTTCTGCTGTTATATGCTGGCGGAAGCCGGTTTTAAGCCTGTTCTGTTAGAACGGGGAAAATCAGTAGAGGAACGTACCTGTGATGTCCGGAAGTTCTGGGAGACGGGAGTTCTTGATACGGAGTCCAATGTACAGTTTGGAGAAGGCGGTGCAGGGACCTTTTCAGATGGCAAGCTGAATACCCTGGTAAAGGATAAATCAGGACGGAATCGTAAAGTACTTTCCATCTTTGTCAGGGAAGGGGCACCGGAAGAAATATTATATGATTATAAACCCCATATCGGAACGGATGTATTATATCATGTTATTCAGAATATGCGGAAAACCATCCTTGAAAATGGGGGTGAGATCCGCTTTCAGTCCAAAGTGACGGATCTGCTGATAGAGAATGGGAGGATCACCGGTGTTGAGATCAATAACCATGAGACACTGAAAGCTTCTTATGTGGTACTGGCGCCCGGACACAGTGCAAGGGATACCTTTGCAGCACTGCAGAAAATGAAGGTGCCCATGGAGCCAAAGCCCTTTGCGGTAGGATTCCGGGTAGAGCATCCACAGAAGCTGATCAACCATGCCCAGTATGGAATGGATGAAAATGAGATCCTTGGCAGTGCACCCTATAAGCTGACAGCATCCGTGGGTGGAAGAGGGGTATATTCCTTCTGTATGTGTCCTGGAGGCTATGTGGTAAATGCTTCTTCGGAAGAGGGACATCTGGCTGTGAATGGGATGAGCTATTATAAACGGGACAGTAAAAATGCCAACAGTGCTGTGATTATTACTATTGATCCTTCTGATTATGGAGACGGGACAGACCCGTTGTCAGGTGTGGCTTTTCAGCGGGAACTGGAAAGAAGGGCATATCTTGCAGGGAATGGAAGAGTGCCGGTAGAGCTTCTTGGCACGTTCAGGGAAGCCGTCCTGCCGGGAGAAGCTGACGAAAAAACTGATGTGTCAGGGACAGATGCATCACAGCCCTTTGACAGAAAGGGAAAATGCGCAGAGCATGTTCCACCAGATTTTTCTCCATGTATCAAAGGAGCGTGGGCATTTGGAAAGGTACATGATATACTTCCAAAGGAGCTTTCCAGGGATTTTGTCCGTGGCATGGAGGATTTTTCAAGAGTGATTCCGGGATTTTCAGACAGCAGTGTTCTGATCGAAGGGGTGGAAAGCAGAACCTCATCCCCGGTCAGGATCCTTCGGGATGAACGTCTGGAATCTGATATCAGAGGATTATTCCCGTGTGGAGAGGGTGCCGGTTATGCCGGGGGTATTACTTCTGCCGCTATGGATGGAATAAAGGTTGCTGAAGAAATTGCAGGGAGGATTGCCTATGGAGAACAAAAGCAGGATGCACAAACAGGGTATCAGAAGTAAGTATCTTGGATATCGGGATGCTCTGGGGGCAGAGGTACGGCTCCAGAAGAGTATGCAGATCTGGGAGAACATCAGAAAACAGCCGGAGTTTCAGGAGGCTGAGAATGTACTTGTCTATATGGATTACCGCAGTGAGGTGATGACGACCGGACTGGTTGAGGAGATGTTTCTGTCGGAAGCGCCAAAGCATGTTTTCGCACCTGTGGTAGAGGGAATGACAATTTCTTTTTATGAAATCAGATCCCTGTCTGACCTTCATGCAGGCTATCAGGATATCCGGGAACCACAGGAGGATAAGGAAAAACTGTTCACAGAGGAAATAGCAGGGCAGAAGACACTTGTGCTGGTACCTGGCTCTGTATTTGACAGATCCGGAAACAGGATGGGTTATGGAAAGGGATTCTATGACAGATTCCTTAAGGCTTTTCCCTCTGTAAAAAGTGCGGGACTCGCCTTTGATGTACAGATTGCACCGGTTACAATACCCTGTGAGGAACAGGACAGAAGGGTGGATATGGTGATCACGGAATCTGAAGTGATCAGACATATCTGAGAGAAGGGGGAAGTATATGACAGCTTTACAGGAAACAGGGCAGAAAGCCGTGCAGGCAAAATATGAGGTACAGAAGCTTTCTGAAAAGGAGAAGAACCGGGCACTGCTTACGATAGCAGAAGCCCTTGTGACAGAGACAGACAGGATCCTTGCGGCTAATGAAAAGGATCTTGCAAGAGCAGAAGAAAAGGGAATGAAGGCAGGACTGATCGATCGTCTCAGACTGACAGAAGAGAGAATAAAAGGAATGGCAGAAGGGATCGAAAAGGTAACACAGCTGCCGGATCCTGTAGGAGAGCTGCTGGAAACCATTCACAGACCCAATGGTCTTGTAATCGAAAAGAGAAGAGTGCCGCTGGGAGTTGTCGGGATCATCTATGAATCCAGACCAAATGTGACGGCAGATGCTTTTTCACTTTGCTTTAAAAGCGGCAATGCCGTAATATTAAAGGGTGGAAGTGATGCTCTTTATTCCAATAAGGCGATCGTTTCCGTGATCCGTGAAGGACTTGAGAAAAGCGGTGTGACAGAGGATGCAATTTCCTTTATTGATGTCACAGACCGGGCGGTGACCATGGAATTTATGAAAATGAAGGAATATGTGGATGTCCTGATTCCGAGAGGTGGAGCCGGACTGATCCGCAGTGTGGTGGAAAACAGTACCATACCGGTTATCGAAACAGGTACCGGAAACTGTCATATTTATATTGATGAGGATGCAGACCTTGCAAAGGCTATTCCCATTATCATCAATGCCAAGACCCAGCGCCTTGGCGTATGCAATGCCTGTGAATCTCTGGTAGTCCATGAAAAGATCAGGGAAAAGCTGCTTCCAGATCTGGCAAAAGCACTTTCTGAAAAGAGTGTAGAGATCCGGGGAGATGAGAAAATCGGTGAAGTGATCAATTGTGTACCGGTCACAGAAGAGGACTACGGAACAGAATATCTGGATGCCATTATCTCTATGAAGACGGTAAAGAATGTAGACGAGGCTATTGCTCATATCAATAAATATAATACGAAGCATTCTGAGGCGATCATTACAGAAAACAGGGAGCATGCAGAGAAATTCCTGAATGAAGTGGATGCAGCCTGTGTTTATGTAAATGCCTCTACCAGGTTTACTGATGGATTTGAATTTGGCTTTGGTGCTGAGATCGGGATCAGTACCCAGAAGCTCCATGCAAGAGGCCCAATGGGACTTAGAGAGCTGACCAGCTATAAATACAGAATTACCGGTAACGGTCAGATCAGACCGTAATAGAACAGGGACGCAGACAGGTCAGACCTTCTGCGTCCCTGTATTCTATTGTGCCTTTACTTCTTTCCAGTAATCGTTATAAAGAGCATCACCCTCTTCACCAAGATACTGGAAGGTTTCCAGATTCTGGTAATCAGAGAAATCTGGGAATGCGATGGAGGAGTTTTTGATATCCTCATCCTCGATCAACTCACGGGCAGCCATGTTGGGGGTAGAATAGGTGATGTATTTAAAATTCATCAGGGCAATATCGTCCCGGCACATGAAGTTGATAAAGGTCTCTGCGTTTTCCTTATTGGATGCGTTCTTCGGGATCACCCAGCTGTCGATCCAGACATTGGTGCCTTCCTTCGGGATCACATATTCAAGATCAGGATTTTCTCTCTGCGTATAGATAGCTTCCCCGGAATAGATCACACCGATGGCAGCTTCATTGCCGATCATTTTATCTCTGACCTGGTCGATGACATAGGCCTGCACAAGGGGCTTCTGGGTGATCAGAGAATCTCTGGCAGCAGCAAGCTGGCTTTCATCCAGGGTATTCATGGAATAGCCGTTCAGCTTCAGGGCTACCATGAAGGCATCTCTGACAGAATCCTGCATCAGAATGCTGTCTGCGTATTTTTCATCCCAGAGAATGGACCAGCTGTCTACCGGCTCATCCACCATGGTCTTGTTATACAGGATGCCAACAGTTCCAAAGCAGTATGGAACGGAATATTTATTTTCCGGGTCAAATTCCCTGGACTGTTCAAAGTACTGGTCACCGATATTTTTCACATTGGGGATATTGTCAAAATTGATCTCGGCAAGAAGATCATTCTGGATCATCTTCTGGATCATATAATCGGATGGGCAGATCACATCATAGGCAGTGGCACCGGCCTCAACCTTGGGATACATGATCTCATTGGTCTCAAATTCATCATAAACCACATGGATTCCGGTTTCTTCCTCAAACATGGTCAGAGTATCAGGATCGATATATTCTCCCCAGTTGTAGACAACAACTTCACCGTTTTCACTTTTTGCAGCGCCGCAGCCTGTCAGCAGCAGGGAAAAGGTAAAGGAAAGGCAAATGGCAGCAAGTAATTTCTTTTTCATTGTTGTAGTATCTCCTTCATCATAAATAAAATATATCTTAGGCTTTCTGCTTTTTGTCAGCAGGCGCTTTATTGATCAGTAAGAGCAGGATCAGTACCGTTATAAAGATCAGTGTGGAAAGGGCATACATTTCCGGCTTGATCCCTTTTTTGACTTCGGTATAGATCTTGGTGGAAAGGGTATCCACACCGGCACCCTTGGTAAAGTGGGTGATGATAAAATCATCCAGTGACATGGTAAATGCCATCAGGAAGCCGGATAGGACACCGGGCAGGATATCCGGCAGCACCACTTTGAAAAAGCTGTATACAGGCCCTGCACCAAGATCCAGGGCAGCCTCGAAGGTACTGGTATTAAACTGCTTCATCCTCGGCATGACACTTAGGATTACATACGGGATGCAGAAGGTAATATGGCTTAACAGGATCGTTCCATAGCCAAACTTAAGTCCTAGACTTAAAAAGAGCAGCATCAGGGAAATACCGGTTACGATATCCGCATTCAGCATGGGGATATTAGTGATCCCCATCCAGATGGCTCTGGATTTCTTTTTCATATTGATAATGGCAATGCAGGCAATGGTTCCGATGACGGTAGCTGTCAGGGAAGCAATGAGAGCAATGGTAAGTGTATTGAGCAGGGCGTTCATAATGGCATCATTCCGGAACAGGGAAACATACCATCTGGTAGTAAAGCCGCCCCATTTTGCCCTTGTCCTGCTGGCGTTCAAGGACAGAACGATCAGTGTGACAATGGGCGCATATAAAAAGAGAAAGATCAGAAACACATAAAACTTTTTAGCAGCCGTTTTGATCATAATACAGAGCCCTCCCCCTCTTTATCGAAGATTGCAGAAACGATCATGTTCAGCAGGATAAACAGCATCAGGACGATGGAAAGTCCACTTCCAAGATGCCAGTTGCTGGCCTGTGTAAATTCCTGTTCTACGACATTGCCGATCAGAAGAACCTTACTTCCCCCAAGGAGATTACTGATCACGAAGGTTGTCAGTGCAGGGATAAATACCATGGTAATACCACTGATGATGCCGGGGAGTGTCAGGGGAAGCATTACCTTGAAAAATACCTGGACCGGACTGGCACCAAGATCCCTGGCGGCATTGATCACGTTTTCATCAATCTTGGCAAGGGCATTATAAATCGGCAGTACCATAAAAGGCAGGAAATTATATACCATGCCAAGGACGATGGCCTGCGGTGTATTGATGATATTTAAAGCCGGCAGATGCAGGAAAGAAAGGATACTGTTGATCACGCCGGTCTTTTCGAGCAGTGTCTGCCAGGCAAGGGTACGCAGCAGGAAATTCATCCACATGGGAAGGATGAAGATAAATACGATCACGCTGTGCTGACCGCCTTTCCTGCTGCACAGGATCATGGCAAGCGGGTAAGAGAGCAGCAGACAGATCACAGTTGCGATCAGGGACAGAAGGAGCGAGAGCCATAATGCCTTGCTGTGTTCCCTTGTTGTGACTGCTATGATATTTTCCAAGGTAAAGGCACCACTTTTATCTGTCAGACCGTAATAAAACACCATGCATAAAGGAATGATGATGAACAGCACGGACCAGAAAAAGTAGGGGGTACCGGGCAGTTTTTTGCGAAAGTTATTCATCGATCTTTACAGCCTCCTCATCTTCAGATGCAGGCTTGTGCATGATCTGGATATTAAAAGGATCCACATCAATACCAACCTGTGTGCCTACAGGATACATACCGGTAGAATGGACAAGCCATTCATAGCCATCAGGGGTGGTGACCTCCATTTCATAGTGGACACCCTTGAAGATCAGATGGGTTACGATACCGGCCAGTCTTCCGTCTGCAGGAGAAGAGAGGATGACATCCTCAGGGCGGATCACAACGTCAACGGGACGGTTTGTCCCAAAGCCGGTATCCACACAGGGAAACCTTGCAGAAAGGATCTCTACCAGCTTATCCTCGATCATGATGCCGCCGATGATATTACTATCGCCGATAAAGTCAGCAACAAAAGCATTCTCGGGCTCGTTATAGATCTTTTCAGGAGAACCGATCTGCTGGATATAGCCCTGATTCATGACCACGATCGTATCAGACATGGTGAGCGCTTCTTCCTGATCATGTGTGACATAGATGAAGGTAATGCCAAGCTCATTTTTCAGACGGATCAGCTCATACTGCATATCCTGTCTGAGCTTTAAGTCAAGGGCACCAAGGGGTTCATCCAGAAGAAGAACCTTGGGTTCGTTGACAATAGCTCTTGCGATAGCGATACGCTGCTGCTGGCCGCCGCTTAAGGAATCAGGCATACGGTTGCCGTAGCCTTCCAGATTCACTAATTTCAGGGCATAGGCGATCTTGTCGTTAATATAGGACTTTGATTTATTCTTGATTTTCAGACCAAAGGCGATATTTTCAGCAATGGTCATATGGGTAAAAAGGGCATATTTCTGGAATACGGTGTTTAACTGCCGTTTGTTTGGCGGAAGCTTTGTGATATCCTGATCATCAAAGATCACATGACCCTGATCCGGTGTTTCAAAACCGCCCAGGATACGCAGGGTAGTGGTCTTGCCGCATCCGCTTGGACCAAGGAGAGTCAGAAATTCATTTTCACGGATATAGAGATTTAAATCGTCCAGGATCATCTGGCCGTCAAAGGATTTGGTAATATGCTGCAGATCGATTAATTTCTTGTTCATTACGGTTCTCCTTGTTGGATTTATGGTTTAAAAACTGGGGGGTGCACTGACCCAGATCAGTGTTGCACCGGTTTTTTCACTGGCTCTGATGTAGTGTGTGGTATTAGCGGTAAAGTAAAAGGATTCTCCTTTTCTTACACGGATGGTACGGTTTCCGAGGATCAGACAGATGCTGCCGGACAGTACATAACCGAACTCTTCTCCTTCATGAGGATTGTCAGGGTAGGTGGAGCCTCCTTTTTCCAGTGTGATACGGATCGGCTCCATCATATTTTTCTGTGCATTCGGGATGATCCATTCGATCCGGTTACCGAGGGCTTCATCTGTTTTTTCAAAATAATCGGTTTCCTTAAAGCTGATCTGGTCATCATCAGAGTCATTAAAAAAGTGCTTCAGGTCAGTGCCAAGACACTGCAGGATATCGATCAGTGTGGCAATGGAGGGAGAAGTTAAGTCCCGCTCCAGCTGGGAAATGAAGCCTTTTGACAGCTCACAGCGGTCAGCAAGCTCCTCCTGTGTGAGATTTTTCTGGATACGAAGATCTTTTATTTTTTTTCCAATTTCCATAAATACTCCAGTCTGCCAGCACACGAGTGATGAAGAAATAATAAACTTGAAGTTTACTTTTACTAAACCGGCACTGCCATTTATTATACATACAGATAAAGGAAAGTCAACAGATTTTACAGGAAAATTACAAAATAAAAAAAGAGGTTTATTTTGATTGATTTGAGGCAGGACAGGAGATATAATAAACGCAGACGAAAGGAAGAAACTTTCATGTCTGACGATATCCAGAAAGAAGCAGGAAGGACACGACTATGAGTAAAGGAAAATATGTAGCGTATGTATCCGCTTATACCTCTGGTAACCAGAGTAGCTGCGGAATTCGAATTTATGATGTGGATATGAACCATGGAAGGTTTACAGAAAAGGACAGAGTAGAGATCACCAATTCTTCTTATGTGACGATTTCCCATAACCAGAAGTATCTTTATTCCATTACCGACTTTGGTGTAGAGGCTTACCGGATCCTGAAGGATGGTACGCTTGAAGCAATCAACCGGGCATCCATCAATGGAATGAGAGGATGTTATCTTTCTACTGATTATGATGATAAGTTTTTATTTGTCGCAGGCTATCATGATGCCAAGCTGACGGCACTCCGTGTTAATTCTGATGGTTCTGTCGGTGAGATCACAGATGAGATCTTTCACAGAGGACTTGGCAGCATTGCAGAGCGGAATTTCAGGCCGCATATCAGCTGTGTGAAGATGACAAGGGATAACAGATATCTGTGTGCTGCAGATCTGGGAATGGATCATATTGTTGTTTATGAACTGGATCATGAGAGCGGCAGGCTCCAGCAGGTTGATATTATCAGAAGTGAGCAGGAATCGGCACCACGGCATCTGAAGTTTTCCAAGGATGGCAGATATATGTATGTGGTACATGAGCTAAAGAATTATATAGATGTATATCATTATTACATAGATGAACATCATGATTCACCGGAATTTGAGAAGATACAGACCATTTCCACACTGAATGACTATCATGCAGGCGGATCCGCAGCCAGTGCACTGAACATATCTGATGATTTCCAGTATCTGGTAAGCTCCAATGCCGGTGATAACAGCGTAGTGGTTTATAGGATCGACCAGAGAAATGGTATGCTTGAGAAGCTGTTCTGTCTGCCGATCAGTGGAGATTATCCGAAGGATGCGACACTGTTCCCTGACAATAAGCACCTTGTTTCACTGAACCATGAATCCAATACCATGACATTTTTTACCGTGGATTTGAAAAAAAATATTATTGTGATGAACGGGAAGGAAATTGATGTTGACCAGCCGAACTGTGTAATCTTCCATAAGCTCACATCAGAAGAACCGTAAGAAAAGACAGGAGATCTGCCAGAAGGCTTCTGGCAGATTAAGACTGATAGAAATCTACCAGATAGTCAAGCCTTGCTGTCATGTTTTTCATGCAAGCATCCAGGATGGTAAGGGCAGTCATACACTCCACCACCACAACTGCTCTTGGAACAACAACGGGGTCATGGCGGCCTCTGATCTCAAGCTCTGTATTTTCGAGGGTATTTGTTACCGTATGCTGTTTCTGGAAGATGGAAGGTGTTGGCTTGAAGTGTGCCCGGAGAATAATCTCTGAGCCGTCACTGATGCCGCCAAGGATACCTCCTGCATGATTTGTCTTCTTTTTGATCTGACCATGATCTGCATAGAAAGCATCATTATTTTCAGACCCCTTTCTGGAAGCAGCCGCGATTCCGTCACCAATCTCTACTGCCTTCACAGCACCAATAGACATCACAGCCATGGAAAGCATGGCATCGAGCTTCTCAAATACCGGATCACCAATCCCGGCAGGAACACCACTTACCACACATTCTACTACGCCGCCGGCAGAATCGTGTTCTTTCATGCACTGTGCAAGGAAAGCACTGGCTCTTGCATCTGCCTCTCTGTCAGGCATACAGGTTGAAGTTTCGGAGATTGCTGACGGATCAAAATGATCGTCGGAAATGGAAACAGGACCGATGGATCTTGTATAGGCTGTCAGATGTATTCCAATGGAAGAGAGAATTTTGCTTGCAATAGCACCGGCAGCTACCCGTGCTGCGGTTTCTCTGGCTGAGGATCTTCCGCCCCCTCTGTAATCCCGAAATCCAAATTTGGAATCAAAGCTGAAATCAGCATGACCTGGTCTGTAGGTAACTGCGATCTCACCATAATCTGAGGAACGCTGGGAAGTATTGGGGATCATCATGGCAATAGGTGTACCGGTAGTTTTTCCCTCGAAGACACCGGAGAGGATCTCGACCTGATCATTTTCCTTTCTGGGTGTGGAGATTTTCGTCTGACCGGGCTTCCGCCTGTCAAGAAAAACCTGGATATCATGCTCGGAAAGTGAAAGACCTGCGGGACAGCCGTCTACGATGACACCGAGAGCTTTGCCGTGGGATTCTCCAAATGTTGTGATTTTAAAAAGCGTTCCAAATGATGAGCCTGCCATGGATGTATCCTTTCCCTGATTTATAATCTGAAGTATTCTGTTAATTTCTATTAACAGAATACAGTATGATATTGATTATATCGAAAACTTATGTTTCTGGCAATAAAATTTATAATAGGTGCAACTTATTTCATGAAACCCCTGTACAAATGTTATAGTTGTGTATTATGATAAAAGTGTGTGTAAAAGCATGGAATTACGAAAAAATGATACATGGTGGACAAATGAAAAGGTCGTTAAAAGAACGGGTTTTAGATTATTTCATTTATATGGGCAGAAAAAGCAGACTGCTGAAAATACCGGCTATCATCGGACTTGCTGTAAGTATCTGGTTCTTCAGGGTTGTTGAATATTTTAAGGGTGGCACCAAACGTTTTACCTGCGTGATGTTTATCCTGCTTTGTTTCATGGCGGGAAACAGCTTTGCCTATCCGGTATTCCAGAAGGACAGTGGCTTTGTGGATGGAGAAAAGGGGCAGGTAGAGGCTGTGTCGGAGGATGATTCCATATCCTTTGCAGATCAGGATGAGGGAAAGGATCCTTTTGCGGAAGAAGAGCAGAAAGAAATCCTGGACAGTCATGGTACCTCCGCAGAATATCAGTATTCCCTGTCAGAGATCCTGGATGAAGACAAGCTGTCTGAAATGCAGATCAGTAACGAAAATACAGACAGTGCTGCAGAAGAAGTGAAAGGATTTTCAGCAGATGACTGGAAGCTGATCCTGATCAACAAGCAGCATCCGCTTCCAGATGATTATGAACTGACTCTTGGCAATATCATGACGATCAAGGGAACGATGAAGTGCGATGAAAGGATTATAGAGGAGCTGCTTGTCATGATGCGGAATGCTGAGAATGAGGGTGTGACGCTTGCTATCTGTTCGCCTTACAGGGATCTGAATTACCAGGAAGGACTGTTCAACAGAAAAATAGAAAATTATATGAAAAAGGGAATGACTTATATGGAAGCCTATACACTGGCTTCCCAGGCGGTAACAGTACCGGGAGCCAGTGAACATCAGGCAGGACTTGCCTTTGACATTATTTCCAATGATTATGTAACTCTGGATGAAGGTTTTGCAGAGACAAAAGCTGGACAGTGGCTTTCGGAGAACAGCTGTAAGTATGGCTTTATCCTCCGCTATCCCAAGGGAAAAGAAGATATTACCGGGATTGAATTTGAACCATGGCATTTCAGATATGTTGGCAGGGAAGCTGCAGAAATCATAAATAAAGAAGGGATTACCCTGGAGGAATTCTGGGATAAATATTTATAGGTGCTGTTATGTATAAAGTATTGAAGCAGGAAGGCAGAGCTAAAAGAGGAGAACTGACCACTGTACACGGAGTGGTACAGACACCGGTTTTTATGAATGTCGGAACGGTAGCGGCGATCAAAGGAGCCGTATCTACGGAGGATCTTGAGGGAATCGGGACACAGATAGAACTGTCAAATACCTATCATCTCCATGTCAGACCGGGAGATGAGATTGTAAAGAAGATGGGAGGACTGCACAAGTTCATGTCCTGGAACAAACCGATTCTGACAGATTCCGGCGGATTTCAGGTGTTTTCCCTGGCGAGCATGCGGAAGATCAGGGAAGAAGGCGTTACCTTCCGTTCCCATATCGACGGACATAAGATTTTTATGGGACCGGAGGAAAGTATGCGGATCCAGTCCAATCTGGCATCTACCATTGCCATGGCATTTGATGAATGTCCTTCTGCACTGGCAGAGAAAACCTATGTGCAGAATTCTGTGGACAGAACCTACAGATGGCTGGTACGATGCAGGCAGGAGATGACAAGACTCAATTCTCTTGAAGATACCATCAACAGGAACCAGATGCTTTTTGGTATTAATCAGGGAGCTATATTCGCAGATATCCGGAGGGAACACGCAAAGCGCATTTCTGAGCTTGAGCTTGATGGCTATGCCATAGGAGGTCTTGCTGTCGGGGAGAGCCATGAAGAAATGTATCATATTATAGAAGAAACTATTCCGTATCTGCCGGTAGATAAGCCGACTTATCTGATGGGAGTAGGCACACCGGCCAATATACTGGAGGGTGTGGAAAGAGGGATCGATTTCTTTGACTGTGTATATCCTTCAAGAAATGGACGGCATGGACATCTGTATACCAATCAGGGAAAGATTAATCTGTTTAATGCTAAGTATGAGCTGGATGAGAGACCGATCGAGGAAGGCTGCCAGTGTCCCGCCTGCAGACGGTATTCCAGAGGCTACATCAGACATCTACTGAAAGCAAAAGAAATGCTTGGTATGAGGCTCTGTGTGCTTCACAACCTTTATTTCTATAATACGATGATGACGGAGATCAGGGATGCACTGGATGCCGGCAGGTTTGCAGCCTATAAGAAGAGAAAACTGGAAGGAATGGCACAGGAGCCTGATCAGAAGGAAAAATAAAAAGGTCTTGTTTTTAAGCTGGGGATTGTGTATTATATTTTTTAAGGCATGAAATTTGCGGTCATTTGCCTGAACAGGACCGCAGACCAATTTTTCAGGAGGAAATTTAATGGGCAATACATTACTGAGTAGTACCGATGCAGCTGGATCTGCAGCCGGGGGCGGTCTGATCATGATCGTTTACATCGTTTTAATCTTTGTGTTTATTTATTTCTTTATGATCCGTCCACAGAAGAAGGAGCAGAAGAAACAGGCAGCAATGCTGTCTCAGCTTGCAATAGGTGACTGTGTTCTGACAAACAGCGGTTTTTATGGAATTATCATTGACATTACAGATGACACTGTGATCGTTGAGTTCGGAAATAATAAGAACTGCCGCATTCCCATGCAGAAAGCTGCCATTGCACAAGTAGAAAAAGCAGACAATGAATAAAGCAGAACGTGATTGGAAATGAGGCGCTTATGGCGTCTCATTTTGTTTACAGGAATATAAAAAAGGAGACCGAAAACTATGAAACTGAATATTACCTGTATCCCGGGAGATGGAATCGGACCGGAGATCGTTGCAGAAGCGAAAAAGGTTTTGAATAAGGTGGCTGAGGTTTACGGACACGAGATCACTTATAAGGATATTCTGATGGGAGGCGCTTCCATTGATGTACATGGCGTACCGCTGACAGATGAAGCAATTGCGGATGCCAAGGCAGCAGACGCTGTCCTGATGGGTTCCATTGGTGGAAATACCAGTACATCACCCTGGTATCAGCTTCCTCCGGAGAAGAGACCGGAAGCTGGACTGTTAAAGATCAGAAAGGCACTTAATCTGTTTGCTAATTTAAGACCGGCAGTGCTGTATCAGGAGCTGTCTGATGCCTGTCCGCTGCGGAAGGATATCAGTGACCGGGGCTTTGATCTTCTGATCATGAGAGAACTGACAGGTGGTCTTTACTTTGGAGCAAGACATACCACAGAAGTGGACGGTGTGCGTACCGCAGTAGATACTCTGACTTATAATGAAAATGAGATCCGCAGAATCGCCATCAAGGCATTTGACATTGCAAGAAAGAGAAGAGGAATTGTGACCAGTGTGGATAAGGCCAATGTACTGGATTCTTCCAGACTCTGGAGAAAAGTGGTTGAGGAAGTGGCAAAGGACTATCCGGATATTACACTTTCCCACATGCTGGTAGACAACTGTGCCATGCAGCTTGTAAGGGATCCTTCCCAGTTTGATGTGATCCTGACAGAGAATATGTTTGGAGATATCCTTTCGGATGAAGCAAGTATGGTAACCGGCTCCATCGGCATGCTGGCAAGTGCATCCCTGAATGATTCCAAATTCGGTTTATATGAGCCAAGCCATGGCTCAGCACCGGATATTGCCGGTATGGATATTGCCAATCCAATCGCAACCATTCTTTCAGCGGCAATGATGCTCCGTTATTCCTTTGACCTTGACAAAGAAGCAGATGCGATCGAAATGGCTGTCAAAAGCATATTGAAGAAGGGCTACCGCACAGCTGACATCATGGCAGAAGGCTGTGAAAAGGTTGGCTGCAGCAGAATGGGTGATTTGTTAGCTGATGAAATTTCACGTTAATACAGAACGCAAAAAGGATCCGGAGATCATCATATTTGCTTGTATTTTGGCAGGAATGGCCGTTTATTATGGCTGCAGGATGTTTACCCTGACTCCCTGGTATGATGAGCTGTATACTTACTATTATTTCATCAGCCGGGGACCTGTCTATGCGGCTATCCACTGGCCGGTGCCCAATAATCATGTGGGATATTCCGTACTGTCAGCTTTTCTTGATTTCTTCGGGAATCCTTATATAGGCCTTAGAGGTGTCAGTTATCTGTGTGCCCTGATTAATATGGTGCTTCTGTTTTTATTAGGAAGACGTTATTTTAAGGAAGGGATCTCACTTGCTGTAGTTTCCGGGTACTGCCTTTTAAATCTGGTGAATCAGCTTTCTGTGCAGGGAAGAGGATATACGCTTTCCGTGACCTGTTTCCTGACAGCCGTCAGTATGCTGGATGTGATCTGCAGGGAAGAACGGGTACGAAAGAAGACATATGTATTTTTTGCACTTTCCCTGGTGCTTGGACTCTATACTGTTCCAAGCGATGTTTACTGGGTGATTCCGGTGTGCCTTTCTGGTGGAATTTACCTGCTTTTGCAGGCATTTGCAGAGAAAAGAAGCCGGCAGGGAAAGCTGATAGAAGCATCTGCATTCCAAAAGCTGATCCGGCTGATCCTTGTATCTCTGCTGGCAGCGTTTATTACAATATGCCTGTATGGAATCATCTGGCTGGCAATCGGATCCAACCTCTTGATCAAGGAGGATCCGGCATTTCAGGGAACAGGACATGTGCAGATGATCTTGAGGCATCCATTTATCTGTGTCAGTACAGGGATCGATTATATGCTGGCAACGCCCTATATCCAGAGTGTGCCAAAGGAAGGCTTCCTTACAAAGCTTGTGACATGGCTTCAGAATCTTTTTATCCAGTATCTGGATGGAAGCTGGTGGCTGATCCCAATGATTGTTATTGGCGGCTTCCTTGCGCTGGGAATCCGGACAGTGATCGGAAGCAGAAAAAGGAGGCAGCTGTCAGAAGAGGACATGAAAGACCAGGAAAAGGAAGAATTTACAGGGCAGACCAAAGAGAAGATGGCAGGAATACTGCCACTTCTTACGGTGATCTGTACACTTGCAATTCCCTTGTTTTTGTTCGTGCAGCATAAGCTCCCTTATTACCGGGTGTTTATGTATGGCGGTGCACTGACCGCCTTACTCCTTGGCTTTTTTCTTGACTGGATCTTACCTGATGACAGGAAGAAGACCGGATATGCAGCGTTTCTGACCGTGGCAGCCTTTGGCATATGGTGTTTTGCAACCAGAGGCTATCAGAATCAGTACAGTGACAGGGAACACAGCATGCAGGAGGTATTGGCAAAAGGCAATATCGAAGAAGCACAGAATGTCTGTGTCACGGACTGCACACAGCAGTATCTGATTCGGTTCCTGTATGGGATCACCTGTGAAAATCAGCAGATAGAGGGTTCTGACTTCCTGCTTCTTGACAGGAGGATGGCAGATCCGGACTTTACAGAAATGGAATGGGAGTTTTATCATTATTACAACACGATCCCCTGGGATTATGTAAATACAGAAATGGAAAAGAAATATGAAAACCAGAACTTTATTTTATATACTGGCATAAGGGAGGAAACAAAATGAGAAGTGATAACGTAAAAAAAGGAATGCAGCAGGCTCCTCACAGAAGTCTGTTCAATGCACTTGGCTTTACCGAAGAGGAAATGCAAAAGCCTATGATCGGTATTGTAAGCTCCTACAATGAGATCGTTCCGGGACATATGAACCTTGACAAGATCGTAAATGCTGTCAAGCTTGGCGTGGCAGAAGCAGGTGGTGTACCGGTTGTATTTCCGGCCATTGCTGTCTGTGATGGAATCGCCATGGGACATGTAGGTATGAAGTACTCTCTGGTAACCAGAGACCTGATCGCTGATTCTACAGAGTGTATGGCACTTGCACATCAGTTTGATGCCCTTGTTATGGTGCCAAACTGTGATAAGAATGTACCAGGACTTCTGATGGCTGCTGCCAGGATCAATATTCCGACCGTATTTGTATCTGGAGGTCCCATGCTGGCAGGTCACGTAAGAGGACAGAAGAGAAGTCTTTCATCTATGTTTGAAGCGGTAGGTGCCAATGCAGCCGGAACCATGACAGAAGAAGATGTCCGTGAATTTGAGGAAAAGGTATGTCCTACCTGCGGCTCCTGCTCCGGTATGTACACAGCCAATTCCATGAACTGCCTGACAGAAGCCCTTGGAATGGGGCTTAAGGGAAACGGAACCATCCCTGCAGTATATTCCGAGAGAATCAAGCTGGCAAAGCATGCCGGTATGGCTGTTATGGAAATGCTAAAGAGAGATATCAGACCAAGAGATATCATGACAAAGGATGCCATCTTAAATGCACTGACCGTAGATATGGCACTTGGATGCTCTACCAATTCCATGCTGCATCTGCCTGCTATTGCCCATGAGGTTGGTTTTGACTTTGATATTGCCTTTGCAAATGAGATCAGTGAGAAAACACCGAACCTCTGTCATCTGGCACCTGCAGGACCGACCTATATGGAAGATCTGAACGAGGCCGGCGGCGTTTCTGCTGTTATGAAGGAGCTGGCAGATCTTGGTCTGCTTCATACAGACTGTATCACTGTAACCGGCAAGACTGTAGCAGAGAATATCAAGGATGCTGTCAATAAGAACCCCGAAGTAATCAGACCGGTAGATAATCCATATTCCAAAACCGGCGGACTTGCCGTATTAAAGGGAAATCTGGCACCGGACGGCAGTGTTGTCAAGAGATCTGCTGTTGTAGAGGAAATGATGGTTCACGAAGGACCTGCCAGAGTATTTGAATGTGAGGAAGATGCGATTGCCGCCATCAAGGGTGGCAGGATCGCAGCGGGAGATGTGGTTGTGATCCGTTATGAAGGTCCCAAGGGCGGTCCTGGTATGAGGGAAATGCTGAATCCTACCTCAGCTATTGCCGGTATGGGGCTTGGCTCATCTGTAGCCCTGATCACAGACGGACGTTTTTCAGGAGCATCCAGAGGAGCGTCTATCGGACATGTTTCTCCTGAAGCTGCTGTCGGCGGTCCTATCGCATTGGTAGAAGAAGGCGATATCATCAGCATTGACATTCCGGCGCTGAAGCTGGAAGTTAAGGTTTCTGACGAAGAGCTGGCAAGAAGAAAAGCAGACTGGAAGGAAAGAGAGCCTAAGGTAACAACAGGATATCTGGCAAGATACAGAGAAATGGTAACAAGCGGAAACAGAGGGGCTATTCTGGAAACTCCCAGAAAATAATAATGAGCATGGAGGCAAATGAACTATGAAATTAACAGGAGCGGAGATCGTAGTTGCCTGCCTGAAGGAGCAGGAAGTAGATACTGTTTTCGGTTATCCGGGCGGTACGATCCTGAATGTATATGATGCTTTGTATAAACACAGTGATGAGATCAGACATATTCTGACATCTCATGAACAGGGGGCAGCCCATGCGGCAGACGGGTATGCCAGGGCTACAGGCAAGGTCGGTGTCTGCCTGGCAACCAGCGGACCTGGTGCAACCAATCTTGTTACCGGTATTGCAACGGCCTACATGGATTCTGTACCTATGGTAGCAATTACCTGTAATGTAAATCTTCCGCTCCTTGGAAAGGATTCCTTCCAGGAGGTAGATATTGCAGGCGTAACCATGCCGATCACAAAGCATGGGTATATTGTAAAGGATGTCAGTATTCTGGCAGATACCATCAGAAAGGCCTTTGCGATTGCAAGAAGTGGCCGGCCGGGACCGGTTCTTGTGGACATCACCAAGGATGTGACAGCGGCACAGTTTGAATATCAGGAGAAAAAGCCGGAAGCACTGCCTGTAAAGAAAAAATATGAGGAAGAAGATATAGAGAAGGCAGTAGCTCTGATGAAGGAAGCAAAAAAGCCATATATCTATGTAGGTGGCGGTGCTGTTATTTCTGGAGCCTACCAGGAAGTGCGGAAGCTGTCCGGGCTGCTGGATGCACCGGTATGTGATACCCTTATGGCGAAGGGTGTTATGGATGGACACAGTGACTATTATACCGGCATGATTGGTATGCATGGAACGAAGACCTCTAATTTCGGAGTAAGTGAATGTGACCTTCTGGTTGCCCTTGGTGCCAGATTCTCAGACAGAGTTGTAGGAAATGCTTCTGCCTTTGCAAAAAATGCGAAGGTATTACATATTGATATTGATGCGGCTGAGATCAATAAGAACATCCACAGTGATGCGTTTGTAGTCGGGGACCTGAAGGAAGTATTAACAAAGATCAATGAAAAACTGCCAGAGCAGGAACATCCGGAATGGATCGCTCATATAAAGGAATTAAAAGAGAAATATCCTCTTTCCTATGATCACAGTGTATTATCCTGCCCTTATATCATGGAGGAAATTGATAAGGCAACAGAAGGAAAAGCCATCATTACCACGGATGTCGGGCAGCATCAGATGTGGGCTGCCCAGTATTACAAATATACAGAGCCTAGAACCTTCTTATCTTCCGGCGGTCTTGGAACCATGGGGTATGGACTTGGAGCCTGCATCGGAGCCAAGTGCGGCAGACCGGAAAAAATCTGCATCAATATCGGCGGAGATGGATGCTTCCGTATGAATATGAATGAGCTTGCCACCGCAAGCCGCTATCAGATCCCGATCATCCAGGTGGTGATCAACAACCATGTGCTTGGTATGGTAAGACAATGGCAGACACTGTTCTATGAAAAAAGATATTCACAGACGGTTCTGGATGACGGCGTGGATTTCTGTATGGTTGCAAAGGGGCTTGGCTGCGAAGCCTTCCGTGTGACCACGAAGGAGGAATTTGATGAGGCGATCAGAAAGGCTATAGAGCTGAAAAAGCCGGTAGTGCTTGACTGCATGATCGGGGAGGATGACAAGGTATTCCCGATGGTTCCGGCAGGGGCACCTATCAGCGAAGCCTTTGACGCTTCTGATATGGAAGCATAATGAAAAATTCTGCATTAGTAAAAGGCTGCGTGATCGGATTTTCCATTGTGGCAGCGTCAGTGATTGGGTTTTATCTCTGGCTGTCTCATTATTATAAAGACGGCTTCAGTTATGGAACGTGGATTAACGGTGTTTACTGCACTGGCAAGAGCATTAATGAAATCAATGAGGAACTGCTTTCCGGCAGAGAACATGGAGGGCTTACTGTTCTGAAAAAGGATGGGGAGTCCTTCAGGATAAAGGCACAGGATATTTCGCTTACAGTTTCCTATACAGAGCCTCTCAGACTGTATCTGGACAGACAGAACCCCTATCTCTGGATCGACAATCTGATCGGTTCCGGTGGAAAAAAGGAACTGAAGCCACAGGTGGAGTATGATGCGGATATATTGGAGCAGATCCTGATGGATGCCGGAATTCCCAATGCTCCGTTAAAGACAGACGGCAAAGTCATGATCAGGAAAACAAAAGAAGGTTATGTTCTTGTGAATGAAAGAGAAGGACTTCTGAATGGGAAGAAGGCATGCCTGCTGATAGAGGATGCACTGGAAAACGGCGATACGGAGGTGGATCTGGCGGAAAATGAGTGCTATGAGGATCTGCCATTGACGGAGGAAATGGAGGAGAGTATTACTCTGTTTCAGAAAATATCTGATTTTCAGGACTGCAGGATCATTTACCAGATGGGAGATGATCAGGTGCCGGTAGATGCTTCCAGAGCCTGTGACTTTATAAAGTTGGATGAAAGCGGGAATTTTGTTCTGGATGAACAGGGAAATCTCTGTGCTGATGAAGAAGAGGTATTTGCCTTTGTAGACTGGCTTGCTGATGCCTATGATACAGTAGGGACAGAGCGTACCTTTCATGCTACAAGGGGAGATATCGTGAAGGTGGAAGGTGGGATCTATGGAAACCTGATCGACAGGGAAGCAGAGAAGGAGTATTTACTTGACGCTTTCCTTCAGAAGAAGGCAGAAATACATACGCCGGTCTATTCCCAGGTGGCCAGAAAACAGGGACTGGATGATATCGGGGACACCTACATTGAAGTGGATATGACAGAACAGAAGCTGTATTATTACGAAGAGGGAAAACTCCTGATCGATACTCCGGTGGTAACAGGAAATACATCTCTTCGGAGGGGAACTCCATGTGGAACCAATTATGTCTATGCCAAGCAGAAAAACAGGACTCTCCGGGGAGCTGATTATGAAAGCTTTGTCAGATACTGGATCCCGGTAAAGGGAGCGATCGGCATTCATGATGCGTCCTGGCGATCGGAATATGGAGGAGAAATCTATAAAAAGTCCGGTTCGCACGGCTGTATCAATACACCTCTCGATGAAGTGGCAAAGCTTTATGATCTGGTAGAGATAGGTACACCGTGTGTAATGTTTTACTAAAGCAGTTGACTAAAGTGTTAAATCGGTTTACAATAAGTGAAATATTTTATAATATTTTAAGATTTTCATATATGAGGGGATAACCCGTGACAGGAGGAAGAAAAAGTGGCCAGAGTGTATAACTTTTCAGCAGGTCCGGCAGTTTTACCTGAAGAAGTATTAAAAGAAGCTGCAGATGAAATGTTAGATTACAGAGGAACCGGTATGTCCGTGATGGAGATGAGTCACAGATCGAAGGCCTTTGAAACTATCATTAACGAAGCCGAGGCTGATCTGAGAGAGCTGATGAATATCCCTGATAATTATAAGGTGTTGTTTTTACAGGGAGGAGCAAGCCAGCAGTTCGCAATGATCCCTATGAATCTGATGAAGAACAGAAAGGCTGCTTATATTGTTACCGGTCAGTGGGCTAAAAAGGCATTTCAGGAGGCAAAGATCTATGGTGATGCCGTAGAGGTTGCATCTTCTGCAGATAAGACCTTTTCTTATATTCCGGATTGTTCTGATCTCCCGATTCCGGAGGATGCAGATTATGTTTATATCTGTGAAAATAATACCATTTATGGAACCAAATATAAAACACTTCCAAATACCAAGGGACATATTCTTGTTTCTGATGTATCATCATGCTTCTTATCAGAGCCTGTTGATGTAACAAAGTATGGTATAATCTATGGCGGTGTACAAAAGAACGTGGGACCTGCCGGTGTTGTTATTGTTATCATCAGGGAAGATCTGATCACAGAGGATGTTCTTCCCGGAACGCCTACCATGCTGAGATATAAGATTCATGCTGATGCAGGATCTCTTTATAATACACCTCCGGCTTATGGTATTTATATTTGCGGCAAGGTATTCAAGTGGCTGAAAAAACAGGGTGGTCTTGCAGCAATGAAGGAGCGCAACGAAAAGAAAGCAAAGATTCTGTATGATTTCCTGGATGAGAGCAAACTCTTTAAGGGAACAGTAAGAAAAGAAGACCGTTCCCTGATGAATGTACCTTTCGTAACAGGCGATGCTGATCTGGATGCCAAATTTGTTAAGGAAGCCAAGGAAGCTGGATTTGAAAACCTGAAAGGTCACAGAACAGTAGGCGGCATGCGTGCCAGCATTTACAATGCGATGCCGATCGAGGGCGTTGAAAAGCTTGTGGAATTCATGCGTGAATTTGAAAAAAATAACGGAAAAGAGGACTAGATCAGGATGTTTCAGTATTATTGTTTAAATCCCATTTCAAAGGTAGGCCTTGAGAAATTCTCGGATAGCTATACAAAGACAGAGACTGCAGAAGAGGCGGAAGGAATCCTTGTAAGAAGTGCTGCCATGCATGATATGGAGTTCTCGGATAAGCTGCTTTGTGTAGCAAGAGCAGGAGCCGGTGTCAATAATATTCCTCTTGACCGCTGTGCAGAAAAGGGGATTGTAGTATTCAATACTCCTGGCGCCAATGCCAATGGTGTGAAGGAACTGGTATTTGCAGGTATGCTGCTGGCATCAAGAGATATCATCGGCGGTATTAACTGGGTGATCTCTGATAAGGGTGATGAGAATATTGCCAAGGCTGCCGAGAAGGAAAAGAAGAAATTTGCCGGTACAGAGATTGAGGGCAAGAAGCTTGGTATCATCGGACTTGGTGCGATTGGTGTCAAAGTCGCAAACGCAGCAAAGCATCTTGGTATGGAAGTTTATGGATATGATCCTTATGTTTCCGTGGATGCAGCATGGAACTTAAGCCGTGATGTAAAGCATGTGCTGAATGTAGAGGATATTTATGAGAACTGCGATATCATCACCATTCATGTACCGCTTCTTGATTCCACCAAGGGCATGATCAATAAGGAAGCCATTTCCAAAATGAAGGATGGTGTGATCCTGCTGAACTTCGCAAGAGATCTTCTTGCAGATGAAAAAGATGTATTGGAAGGAATTAAAGCAGGAAAGATCAGAAAGTATGTATCTGATTTTCCAAATCCGACTACGGCAGGCCAGGAAGGCTGCATTGTCATTCCTCATCTTGGTGCTTCCACAGAAGAGTCAGAAGATAACTGTGCGAAGATGGCTGTGAAGGAAATGATGAACTATCTGGAGAATGGTAACATTGTAAACAGTGTGAATTATCCTTCTCTTGACATGGGTGTCTGCACACAGGCAGGCCGAGTGGCAATCTTCCATAAAAATATTGCCAATATGATCACAAAGTTTGCAGCATGCTTTGGTGATGAGGGAATCAATATCACAGATATGATGAACAAATCCAGAGGAGAGGTTGCTTATACCATGTTTGATCTGGAGAGTCCTGCAGAGCAGAAGATCATTGACAAGCTGCAGAGCATTGATGGTGTGTTCAGAGTCAGAGTAGTGAAATAAACAAAAATAAAACTGTTGTCATTTCGCCTGATGAAATGTTCCAACAGTTTTATTTTTGCTGTTAGTTATGCTTCTGACGGTATGACTCTTTGCCCGTAAAAGAAACTACTGCGAGGTTCAGATAGTCGGGAAGTCGATGGGGATGTTTCCTTTCTTTTCCTTCCCGGCCTTGCGGGCAAGGACTTCACTGGAGAGATCCATGTATCTGACAAAGATGTCTTCCAGGGCAACACCACGCTTTAAGGCAAGCTTACGCATAATGGGTTTTAATTTATCAAGCCGTTCTGACATTTTCATATCTTCCGGCTTCACATCTCCGATGACTTTTTCGGAGTAAGCAGTGATCTTCTGCATCAGTTCCTTATCGTCTCCGGTCAGAAAATCGAAGTCCTCAGGGGTGATTGGATCATACATAATTTCACTTCCTTTTTTATATATAGTAGGTAACAGATCCTGTATATTGTACCACTTGACCCTTGTACTGTACACCCATTTTTGATACACTGTAAGAACAGGTTGGATGGAAAATTCCGGAATGGAAAACAGGGGGATTATAATGGACAATAAATTATATAAGCTGATGAACTGGCCAAGAGTAGAAGGAATCATTTATTCAGAGGAGAACAGTCCGTTTGAGATACTGGGACCGCATCCGGCAGGACGGAATACACTGGTTCAGACCTTCTGGCCGGATGCCAAAGAAGTTTTTCTTGTTTCAGGGACGAAAAAGAAGCAGATGGAAATGGCTGATGAGGCCGGCTTCTTTGCCTGCCTGGTCAGCGGAAGGGACATGGCAGACTATCGGTATGAAGTGCACTATGATGATGAAAGAGGTATAAAGTCTGTGAAGGATGCTTACCGTTATCATCATGGATTGACAAAGCAGCAGATCGATAAGCTGAATGCAGGAATTCTGTATGATTCCTATGAGTTTCTTGGCGCACATCCCATGGAGATCGACGGGTGCCATGGTACTTTTTTTGCAGTTTATGCACCAAATGCCATCCGTGTCAGTGTAGTAGGTGATTTTAACTATTGGGATGGACGGATACACCAGATGCAGCTTTGCCGGGAAAGTGGTGTATATGAACTGTTTATCCCGGATGTAAAAGCAGGGGACTGCTATAAATACGAGATCAAATCTAAAGGAAATACAGTCGTTCTGAAGGCAGATCCCTATGCCTTCGGACAGCAGCTCCGTCCGGATACAGCTTCCATTGTCAGGAATATTTCTTATGAATGGTCGGACGAGGCATGGATGAAGGAGAGAAAGAAGCTTCAGCAGAAGGATGCTCCGGTCAGTGTGTACGAGCTTTATCTTGGAAGCTTCAAAAGAGGGGAAGATGGAGAGTACCTGAATTACCGGGCACTGGCACCCCTTGTTGCCTCCTATGCAAAGGATATGGGATATACCCACGTGGAACTAATGCCGGTAATGGAACATCCGCTGGATGCTTCCTGGGGATATCAGGTGATCGGATATTATGCACCTACGGCAAGATATGGCACAGCCGCAGATTTTAAATATTTTGTAGATATGCTTCATAAAGAAGGGATCGGGGTGATCCTTGACTGGGTTCCGGCACACTTTCCAAGAGATACTTATGGGCTTGGCAGATTTGATGGCACCTGTATTTATGAGCATGAGGATCCAAGAAAAGGGGCACATCCACATTGGGGTACACTGCTTTATAACTACGCCCGTCCGCAGGTATCCAATTATCTGATCTCCAACGCATTGTACTGGGTGAAGGAATATCATGCAGATGGGATCCGGATGGATGCCGTTGCCTCCATGCTGTATCTGGATTATGGCAAGAAGGAAGGAGAATGGATTCCCAATATTTATGGTGGCAATGAAAATCTGGACGCGGTGGAATTTTTAAAGCATCTGAATTCTATTATGAAAAAGAAAAATCCTGACGTGTATCTGATTGCAGAGGAATCTACAGCATGGCCGAAGGTGACCGGTGAGGTAGAGGAAGATGGACTTGGATTTTCCATGAAATGGAATATGGGATTCATGAATGATTATCTTTCCTATATCAGCTATGATCCATATTTCCGTGCCCATCATCATAATGAACTGACTTTCAGCATGGTGTATCAGTACAGCGAGAATTTTATGAGTGTATTTTCCCATGATGAAGTGGTGCATGGTAAGTCTACCATGATTGGTAAGATGCCGGGAAATAAAGAAGATAAATTTGCCAATCTGAGGCTTACCTATGCCTATATGATGACACATCCCGGAAAGAAGCTCCTGTTTATGGGACAGGATATTGCCGAATATAAGGAATTTGATGAAACAAGGCAGACGGAATGGGGGCTTTTGCAGTACCCTGAGCATAAGGGAATTTCAAAACTGGTGAAGGATCTGAATTTCCTGTACAAAAACAAACTTGCCTTGTATAAGAAGGATACGGATCCTGATGGATTTGAGTGGATCAACTGTATTTCCAGTGATAAATGTATGCTTTCTTTTGTGAGAAAAGCAGATAAACTGCAGGATATGATACTGGTAGTGGCAAATTTTGCAGGGATTGAACAGGAATTTACTGTGGGTGTACCTGCAGCTGGAAAATATAAGGAACTATTTACGACAGATGATAAAATATATGGCGGAAACAGTAGCCGGGTTACCAGAGCACAGGCAACGACAGAAGAGGAGGCGGACGGAAGGGAAAATTCCATTCATGTGGTGGTGCCATCACTTTCTCTTGTGATGTATTCCTATGCGCCTTATACGCAGAAGGAACTGGCAGAGATCGAGAGAAAGAAAGAAGCGGCGATGGCGAGAAGAAAAGCGAAAGAAGCCATGAAGGAGGCTGAGGAAGCTAGAAAAGAGGCTGATCTTGCAAGAGAAGAGGCAGGATTGGCACAGAAGAAGGCAGAAGCCGCAGAAGAAAGAGCTAAAGCTGCCATGGAAAGAGCAAAGGCTGCAGATAAGGAAGCACAGGAGAAGGAAAAGGCATAAATGGACGGAATTCAACAGATCGAACAGCTTGATATTGAAAACGTGGATCCCGGAGTGATCGAAAAATTCCTGCAGGAGCTGCCTGAAAAGGCATTTCATCTGGGACTTCGGATCGTACTTGCCATTCTTGCGCTGCTGATCGGCATGCAGCTGATCAGACTTGTCCGCAGTGTTATGAAACGGGGACTCAGAAGAGGGAAGGTAGAAGAAAATGCAATTCACTTTATTGATTCCTTTGTGAAATATGCACTGTGCTTTGTGCTGATCATTTTTATAGCTTCCTGGATGGGGGTTGATGCGACCAGCATTGTGGCGATCCTTGGTTCTGCCAGTGTGGCTATTGGTCTTGCCCTGCAGGGGAGTCTGAGCAATATGGCAGGAGGGATCCTGCTGCTCTGCCTGAAGCCCTTTGTTGTCGGTGACTATATCATGGATGCACAGGGGATGGAAGGTAGCGTGACTGCCATTGATGTTTTTTATACCCGCCTGCATACCTTTGATGATAAGGTGATTGTACTTCCGAATGGTACTCTGGCAAACGGAAGTATCATCAACTATACCAAAAGTGAGAAGAGACGGGTGGATATTCCTGTGGGGATTGCATATGAAGAAGATATCAGGAAAGCCCGTGAAGTATTGATGACCATGATCAAAGGGGATGAAGATGTGCTGAAAAAGGAGACAATGCGGGTGGTTGTGGACAGTCTTGCTGACAGCAGTGTTAATCTTGTGATCCACTGCTGGTGTAAGTCTGAGGATTACTGGCCGGTTAAGTGGAGGCTGACAGAAAATGCCAAGTATGCGCTGGATGATGCAGGTATTACCATACCCTTTCCACAGCTTGATATTCATACAAAATAACTCTTGCCAAAATAAAGGCTTGCCGTTATAATAGTTTTGTTGTGTTGACAGGCTGGAATGGCGCAGTTGGTAGCGCAACTGATTCGTAATCAGTAGGTCGAGGGTTCGAGTCCCTTTTCCAGCTTAAGAGGTCGGAAGTTATCCGGCCTCTTTTTTCTTATAAAGATGCTCCAGAAACTGAATGAACTGATACAGTCCCATGGCAATGACACAGAGGATCAGGATAGAAGTGATGACCATATTCAGCTGAAATACCTGAGTTCCATAGATGATCAGATATCCGAGACCCTGCCTGGCAGCCAGGAATTCCCCTATGATCACACCTACGAGAGAGAGGCCTACATTGACCTTCATATTGCTTAAAATAGCCGGTACAGAGGAGGGAAGCACCACCTTTAAAAGAGCGGTAAAACGGGTACCCCCAAGAGTTTCTATGAGCTTCAGCTTTTCAGGGTCTGTATTCCGGAAAGCAGTATACAGACTGATTATGGATCCGAAGAGAGCAACAGAGATCCCGGCAACGATGATAGTCGTCATACCACTGCCAAGCCATACGATCAGGAGAGGCGCCAGAGCGGATTTTGGCAGGCTGTTCAGGATGACAAGATAGGGTTCGGCAACTTCAGAAAGGGTTTTAAAGTACCACAGAAGAGTGGCGCTGATCAGTCCAAGGAGAGTTACGAGCAGAAAGCTGATCAGTGTTTCAAACAGGGTGATCCCTATATTTGAAAAAAAAGAACCGTTTTTTACCATAGCTGCAATGCAGGACAGGATCAGGGAGGGACTTGAAAAAAAGAAAGGATCAATCAGATGGGATCGGGAAGCAAATTCCCAGGCTGTAAGAAAAAGACACAGGATAAGAAAGCGGGAAAAGGTAACCATATGATGGTGATACCTGTGTTTTCTTAAAAAATCAATCTGGTTCTGACTGATCCCGGTTTTAATTTGTTTTTTGATATTCATCAGCGATCTCCTTCCAGAGAATTGAAAAATAGGAACTGAATTCCGGTGCATTCCGTGCTGCAAGTGGTGTCTGGTCTTTGAGTGTCAGGTGAATGGGGAGATCTTTTTTGATCCTGGCCGGACGTTTTGAAAGAACGATAATGCGATCAGCAAGAGAGATGGCTTCTGAAAGGTCGTGTGTGATCAGGATCGCTGTGATCTTACTGCTTTTGATAATACGTCCGATATCGGCAGACACCATCAGACGCGTCTGGTAGTCAAGAGCACTGAAGGGTTCATCTAACAGCAGAAGCTTTGGGTGCATCAGCATGGTCCGGATCAGAGCCGCACGCTGTTTCATGCCACCGGAAAGCTCACAGGGTCTTTTATACTGAAATTTATCAAGACCATAATCCTTCAGGAGTCTGTCAGCCAGCGTTTGGTGTTCAGAAGAGAGGATATGGTTGATTTCCGGTCCTAAAAGTACATTCCTGCGGATGCTGCGCCATTCAAAAAGATGATCCTGCTGAAGCATATAGCCGATCCTGCTCTTGTCTTCTATATTGATTATAATTTCTCCTTCTTCCGGGTGGCTTAAGCCAGCAATCAGTGACAGGAGAGTAGATTTGCCACAACCGCTTGGTCCGACAATGGACAGAAATTCTCCGGCCTGTACCTGAAAGGAGAGATTGGATAAAGCCAGGGTTTCACCACTGAGATTATGATAGGAATAACTGACATTACGACAGTCTAAAATTGGCTGATTCATACAGATTCCCTCCATGATTATAGTAATAGTTTATGAAAGATAAGGCTATTGGTGAAAGCAACGGGGATAAAATGATTGAAAATAAATATAAAATATGATAGTATCAAATTCAGATTTAATAAAATGGATATATTTATGAATAAGTGAAAATACGACCATTACAAGGAGGCTTTTATGGCACAGTTATGGGGTGGACGTTTTACCAAGCAGACGGATCAGATGGTATATGATTTCAATGCTTCCATCCGCTTTGACAAACGCCTTTTACAGCAGGATATCGAAGGCAGCATTGCCCATGTGGTCATGCTTGAAAAGCAGGGGATTCTGACCTGCGAGGAAAAGGATGCGATTGTAAAAGGACTGACAGAGATCAGGGAAGAGGTGGAGGCAGGCAGACTTGACATATCCACACAGTATGAAGACGTGCACAGCTTTGTGGAGGCAACGCTGATCGACAGAATCGGAGACGCCGGCAAGAAAATGCACACCGGAAGAAGCAGAAATGATCAGGTGGCTCTTGACATGAAGCTTTATGTAAGAGGAGAGGTGCTTGCAATCCAGGAAGAACTGAAGGAGCTGCTTACGACACTGCTTCATCTTATGGAGGATAATCTGGAAACCTATATGCCGGGATTTACCCATTTGCAGAAGGCACAGCCGACTACTCTTGCCCACCATATGGGAGCTTATTTTGAAATGTTCAAACGGGATGCCCAGAGACTTCAGGATATTTACAGAAGAATGAATTACTGTCCCCTTGGAGCAGGTGCATTTGCCGGAACTACTTATCCACTGGACCGTACCTATACAGCATCCCTTCTTGGATTTGAGGGTCCAACGCTGAACAGCATGGATTCTGTATCAGACAGAGATTATGTGATCGAATTTTTAAGTGCGCTTTCTACGATCATGATGCATCTTAGCCGTTTCTCGGAGGAGATCATTATCTGGAATTCCAATGAGTATCGCTTTGTGGAGGTAGATGATGCATTCTCTACCGGAAGCAGTATCATGCCGCAGAAAAAGAATCCGGATATAGCAGAGCTTGTCAGAGGAAAGACAGGACGTGTTTATGGGGCACTTGTCAGCATCCTGACAACGATGAAGGGACTTCCACTTGCCTATAATAAGGACATGCAGGAAGATAAGGAAGTCACCTTCGATGCGATTGATACAGTTAAGGACTGTCTGCGTTTATTTGATGGTATGCTTTCTACCATGAAGTTTAATCATGAAATTATGGAAAAGAGCGCCATGAAGGGGTTTACCAATGCGACAGACGCGGCAGACTATCTGGTCGGTAAAGGTGTTCCCTTCCGGGATGCCCATGGTATCATCGGACAGCTTGTGCTGCACTGCCTGGATAAGGGCTGTGCGATCGATGAACTGTCTATAGAGGAGCTTCAGAAGATCAGTCCGGTGTTTGAGGCGGATGTGTATGATGCCATCAGCTTAAAGACCTGTGTGGAAAAGAGGCTTACCACAGGAGGACCGGGAAGACAGGCCATGCTTGATGCGATTGAAATGCAGAAAGCATATCTTAATACACTATGAGGAGAGGAAGGAATTTATCATGAGTGACAAGTTAAAAGTAGGTATTTTAGGCGGAACAGGAATGGTAGGCCAGAGATTTATTTCTCTGCTTGAGAATCATCCCTGGTTTGAAGTGACAACCATTGCAGCAAGTGAAAGGTCAGCTGGCAAAACCTATGAGGAGGCAGTTGGGGACAGATGGAAAATGACAACCCCGATGCCGGAAGCGGTCAAGAAGATCGTGGTCATGAACGTCAATGAAGTAGAGAAGGTTGCTTCATCTGTAGATTTTGTGTTCAGCGCAGTGGATATGACCAAGGAAGAGATCAAAAAGATCGAAGAAGAATATGCTAAAACAGAGACACCTGTTGTTTCCAATAATTCAGCCCACCGCTGGACACCGGATGTTCCCATGGTAGTGCCGGAGATCAATCCGGAGCATTTCAAGGTGATCGAGTTTCAGAAGAAGAGACTGGGAACCAAGAGGGGATTTGTTGCCGTAAAGCCTAACTGCTCTATCCAGAGCTATGCACCGGTTCTTACTGCATGGAAGGAATTTGAGCCTTATGAAGTAGTAGCAACAACCTATCAGGCAATCTCAGGAGCAGGAAAGACATTTAAGGACTGGCCGGAGATGGTAGGAAATATCATTCCTTACATTGGCGGTGAAGAAGAAAAGAGCGAAAAGGAGCCTTTACGAATCTGGGGAGAGATCAAAGATGGTGTGATCGAACCGGCTAAGAGTCCTGTTATTACCTGCCAGTGTATCCGTGTTCCTGTATTGAATGGACATACAGCGGCTGTATTTGTAAAATTCAAGAAAAAGCCGACCAAGGAACAGCTGGTCGAAAAGCTGAGAAACTTCAGTGGACTTCCTCAGGAGCTGAAGCTTCCGAGTGCACCGGAACACTTTATCCAGTATCTGGAAGAGGACAACAGACCGCAGGTAAGCCTCGATGTTGATTATGAAAACGGTATGGGTATCAGCGTTGGACGTATCAGGGAAGACAGTGTTTACGACTGGAAGTTTGTAGGACTTTCCCACAATACAGTCAGAGGTGCAGCAGGCGGTGCTGTTCTCTGTGCAGAGCTGTTAAAGGCACAGGGATATATCACAAAGAAATAGAGATTAATGTTTATGAGGGGTTAAAAGGGAACTGGCATTCATGGAAGAGTTACGTTATCAGGTGGATTTACTGAACGCCTTGAATCAGAAGCTTGAAAAAGAAGAAAAAATGCTGAAACTGATCTGTGAGACATCGACCAGTGCTTTTGTATATGTCAATTTTGAAGATCATTATGTGAAGACAGTAGCCAACTGGGACTATCTTTTTAAAGGTGTGGAGATCAGGGAGATCAAGGATATCAGCAAGATTTACGGGGAAGTAGAAGAAAAATATGTCCTTCCGCTTAAGGAGCTTCTCTTCCTCGAAAAATCTGGAATACAGTCTGACAGTGCGATCGTAAGACTGAAGGAGGGAAAAACCTGGGTTGAGTGTGAGGTTTCCGTGATCTATGATCAGATGAATGTACCTACGGATAAGGTCATCCGTTTTAAAAATGTTTCCAAGATACAGAATCAGAACGATGAACTGACCTATATGGCATATTACGATGTTCTGACAGGACTGTACAACAGAAACTATTTTGTACGTCTTCTTGCCGATTTTGTAAGAAAAGCAGAAGACGAACAGAACATTGTTGCTGTCATGTTTGTAGATATTGATGATTTCAGAAAGATCAATGACGGTCTTGGCATTGTAGTTGGCGATGAAGTAGTACAGCAGTTTGGACAGTATCTGTCAGAATTTAACAGTGAGAATGTAGTTGTATCCCACTTTAATGCAGATATCTATTGTATTGCTATTTACAATCCATATGGAAACCGCAGTGTTGATTATATTTACGGGGCAATTGCTGAACGTGTAAAATCACCGTGGATCCTCAGTACTGGACAGGAGATCAGCATCAGTGTATCCATTGGTGTAGCAGAGTATCCGGAAGCGGCCAAATCTACCCTTGAACTGATCAACTGTGCAGAGATCGTCATGTTTAAGGCCAAAGAATCAGGAAAAACGTCTATTCAGTATTTTGATGCCCTGATCCTGAATGATTTCCTTCAGAATGTTGCTATTGAAAATAAGCTGAAGGATGCTGTATTTAACCAGAACTTTACGCTGAATTTCCAACCTCAGTATCATATTAAGGACAGAAAGCTGCGTGGAATGGAAGCGCTGATCCGCTGGAAGGACTCTGATGGAAAGATGATCAGTCCAGCGGTGTTTATTCCGATTGCCGAAAAGAACGGTGCCATTGTTCCAATCGGTACCTGGGTCGTAGAAGAGAGTATCCGCTGCTTTGCAGACTGGAAAAAGAAATATACAGGACATTTTGTCCTGTCGTTGAATATCTCTGCGATCCAGTATAAGAAGACGGATTTTGTAGATATCGTGATGCAGATCATCCGTAAATATGATGTAGATCCACACGAGATCGAACTTGAGATCACAGAAAGCGTATTGATTGATAATTTTGCAGAAATGACAGAGAAGCTCTGCGTTCTGCGTGAATATGGCTTCCGTATTTCCCTAGATGACTTTGGAACAGGATATTCTTCCTTATCCTACTTGAAAGGTCTTCCGATCGATACTTTGAAAATTGATAAAAGCTTTGTGGATGCAATGCTTGTAGATGACAATGCAAGGATTATTACAGAATCTATTGTATATATGGTCAGGAAGCTGGGGTTTGAGACAATAGCAGAGGGTGTTGAGACTAATGAACAGTTTGAATATCTGAAATCCATAGAATGTGACTGTATTCAAGGATTCCTTCTTGGAAAACCGATACCGAAAGATGAGGTAGAAAAGCTTCTGCTCAGAAGCTGATTCAGAGGACGGCAAGAGCATGGTTTTAGGACGTACTGTTGAACTGAATTATCTGAATACTTATTTTGATAAGGCGGGAAGCCAGCTGATGATTGCCTATGGAGAGCGTGGAACAGATAAACTTGCTCTCCTTATGGAGTTTGCAGACGGAAAGCCTTTTCATTATTACCGGGCCAGACCGGCATCCTTAAAAGAACAGCTGATCCAATGGAACAGGGAGCTTTGGGAACAGTCCGGTATTTCAAAAGATAGCATTTCTTTTTTTGGGTTATTGAATTCCCTTTCAGAAAAACAAAAGAAAAAAATAGTGGTGATCATAGACGAATTTCAGCTTATGATCCGTGAGAATGGCTCTTTTATGGAAGAGCTTATTCGTTATCTGCATAAAAAAGAACAGGAAGAGGGAGTCATGGTTATTTTGTGCAGTTCCCAGGTTAGCTTTGTAGAAAACAGCCTGATTTCCAAAATTGGAGCTGCAGCCTATGAGATTACAGGCTTTCTAAAGATCAAGGAGCTGCCTTTTTCCTGTATAGGAGAATATTTTCCTGCGTTTTCCAGACAGGAATGCATAGAAGCTTATTCGGTTCTTGGCGGTATGCCCGGTCTATGGAAATATTTTGATGATAAACTGTCTGTCAGGGAAAATATATGCAGAACGATTCTGAATCCGGAAAGTGGTCTGTATACAGAAGGAAGAAGAGAAATGGAAGAACAGCTCCGGGAGACAGGAGTTTATGATACCATTTTGTCGGCTCTTTCATCCGGACAAAAGAAGCTGAATGATCTCTATCGGCATACCGGGTTTTCAAGGGCCAAGATCAGCGTTTATCTGAAGAATCTCATGGAACTGGAAATTGCAGAAAAAGTATTTTCCTATGATACAGAAGGAAAAGCGGCGGCACAGAAAGGAATCTACCGGATTTCCAATCATTTTCTGCATTTTTATTATAAGTTTATATATCAGAATGCAAGCGGCCTGCAGAGACTTCCGGCAGATATGTTTTATGAGAGATATATTGCACCAGGGCTGAGAACTTACACTGCAGATTATTTCAAAAAGATCTGTATGCAGAGTCTGCAGATGTGGTCAGAAAATGGGAAACTTCCTTTCAGGGCAGAAGAATTTGGAGAATGGGTCGGCAAGTTTGGGAATATTGATCTGATCGCAAAGGGCGAAGGAAAGACACTGATCGGACTGTGCAATTATGAAAATGAGGTTTTCAGATATGATGATTATGAATGGCTGCTGTTCTGTGCAAAGAAGGCACAGCTCTCAGTCGATTATGTATATCTGTTTTCAGTGACAGATTTTGAGGATGCATTGAACAGAGAATCAAAACAGAAGGAATATTTGCGTTTACTGACGCTGGATGAAATATAATGGGGAAAAATTTGTTTATTGCGGAGAAGCCCAGTGTGGCAAGGGAATTCGCAAGAGTGCTGCAATTAAATACCAGTAACCGGGATGGCTATATGGAATCTGACCAGGCAATCGTTACCTGGTGTGTTGGACATCTGGTTACCATGAGTTATCCGGAAGTATATGATGAAAAATATAAAAGGTGGTCTTTTGATACGATTCCTTTTATCCCGGATCGGTTTAAATATGAGGTCATAGATAGTGTAAAGAAGCAGTTTCAGATCGTAAGCGGACTTCTGAACCGGGCAGATGTCGATACTATTTATGTCTGCACGGACTCCGGACGTGAGGGAGAATACATATACAGACTTGTGGAACAGGAAGCCCATGTGACGGGGAAAATCCGGAAGCGTGTGTGGATCGATTCCCAGACAGAGGAAGAGATAAAGCGTGGCATCCGGGAAGCCAGGGATCTGTCAGCTTATGATGCACTCGGAGCGGCAGCTTATCTGCGTGCCAAGGAAGATTACCTTATGGGTATCAACTTTTCCAGGGCACTGACACTGAAATATGGAAACGGGATCAAAGGATTCCTGAAAGCTGACCGGGCAGTGGTTTCCGTAGGGCGTGTTATGACCTGTGTCCTTGGAATGGTAGTGAAGAGAGAACGTGAGATCCGGGATTTTGTGAAAACACCATTTTACCGTGTGGTGATGGATATGGAAATCCAGGGAAGAAGCCTCGTCTGTGACTGGAAGGCAACGGAAAAGAGCCGTTATTTTAATTCGCCTCTCCTTTATAAAGAAAATGGTTTCAAGGAAGAGAAGGATGCCAGGGAGCTGATCTGCTTCCTGACAGAAGAGCCGACAGAAGATATGACAGTGGATGCGGTAGAAAAGAAAAAAGAAACCAAGAATCCACCGCTTCTTTATAACCTCGCGGAACTGCAGAATGACTGCTCCAAGTTTTTCAAGATCAGTCCGGATGAAACACTGCGGATCGCCCAGGAGCTTTATGAAAAGAAGATGACGACCTATCCGAGAACGGACGCCAGAGTGCTTTCCAGTGCGGTAGCTAAGGAAATCCATAAAAATATCCGTGGGATCCAGAATTATGAGGTCTGCAGCCAGCTTGCTGCGGAAGTCCTTTCTTCAAACAAAATTGCAGGGATTGCAAAGAGCCGTTATGTGAATGACAAGCAGATCACCGATCACTATGCCATTATCCCTACCGGTCAGGGACTTTCCGCACTCCGTTCCCTGAATCCTACAGCGCAGAAGGTATATGAGATCATAGTAAGGCGTTTCTTAAGCATTTTTTATCCGCCGGCCATTTACCGGAAGGTATCCCTGACACTGAACCTGAAGGGAGAACAGTTCTTTGCCAGCTTCAAGGTGCTGGAAGAGGAAGGCTATCTGAAAGCTGCCAGAGCTTCTTTTTTTAATGCAAAGAAGAAGCAGGCTGAGAATGAGGAAGAGGATAAACAGGAAAACGGCGAACAGGAGAATGAGGATTTTGATATCGGATTCCTGAAAGCACTTCATGACCTGAAAAAGGGAGATCATCTGCCGGTGGGAACACTGGAAGTCAAGGAAGGGGAAACCTCTCCTCCCAAGCGCTATAATTCAGGAAGCATGATCCTGACCATGGAAAATGCAGGCCAGTTTATCGAGGATGAAGAGCTGCGTTCCCAGATCAAGGGAAGCGGGATCGGAACCTCTGCCACAAGAGCCGAGATCCTGAAAAAGCTGTTTAATATTAATTATCTGTCCCTGAACAAGAAGACTCAGATCATCACCCCAACCCTGATGGGAGAAATGATCTACGAGGTGGTTGGCAACTCCATAAGACCGCTCCTTGACCCGGCTCTTACCGCAAGCTGGGAAAAAGGTTTGACTATGGTGGCAGAAGGTACTATAACAGAAGAAGAGTACATGAAAAAGCTTGATGATTTTGTCCGCAGAAGGACAAATGTGGTGAAACAGCTGAATAACCAGTCATCCCTGACAAGACGGTATCAGGAGGTGGCCAGAAATTATTCATCAAAGGGAAGTGCACAGAAAGGAAAATAAATGGAAGAATTTAAAATCAGTAATCTTTATGACCTGAATGAAACAATCGCAGCAGAGCTGCTTCAGACAGCAGAGTATCCATGGGAGCTTCTGCCGAAGATCAGTGCGTTTATCCTGGAGCTTGGAGCAAAGCTTCCAAAGGATACCTATACGGAGATCAAAGAGCATGTATGGGTGGCAGACAGTGCTACCATCGCACCTACAGCGTGTATTAACGGACCTGCTATTATTGATGAGGATGCAGAAGTAAGACATTGTGCCTTTATCAGAGGAAATGCCATTGTGGGAAAGGGTGCTGTAGTGGGTAATTCCACAGAGCTTAAAAATGTCATCCTGTTTAACAAGGTACAGGTACCGCATTATAACTATGTAGGGGACAGTATCCTTGGATTTAAGGCGCATATGGGAGCCGGCTCCATTACCTCCAATGTCAAGAGTGACAAGACATTGGTTGTTGTGAAAAACCAGGAGGAAAGAGTGGAGACAGGACTGAAGAAATTTGGCGCCATGCTGGGGGATCATGTAGAGGTTGGCTGCAACAGTGTACTGAATCCCGGTACTGTGATCGGAAGAGAAAGCAACATATATCCGACCTCCATGGTAAGGGGCTGCGTTCCCGCGCACAGCATTTTCAAAAAGACCGGAGAAATTGTTGCCAAGAGATAAAAAATTATCAAAAGTACTGGATTTTTTACCAGACTTATGAGAAAATATGTGTTGTGATTATGACAAAATATTCACAAATAGTGGGTGTTTTGTTAGAAAAATACATCTATATGTTGAAAGGAGTTTTCACATGATTTATTCAAAAGAAGTTGAAGAAATGTGTACAGTAGCACAGGGCGTTCATCATGGCTGTGCGCCAATTCCCGAAGAAGCAAAATGGGTACAGGCTAAAAAAGTGGAAGACATTTCCGGTTTGACACATGGTGTAGGCTGGTGTGCACCTCAGCAGGGTGCCTGCAAGCTGACACTGAACGTTAAGGAAGGCATTATCCAGGAAGCACTGGTTGAGACGATCGGATGCTCAGGTATGACACACTCCGCAGCTATGGCTGCAGAAATCCTTCCCGGATTAACCGTTATGGAAGCTTTAAACACTGACCTCGTATGCGATGCAATCAACACCGCTATGAGAGAATTATTCTTACAGATCGTTTACGGTCGTTCCCAGAGTGCATTCTCTGAAGAAGGACTTCCGATCGGTGCTGGTCTTGAAGACCTTGGTAAGGGACTGAGAAGCCAGGTTGGTACTATGTATGGTACTCTGAAGAAAGGTCCCCGTTATCTGGAAATGGCAGAAGGTTATGTAACCGGAATCGCCCTTGATGCAGATAATGAGATCATTGGTTACAAGTTCGTTAATCTTGGTAAGATGACAGACTTCATCAAGAAGGGTGACGATCCGACTACCGCTTATGAGAAATCCTGCGGACAGTACGGACGTGTTGATGACGCTGTTAAGATTATCGATCCCAGAAAAGAATAATTCATAGGAGGAATGAGAAAATGGCTTTATTTGAATCATATGAAAGAAGAATTGATAAAATCACTTCTGTATTAAACTCTTACGGCATTTCTTCTATTGAAGAGGCTGAGAAGATCACAAAGGACGCTGGACTTAACGTATATGACCAGGTTAAGAAGATCCAGCCTATCTGCTTTGAGAACGCATGCTGGGCATACACAGTAGGTGCAGCAATCGCAATCAAGAAGAACTGCAGAAAGGCTTCTGAAGCTGCAGCAGCAATCGGTGAAGGACTTCAGGCTTTCTGTATTCCCGGATCTGTAGCTGATACCCGTAAGGTTGGTCTTGGACATGGTAACCTTGGTAAGATGCTTCTGGAAGAGGATACTGACTGCTTCGCTTTCCTTGCAGGACATGAGTCATTCGCAGCAGCAGAAGGTGCGATCGGTATCGCTGAGAAGGCAAACAAGGTTCGTCAGAAACCTCTTCGTGTTATCCTGAACGGTCTTGGAAAGGATGCTGCAAAGATCATTTCCAGAATCAATGGATTTACATTTGTAGAAACAGAATATGATCCTTACACAAACACTGTTAAGGAAGTATATCGTAAGGCATACTCCGAGGGACTTCGTGCAAAGGTTAACTGCTATGGTGCAAACTCCGTTCCGGAAGGTGTTGCTATCATGTGGAAGGAGAACGTAGACGTATCCATTACCGGTAACTCTACCAACCCTACAAGATTCCAGCATCCTGTTGCAGGTACTTACAAGAAGGAAAGAATTGAAGCAGGAAAGAAGTACTTCTCTGTAGCATCCGGTGGTGGTACAGGACGTACACTTCATCCTGATAACATGGCTGCAGGTCCTGCATCCTATGGCTTCACAGATACATTAGGACGTATGCATTCCGATGCACAGTTCGCAGGTTCTTCATCCGTTCCGGCACACGTTGAAATGATGGGTCTGATCGGTATGGGCAACAACCCGATGGTTGGTGCAACCGTAGCTGTAGCTGTTGCCGTACAGGAAGCAGCTGACGCTGGCAAGTTCTAATAAGACAGTACTTTTTGAAAGGGTTTTGAGAATGCCTCAAAGCCCTTTCTTATAGAAAAACTCACAGAAACATTTCTTAGGAGGAAAGAGATATGAAAGAGAGCAAATGGAAACAGTTCCTTGGTGTTTGGAATACCAAGACAATTGTAGGTGTGGCGATCGGAGCAGCGCTGTTTGGTGTACTGATGGTATTTGGAGGAATCAAGATCTTTTCTAATACTTCCCTGACATCTGCTATGGTAGTTGTAGTTGTTGTAGCTGCTCTGTTCGGACCTGTTCCGGCAGCACTGACAGCAGGTATCGGTAACGTGATCGCCGATCTGATCGGTGGCTGGGGCTTCTGGTTTGACTGGTCATTTGGAAACCTTGTTCTTGGTCTGTTTGTGGGACTGCTCCCCTTATATGGTGCCAAGATTTCAGAAGGAATCTTTAAAGTAAAGCATGCTATTATTTATGTAATCACCTGTATTGTAGGTAATATTGTTGCATTCGGTCTGGTAACACCACTTCTGACAAGCCTTTTCTATTCCCAGGAGCTGGCCATCACATGGCTGCAGGCAGCATCTGCTATCGTATCCAATGGTGTCGTACTGATCGTGATCGGTATTCCTTTCCTGTTCCTTCTTGCAAAAAGAAATGCAAGCAAGACAAACCTGAAGAAAGAAGACTAATGCTGGCAGCTAATGTCAGAGCTTTACTGAAGAAGGCGGGATATCAGAGATCCTGTAAGAATCTGGTATCCTGCTTTCCTTAGGTTATACAGTACAAACAAACTTTTTGAATGAGAGAGAAAAATGGCACTTCCGATTATTGAATTTCATGATTTCGGCTTTCGTTATCAGTCACAGACAGAACAGACCCTGCATGATGTGAATCTGACTATTTATCAGGGAGAGAAGGTGTTGATCCTTGGACCAAGCGGAAGCGGAAAGTCTACCCTTGCCAACTGCATTAACGGACTGATTCCCTTTTCTTATGAAGGGGAGATCTCAGGATCCTGTAAGGTAGCTGGCATAGAGACGAAAGAATCCAGTATATTCCAGCTAAGCAAGCATGTAGGTACGGTCCAGCAGGATTCCGATGCACAGTTTGTAGGTCTTTCTGTAGGAGAGGATATTGCTTTTTCCCTGGAGAATGATGAGGTTCCAAGGAAAGATATGCTTCCCATGGTACTGGAAGCGGCGAAAACTGTCGGCATGGAGGATTATCTGATGGAACCCCCGTTTAATCTTTCGGGTGGTCAGAAGCAGAAGGTGGCACTTGCAGGTATCCTGCATGACCATGCAGAGATCCTTCTGTTTGATGAACCGCTTGCGGCACTGGATCCTGCCATGGGTATGACAACGGTAGATCTGATTGACCAGATCCATAAAAAGGAAAATGCAACTGTCATTATTATTGAGCACAGGCTGGAGGATGTTCTTTACCGTCATATTGACAGGATCATTCTGGTAAATGAAGGAACAATACAGATGGATACCACTCCGGATGAGCTGCTTTGCAGTGATGTGCTTAAAAAGAATGGTATCCGGGAACCCCTGTATATAGCAGCACTGAAGCATGCGGGGATTCGGTTTGGAAAAGATGAGCATCTGGATAATATCAACGAACTTGCCATAGATAGATATAAAGAAAAGATACAGCAGGAGATGAAGGCGGCAAGACCCTATGTTCCGGCAGAAAAGGGAGAAGAGCTTCTGAAGGCAGAGCATGTTGATTTTGCATATGAGAAAAGACAAGTGCTTTCTGATGTTTCCTTTACGGTATGCAGAGGAGAGAAGATTGCCATTATCGGAAAGAACGGTGCTGGAAAGTCTACGATGGCAAAGCTTTTATGTGGGATCATCCGGCCTGTGTCCGGCAGCATCATGGTCCAGGGAGTGAATTATCTGCCGCTTACTATTAAGGAAATCGGCAGAAAGATCGGATACGTCATGCAGAATCCAAACCAGATGCTGGTAAAGGATATGATCCGGGATGAAGTAGAACTGGCTCTTATACTCAATGATTTTTCCAGGGAAGAGATCGACAGGAGGGTGGAAAAGACACTCAAAATGTGTGACCTGTACAGCATGCGCAACTGGCCTGTGAGTGTACTCAGCTACGGACAGAGAAAACGTGTGACGATTGCTTCCATTCTGGCACTGGAGCCGGAAGTCATTATTTTGGATGAGCCTACTGCAGGCCAGGATTATCAGAGATATTCCGAGATTATGGGATTTCTGGAAACACTGAACAGAAAGTATCATATTACGATCCTGTTTATTACCCATGATATGCACCTTGCTATCGAGTATACGGACAGAGCCATTGTTTTTGCAGATGGAAAATGTATTGCTGATGCACCTGTATTTACAGTACTTTCCAATGAAGGTTTAATTGAGCAGGCCAATTTAAAGCAGACGTCACTGGTACTTCTTGCAAAACAGGCAGGGATTGATCCAGAAAGCTATATCAGACATTTTATCGAAATTGAAAGAGAGGAGAGGGCACATGGGACTGACAAAACGACTGTTCATTAAAATTATTCCCGGAAAGACTTTCCTTGATAAATTGAGCGGAACTACAAAGGTCAGATTTTTTCTGCTTCTGATATTACTTCTGATCGTAAGCTGGGATCTCAGGGTGCTTCTTGCAGTATCGGTACTGGGTGTTATCGGAATGATATCCGTGAAACCAAACTGGCCACTGATACGGGGACTTACGATATTCATGCTGCTTACGAACCTGTTTAACCTGTTCCTGATCTGGCTGACCAATCCAAATTACGGAGCGGATCTGACAGGTGGCTGTACAGTTCTTCTGGTACTGTCAAAGCATTACTTTATTTCAGCGGAAACGTTGTTTGCCCTGTTTGTACGTTTTATGAAGTTTATGTCCACCTTCCTGATCTCACTGTGCTTTATCCAGTGTATTACACCAAGTGAGATGGCAGCCGGACTGTATTCCATCAAGGTGCCCTATAAGGTATGTACCGTAGTGTCACTGGCTTTCCGGTATATTCCGGATATTGCCAGGGATTTTGAAAATATCAAGATCTCCATGCAGGCAAGAGGAATGGAGCTTGACAGTAAAAAAGTCGGCTTTTTCGCCAGATTGAAACAGAATATACTGATTCTGATGCCTCTTATTATTTCTTCTTTTGACAGAATCGGAAATATTGCCAATGCCATGGATTTGAGAGGATTTGGAAAAGGAAAAAAAAGAACCTATTATTCAGAGCATGAGGAAACAAAACAGGATAAAATTATGAAGGTCTGCTATCTTCTGACAGCAGCCGGAATACTTGCAATTATAATTGGCAGAATTGTGGCACCACCCGAATATAAGATGTGGAAGCCATGGTAAAAGAAAGGAAAATAAAATGAAACCTTGTATTGTTTGGCAGACAGATTTTGGACTTTCCTGGGGAGCAGTTGCTTCCATGGTAGGCGTATGTAAGCAGGTCGATCCGGAACTGGAATGCATTGATATCACACATGAGATTGAAGCTTATAATATTCTGGCAGCGTCCAGGGAGATTATCTATGTGGAGCCTTTCTGGCCGAAGGGAACCGTATTTGTATCAGTAGTGGATCCCGGTGTCGGAACTGACAGACGTGCCTGTGTGGCAAAGCTCCATGATGGAAATTATATTGTTACACCGGATAACGGTACCCTGACTCACCTTTATTATGAAGTTGGTATTGATGAAGTCCGTGAGATCGATGAAACTGTAAACCGTTATCATGGAACAGAAGCAGTCAGCGTATTCCATGGAAGAGATCTGTTTGCGTATACGGCGGCAAAGCTGGCTTCCGGGAAGATCAGCTTTGAAGGTGTCGGACCAGCTTATCCGGTAGAAGAGATTGTACGCTTTGACAGAGATGTGATCGAGGCACAGGTAGATGGCAGCGATATCAAAGCAATCGTGGGGAGTGTCAGTGATCCCTTTGGAAGCATTGCCTTTAATATTAAGAGCTCAGATTTCGCAAAAGCAGGCTATGCCCAGGGAGATATGGTGCATGTCATCCTGAAGAAGGATGGAGAAACTTACTTTGAGCAGGATGTTCTGTATGAAAAATCTTTTGGCTTTGTAGAAAAAGGAGCGCCGATCCTGTTCAATTCTTCTACCAATTATATTGAGCTTGGACTGAATATGGGCTCATTCCGCGATACTTATCAGGTAAAGGAAGGCAGAAGCTATACAGCGGAACTTTCCAGAGCATAAGGAGAGGGCTTATGGAGAATAAACGATTTGCGCTGCTGATTGATGCAGATAACATTTCAGCAAAATATATCAGTGTGATCCTGGAGGAGCTTTCTACCTATGGGATTACAACCTATAAAAGGATTTACGGGGATTGGACAAGTACGCAGGCTTCCAAATGGAAGAACCAGCTTCTGGAAAATTCCGTGATCCCGGTACAGCAGTTCAGCAATACGGTAGGAAAAAATGCCACCGATTCCACGCTGATCATTGATGCCATGGACATTCTCTATACAGGAAATGTAGAGGGCTTCTGTATTGTGTCAAGTGACAGTGATTTTACCAGGCTGGCAAGCAGACTCAGAGAATCCGGCATGGAAGTTATTGGCATGGGAGAAGAGAAGACCCCCAGATCCTTCCGTGTGGCCTGTACAAGGTTTGTGAACCTTGAAAATCTTGGAAATCAGGAAGACAGTGAAGAGAAAAAACAGCAGGATAATACTGTCAGCCGTGAAGTGATCTACAATGCGATCACCAATATTATTACTGAGAATGAAAATAAAGGAAAGAATGTGGAACTGGCATCAGTGGGAAACCGTCTGGTCAATATGTACCCGGATTTCGATGTCAGAAATTACGGTTACAGTCTGCTTTCCAGATTTTTGCAGGAATCCGGTCTGTTTCTGCTTGATAAAAGGGATAATGTGATTACGATTTCACTGAAGGAAAATGAACAGTCCAAAGAGGAGATCAGAACCTATGTGATGGAGATCATCCATAAGGCGGGAAGTAAAGGGATTGGGATCAATGAACTCAGTAACCGTGTCCATGGCAGATACAGCCACTTTAATGTAAAGGATTTCGGCTACAGCCAGTTTTCCAAGTTTGTACAGGGAATGGAAGGCGTGCAGGTCTATGCAGACAAAAATGACAGGAAACGTGTCAAGGCATTATAAGTATATTAACGCTTCCGGTCATGGCTGCGGTTCTGACATTTCACTTTCATAAAGGAGAGGATATCCTGCTGGTCTCTTGCATCAAGCTGTTGGTAATAGTACAGGATCATCCGTTCCTTACGGTCAAGGGGTTTGAATTTCCTGATATTTTCCGGTGCATTGATATAATCAAGAAAGCCTGAAAGATCTTCGGAAACAGCACTGTCGGAAACCGGAGGCTGTGTGGCAAAATCCATACTGATATTGTAGGTGACAGCCAGCTCCAGAAATTCTTCGGCCGGAACACCATAAAGCCTTGTAAGGTTATAAAGCGAATTGACCGGAGGGGAAATACGGCCGGTTTCATAATGAGAATAAGTCTGCCGTGTAATGTTAAGATGTGAGGCAACAAATTCCTGAGAATAACCACAGGACTTGCGAAGTTCTTTTAAATACTGGTTGAGGGGCCGCTTGTCTTTCTCCATACAAATTTCTCCTTCTGATTTTGTATATTATACCATTTTTTGAGAAAATAGACTATAGAAAGAATAGACAATTTACAAAAGATAGCTTACAATAAAAACAGATAATAAGCCTGTGATACAGGTATAGGAAAGAGGATATTATGAGCGAAAATAATGATCTGATCACATGCTCCCATTGTGGAAGCCAGAATCCGTCCACCTTCCGTTTCTGCAGTAACTGTGGAGAGAGACTGGATGAGAAGAAAGAAGAAGCACCCGTTCAGGAAACATCTTTTTCTGAAGATGCTGTACAGACACCGGTACAGGATCCTTCTGCAGCATGGGGAGCTGAAACAGAGCAGCCTTCTGCAGAAACATCCGCATTTGCGAAGGCAGAAGGTGAAGTGGTAAGCGGCGGTGCATTTTCATCCCAGGATACAACAGGTACATATAAACCGCAGGAAGAGATTCATATCAATTATGAACGTGCAGCTGGTGATCCGGTACCTGCACAGGCGGCAGTCAAAGAAGGAAACGGTAATATCGGTTTTGCCATTGCTTCCCTGATCTGTGGAATCCTTTCCATTCTGTGCTGTTGTTTTGTATGGCTTGCGTTAGTTCTTGGCATTGCAGGCATTGTTCTTGGTATCATTACCCTGACACAGAAATATGAGGGGAAGGGTATGGCAATTGCCGGTATCATCACCGGAGGTGTTGGTCTGTTGCTTTTCCTTATTGTTTTACTTGTTGCCGGCTCTACTGATGCATTCACTACTCTGATAGATGCTCTTAATGAATACTAAAAAATTCAGACTGGATACTTTATTGTTTAAAACAGAAGCCCTGCTTGCTGTGCCCTGCATAGCAGCAGGGTATTGGTTTGTCAGAAGGATTTATCCTGAACATGCAGACTTTTTTTCCTGTACATTTAAAAGGATCACCAGCCTGCCATGTCCGGGATGTGGTGGTACAAGAGCGCTGTATGCTTTTCTGACAGGACATTTTGCGGAAAGCTTTCTGTACCATCCGGCCATTCTGTATCTGGCATTTGCCGGCATCCATTTTACCGTTCGTTATATTTTCCGTAATTTTATAAAAAAAGAACAGCCATCAAAAGAAATAGCTGTTCCTGTATATGCCTATATACTGATCGGTGTGATCCTGGTACAGTGGATCTGCAAGCTGTTATTCGGTTTCTGTTAAAAGATCTTCTTCAGCGGAAGGATCTGTTTCACCGGAAGCAGCACCGGAATCTGGCTGGCTGCTGTCATCTTCAGAATCATCCTCATAGGTATAAATCTCTTCCGGAATGTCCCCGTGGAGAATGGAAACGATATACTGGAGTCTGACATTGGCTCTGTCGTAATATTGCTTGGCAACGTCTGCAAGAGAGGCATCATATTCTTCCCCTTCAAAAGCCTGATGATAATAGGAAACAGCCTGAGACATATTCTCACTGGCTTCTGCGGCAAGCTGATCTACACCGGGAAAACCATCAGGAACTGTGAGAGATGCCATCTGGGCAAAGGAAGTATCCATGGAGTCAAGCAGGGCAAGCAGATCGGAAACCGCTGTATCGGACTGGGGATCAATGCTGTTGATAGAATCATTGTAAACCTTTATGTTTTCAAAGAACTGGTTCATGTTTGCCTTATAATTTTCAAGTTCCTGGTTTTTCTTGCCACAGCCTGTGAAAAGCAGGGAAAATGAAAGGATCATGATGGAAAAAATGGTCAAAACAGAGTATTTTCTGTGGAACTTATGGTACAAGATAATGTCCTCCCTTTTAAACTTGATCTAAATGCATACATATAAAATAGCATAGATGATTAAATTATTCAATTGTAGTTTCTGAGTAATTATGCTAACATGATGAGGAAATATAAGCAGTACGACAGATGGAGATTTTTCATGAATAAAGCAGAATTTAACCGGCTTTCCAGAGAAAGAGTCCTGTATCTGGATGGTGCGACCGGATCTAATCTGATCAAGCGTGGCATGCCTGCAGGAGTATGCCCGGAGAAGTGGATCTTAGATCATAGAGAGATCATGATCGGTCTGCAGAGGGAATACATAGAAGCCGGAAGTAATATTATTTATGCGCCTACTTTTACTGCAAACCGGATCAAATTGAAGGAGTATGGTCTTGAGAAGGAAATCAGGTCCATGAACAGGGAGCTGATCAGGCTTTCTCTGGAAGCAGCAGAGGGGAGGGCGCTTGTTGCTGCAGATATCACCATGACAGGAGAGCAGCTTGCTCCTATGGGAACCATGGATTTTGAAACCCTGATTTCGGTTTATAAGGAACAGATCACAGCTGTTGCGCAGGCGGGAGCTGATCTGATCGTTGTGGAAACTATGATGAGCCTTCAGGAATCAAGAGCCGCATTAATTGCCGCAGGTGAGGTCTGTGATCTTCCGGTTATGGTTACTATGACGTTTGAAAGTGATGGTAAGACACTGTATGGCACCGATGCTACTACAGCGGCAGTCGTTCTTGAAAGTCTTGGTGCCTGCGCGATCGGTGCCAACTGTTCCACAGGACCGGATAAGATGATGCCGATCATCCGTGAGATCGCAGAAGCGGTATCCATTCCGGTCATAGCCAAGCCAAATGCCGGCCTTCCCGCGCTAAACGAGCATGGAGAGACTGTCTATAGTATGGGGGAAGAGGACTTTGTTGCAGGTATGCAGGAGCTGATAGAAGCCGGGGCGTCTATTCTTGGAGGCTGTTGTGGGACGTCACCCTCTTATATAAGAGCACTTTCAGATTCCTGTCATGGAAAGGAGCAGATGGTCAGGAAAGAGCAGCTGCAGAAGACAGATCACAGATTGCCGCAACGTTTCCTGACATCCGAAAGAAAGACCCTTGCCTTTAATCTGGATTCACCGTTTATGATCGTGGGTGAAAGGATCAATCCTACTGGGAAGAAAAAGCTTCAGGAAGAGCTGCGCAGCGGAAGCCTGTCCATGGTACTTGACTTTGCGGAGGAGCAGGAAGCAAGGGGAGCATCTTTACTGGATATTAACGTAGGCATGAGCGGTATTGATGAAAAGGATATGATGCTTAAGATCCTGGATGAGGTCACGCTTGCATCCTCCCTGCCACTTTCACTGGATTCCAGCCATGTTGATGTACTGGAGGCAGCCCTCCGGAAATATCCTGGAAGAGCTCTGGTCAATTCCGTATCGGCTGAACGGGTCAAGCTGGAAAGGCTTTTGCCAATTGTCAGGAAGTATGGGGCTATGTTCATATTACTTCCTTTGTCGGATGAAGGACTTCCTGCAAATCTTGATGAAAAAATTGCACTCATTGAAATGATCGTTCAGAAAGCTTCTGAACTGGGCATGAGAAAAGAAGATATTGTGGTAGACGGTCTTGTGGCTACAATAGGTGCTAATAAAAATGCAGGACGGGAAGTACTGGAAACAATCCGTTATTGTAAGGAAAATGGGCTTGCAACGATCTGTGGTCTTTCCAATATTTCCTTTGGCTTGCCGGAGAGAAGCTTTGTAAATACGGCATTTTTGACTATGGCGATCAAGGAAGGACTTACGATGGCAATCGCCAACCCTTCCCAGGAGATGCTGGTCAATGCGGCTTTTGCTTCTGATCTTCTCATGAACAAGGAAGAAAGCGATATCCGTTATATTGAACGTATGGCTGATTACCAGGCAAGAAACCCGAAGGTGGATCCGATGCTCCTCAGGGCTGCTGTCAGTAAAACAGACCAGCCGGCCAGGAAGGAAGAAAAAGAACAGACCGGTATTTTATATCAGGATGTATTAAAGGGAAACCGGAAGATGATCCTTTCCCATACCAAAGAAGAAATAGAGGCAGGTAAAGAGCCGTCTGTTCTTTTAAATGAAATGCTGCTGCCGGCAATCGATGAAGTGGGAAAGCTGTTTGATCAGGGAAAATATTTCCTTCCCCAGCTTATAGCCAGTGCAGAGGCCATGAAGCTGTCCATTGAATATTTGGAGCCCCTTCTTGCAGGAACGAGGGCAGAAGGAGATATGCCAACGGTTGTTATTGCTACGGTGCAGGGAGACATTCATGATATTGGCAAGAATCTGGTAGGACTTATGTTAAAAAACCATGGCTTTCATGTGATCGATCTTGGAAAGGATGTTTCAAAAGAAGCGATCGCTGAAGCGGCACTGACCAATCATGCGGCAATCATCGGATTATCAGCACTGATGACGACAACCATGCAGGAAATGAAACATGTGGTTGATTATGTCCATGAGAAAGGGATTCCGGTCAGGATTATGATCGGCGGGGCTGTCATCACACCGGAATATGCAAAAGAGATCGGAGCAGATGCTTATTCCAAGGATGCGGCAGAAGCGGTTGTTGTGGCAAAAAGGCTTTTGGGAATACAGGACTAGGAGGAAATATGGACGAAACAAGGGATGAGCTGCTGCAAAGGATTGCAGAGCAGACGAAAAAACAGGTTTTTTATGCCAGGATCAGTGCTATATGCGGAGGAATACTGACAATGGCTGTCGTGATTGCACTTCTTATACTGGTTCCGTCACTGCTGAAGACCATCCACCAGGTGAACGGCGTGGCCGCAGAAGCAGAAGAGACTTTAGCGCAGGCACAGGATGCTCTTGCAGGCGTGGATGAGATGACAGATGCTGTAATTAGTATGAGTGAAAATATGGATACCTTTGTTACCGAAAATGCTGTATCCATTGAACAGGTCATGAAAAAACTGGAGGCTATTGATTTTGAAGGACTGAACGGTGCTATCAAGGATCTTGGTGATGTAGTGGAACCCATGGCTAAATTCTTTGGGAAGTTTAAGAAATAACAGGTAAGCCCCTCTTACAGGGTAATGATACAGAAATGGGAAAGGAACAAACGAATATGATAGGTGCAGATGCAATCGTTAAATGTCTGGAAGAAGAAAAAGTAAAATATGTATTTGGATATCCTGGTGTGGCAATCTGTCCGTTTTATAACAGCATTCTGGATTCTTCTATAGAAACCATTCTTGTCAGAACGGAGCAGAATGCAGCCCATGCGGCAAGCGGACTTGCCAGAGTGACAGGAAGACCAGGAGTCTGTGCAGTTACTTCCGGTCCAGGTGCAACCAATGTGATCACCGGAATTGCCACAGCCTTTGCCGACAGCATCCCTCTGATCTGTATTACAGGACAAGTAAATTCAGAGCTTCTTGGAAGTGATGTGTTTCAGGAGGCAGATATCACAGGTGCTGTGGAATCTTTTGTAAAATACAGTTATCTGGTAAAGGATGTCAATGACATTCCGAGAATTTTCAAGGAAGCCTTTCATATTGCCAGTACCGGCAGAAAAGGACCTGTACTGATCGATATTCCCATTGATATCCAGAATGCGGAGATAAAAAAGTTTTCCTATCCGGAACGTGTATCCATGAGAACCTATAAGCCTACGGTAAAGGGAAATATGGTACAGATCAAGAAAGTAGCATCCCAGCTTGAAAAAGCAAAGAAACCGATCATCTGTGCAGGGGGTGGTGTTCTTTTATCCGATGCGGAAACGGAGCTTAGGAGCTTTGCACAGAAGTATGGGATCCCTGTTGTTTCTACTATGATGGGGATTGGTGTTATGCCAACTGAGGATCCTCTTTACTTTGGGATGGTTGGAAATAATGGAAAGCCTTATGCTAACCGTGCAATGAATGAATCTGACCTTCTGATTATGGTGGGTGCAAGGGTGGCTGACAGGGCAGTCAGCCAGCCGGATCTGATCACGGAAAATAAGGTACTGATCCATATTGATGTAGATCCTGCAGAAATCGGTAAAAATGTTGGAGCAGCCATTCCACTTGTCGGAGATGCAAAGCATATCTTCAGAGATCTTCTTGAGCTTACTATTGACTGTGAACATCAGGAATGGCTTACTACACTGGATACCTACCGCAGAACCATGGTGCCAAAGAGAAATCCGGATCCATCCTATGTAGATCCGGCAGCCTTTATCACCCTGCTGTCAGAGAAAATGCAGGCAGATGGCATTTATGTGGCAGATGTAGGGCAGAATCAGATCTGGTCCTGCGGCTACCATATAGTAAGAGATGGAAAGTTCCTGACTTCCGGCGGTATGGGGACGATGGGGTATTCCATTCCGGCTGCTATGGGAGCCAAGCTGGCAGATAAAAAGAGGCAGGTCGTTGCAGTCTGCGGTGATGGATCCTTCCAGATGTCCATGATGGAGCTGGCAACCATGAACCAGCATCATATTCCTGTCAAGATCGTTGTCCTTAAGAATAATTATCTTGGTATGGTACGTGAATATCAGCATTATACCTATAAGGATCATTATTCTGTTGTAGATCTGTCAGGAAGTCCGGATCTTGAGAAGCTTTCTGCGGCTTATGGCATGGACTTTGCAAGACTTGAAAATATGGATCATGCACAGGAAACGGTCGATGCTTTTCTGAAGGAAGATAAGTCCATGCTTCTTGAGTGTCTGATCAATCCGATGGATCTTGTAAAGTAGGAGGAGAAGTATCATGAAGAAAATATATTCTGTACTGGTAGAAAACAGATCCGGTGTACTATGCAAGGTGGCAGGTCTTTTCTCAAGGAGATGCTTTAATATTGATTCGCTTGCTGTAGGAGAAACAGATACGAAGGATGTTTCCTGCATGACAATCGTGAGCAGCGGGGACAAGAGAACCATAGAACAGATCGAAAAACAGCTGAATAAAAAGCTGGATGTCATCAAGGTAAAAACCTTTGATACGGAAAGCAGTATCAGCCGTGAACTGATGCTGATCAAGGTCAAGTACAACAAGACGAACCGGAGAGACATTATGGAGATCTGCGAGATCATGCATGCCCAGATCGTGGATATGTCTAAAAATCTCATGCTGATCCAGATGTGTGATCTGCCTGAAAGAACACAGCTTCTGATCGACATGTTCCAGTCAGTCAGCATCGTGGAGGTGGCACGTACCGGTACCTTGGCGCTGCAGAAATGCAATGAAACAGATCTGAAATGATAAAATAGATCAACAAAATTGGATAAAATGGTACAATTGACTTTTATAACGTCAGTTGCTAAAATATTGGATAAAAGTTAAGGAGGAGTCTTACGTGCATAAGAAAGTATTTCAGCTTCTTGTTGACAATACCTCAGGTGTGTTAAGCCGTATTTCAGGTCTGTTTTCAAGGAGAGGCTATAACATTGAGAGTATTACTGCAGGTGTAACTGCGGACCCTCGTTTTACAAGGATCACCATTGTCGCTTCAGGGGATGATGAGATTCTGGATCAGATTGAAAAACAGGTCTCCAAGCTCGTGGATGTCCGCGATGTGAAGGAGCTTAAGCCGGACAGCAGTGTTTACAGGGAACTGGCACTGATCAAGGTAAAGGCAGGATGTGACCAGAGGCAGGGTGTGATCTCCATTGCAGATATTTTCCGTGCGAAGATCATTGATGTGGCTTCTGACAGTCTGATCGTTGAACTTACAGGTAATCAGGATAAGATTGATGCTTTCATCAATCTCCTTGATGGATATGAAATTCTGGAGCTTGCCAGAACCGGTATTGCCGGACTTGGCAGAGGTTCAGAAAATGTTACCTATTTATAAGAAAGGAGTCATGAAAATGGCAAATATTTATTATCAGGAGGATTGTAATCTTTCCCTTCTTGAAGGAAAAACAATCGCAGTTATCGGTTATGGCAGTCAGGGACATGCCCATGCACTGAATGCAAAGGAGTCCGGCTGTCACGTAATTATCGGTCTTTATGAAGGATCCAAGTCCTGGGCAAAGGCTGAGGCACAGGGATTTGAAGTATATACTGCAGCAGAAGCAGCAAAGAAGGCTGATATCATTATGATCCTCATCAATGATGAGCTGCAGGCAGCAATGTATAAGAAGGATATCGAGCCCAACCTGGAAGCAGGCAACATGCTGATGTTCGCACATGGTTTCAATATTCATTTCGGACAGATCGTTCCGCCTAAGGATGTCGATGTTACCATGATCGCTCCCAAGGGACCTGGACATACTGTAAGAAGCGAGTATCAGGCTGGTAAGGGTGTTCCCTGTCTGGTTGCTGTTCATCAGAATGCTACAGGTAAGGCCCTTGAGATGGCACTGGCTTATGCACTTGCTATCGGTGGCGCAAGAGCAGGTGTTCTTGAGACAACCTTCCGTACAGAAACAGAGACAGACCTCTTTGGTGAGCAGGCAGTTCTCTGTGGTGGTGTATGTGCGCTGATGCAGGCTGGCTTTGAAACTCTCTGCGAGGCTGGTTATGATCCGAGAAATGCATACTTTGAGTGTATCCATGAAATGAAGCTGATCGTAGATCTGATCTATCAGTCAGGCTTCGAAGGAATGAGATATTCCATCTCCAACACAGCAGAGTATGGTGATTATATTACAGGTCCCAAGATCATTACAGATGAAACCAAGAAGACTATGAAGAAGATCCTGAAGGACATCCAGGATGGTACTTTTGCAAAGGACTTCCTGCTTGATATGTCTCCTGCGGGCGGACAGGCTCATTTCAAGGCCATGAGAAAGCTTGCTGCAGAGCATCCTTCAGAGCAGGTTGGCAAGGAGATCCGTAAGCTTTACAGCTGGAACAACGAAGGCGACAAACTGATCAATAACTAAAGGTATGACAGTTCTATAAAAATGACATGAACCTTGTGCCGAACTTCTGGCACAGGGTTCTTTCTATCAGGAGGAAATAAGCATGGGAATGACAATGACCCAGAAAATTCTGGCAGCACATGCCGGACTTGAGAAGGTAGAAGCCGGACAGCTGATCGAAGCAGATCTGGATCTGGTGCTTGGAAATGATATTACCAGTCCGGTAGCCATTAAGGAAATGGCAAAGATGAATACCGAGGGAGTTTTTGATAAGGACAAGATCGCACTTGTTCCTGATCACTTTGTTCCCAATAAGGATATTAAATCTGCGGAACACTGCAAATGTGTCAGAGAGTTTGCAAGGCGTAATGAAATTACCAATTATTTTGAAGTAGGAGAAATGGGAATTGAGCATGCCCTGCTTCCTGAAAAGGGACTGACAGTAGCTGGTGATGTGATCATCGGGGCAGATTCCCATACCTGTACCTATGGTGCACTTGGTGCATTCTCGACGGGTGTTGGAAGTACCGATATGGCTGCCGGCATGGCAACGGGTAAGGCATGGTTCAAGGTGCCGGGAGCTATTAAGTTCAATCTGACAGGTAAGCCTTCCAAATGGATTTCCGGTAAGGACGTGATCCTGCATATTATCGGCATGATCGGTGTAGACGGTGCCTTATACAAGTCCATGGAGTTTGTTGGAGATGGTATCAGAAATCTTACCATGGATGACAGATTTACCATTGCCAATATGGCGATCGAAGCCGGCGGCAAGAATGGTATTTTTCCGGTAGACGATCTGACGGTCGCTTATATGAAAGAGCATGCGACCAGATCCTTTACAGTATATGAAGCAGATGAGGATGCTGTTTATGATGAGGAGTATACCATTGACCTTTCTGAGTTAAAGCCTACCGTGGCATTTCCTCATCTTCCGGAGAATACAAAGACAGTAGATGAGATTACAGAAGATATCGCCATCGATCAGGTAGTGATCGGCTCCTGTACCAATGGACGGATTGATGATATGAGAATTGCAGCATCTATCCTTAAGGACAGACATGTTGCAAAGGGAATGCGCTGTATCGTAATCCCTGCTACCCAGGCTGTTTATCTGCAGGCCATGGAAGAGGGTCTGTTAAAGACCTTTATCGAAGCCGGCGCCGTAGTCAGTACACCCACCTGCGGACCCTGCCTTGGTGGTTATATGGGTATCCTGGCAGAGAATGAAAGATGCGTTTCTACCACAAACCGTAACTTTGTAGGTCGTATGGGACATGTAAAGAGTGAAATTTATCTGGCAAGCCCTGCAGTAGCTGCTGCAAGTGCCGTTGCAGGTAAGATCGCAGATCCCAGAAAGTTAGATGCGTAGAGAAGGAAAGGACGAAAACTATGAAGGCAGCAAAAGGAATCGTATTTAAATTCGGAGATAACGTAGATACAGATGTGATCATTCCTGCAAGATATCTGAATTCCTCAGATCCTGCGGAACTGGCTGCACATTGTATGGAGGATATTGATAAGGATTTTATTAAAAATGTAAAAAAGGGAGATATTATCGTGGCAGACAAAAATTTCGGCTGCGGTTCTTCCAGAGAGCATGCCCCTATTGCCATTAAGGCTGCAGGTGTAAGCTGCGTCATCGCGGAAACCTTTGCCAGAATTTTCTACCGCAATGCGATCAATATCGGACTTCCCATTATTGAATGTAAGGAAGCAGCCAGAGAGATTGAGAACGGGGATGAGGTTTCAGTTAACTTTGATACCGGTGTGATTACTGATATCACAAAGAACACAACTTATCAGGGACAGGCATTCCCTGAATTCATGCAAAAAATAATTGCTGCAGAGGGACTTGTTAATTATATCAATCAGAAGTAAAATAGGTTCTGTAGTTATTGAGAAAGAATTAAGGAGGAGCTCTACAAATGGCAAAAAAAAATGAACCTGAGGTAACAGAGCAGAAGGTTCAGACCCGTTATGACAAAAAAATGGCAGCCAGAAAGGCGAAAGAAGAAAGGGACAGACGTGACGAGAAGATCTTCAAAACAGTTACAGCTGTGATCGGTATCGCTATTGTACTGGCAATTGTAATTGGTTTTGGATCCAGTATCGTTAAGAAACAGACAGCACTTCACGGAACCTATATCCAGGTAGGAGAAGAGAATATCAGCAAGCTGGAATTTGATTATTATTATCATTCCGTTGTAAATAGTTATCTTTCCACATATGGTTCCATTGCTTCTTATATGGGTCTTGATACATCCAAGGATCCGGCAGAGCAGATCTATGATCAGGACAAGAACCTGACCTGGAAGGATCTGTTTGAGGAGATGGCTGTACAGCAGATTGTTTCCACTTATGCGATGAAAGCGGATGCACAGGCAAATGGTTTTACCTATGACAGTACGGAGGAATACGAAAGTCAGATAGAGCAGTTCAGATCGGCTGCCGATTCAGCTGCTGAGACACTTTCTGTTTATTACAGAGAAACCTTTGGTGATTATGCTACTGAGAAGAATATCAAGCCTTTCCTTGAGGATGCGCTTCTTACCAATGCATATTATCAGGAACTGCTTGCAAAGAATGCGCCTTCAGAGGAAGAGATCAAGACAACTTACGAGGCTGACCCGGCGTCTTATGATGATGTGGATTACAGAAGCTTTGTTTTCAAGGCTGATCTTGCAGATGACGCTACAGAGGATGATATTGCAGCAGCAATGGATGACCTGAAAGCAAAAGCAGATGCTTTTCTGACAGAGCGTAAGGCCGGTGGAGATTTCAATGCACTGTGTGCTGAGAATGCTTCTGAAGATGATAAAGCAAATTATGAAGATACTGAGTCTGATTATTCGCTGAAGGAAGGTCAGCGTAAATCCTATGCTCCTTCTGTTATTCAGGATTTTCTGTTTGATGATACAAGAGCAGAGGGGGATATCGAAGTTATCGAGGACACTGACAATCATCAGTATTATGTAGTTGAATTTATCAAGAGATACTATGATGCTGAAACTGTAGACAGTGAAATTTCTGATTCCATGGCTTCTGATGCGACAGCGGCATATCTTTCGTCTCTGACTGAGAAGTTTGAGGTATCAGATCAGAAGGGACATCTGAATTATCTGACCGCAACAGACAGTTCTTCAGACAGTACTGCAGCAGATGGTTCTGACAGTACAGATGAGACCAGTGATACTGGCACAGCAGAGTCTGATGAGATGGATGGCACAGAAGATACAGCGGAAGAATAAGAAGATTTAAAAGGCTGCGAGTAATCTCGCAGCCTTTTGGTTACTGCTGAAAAACAGGCGTAAAGGAACCGGCATTGGATATGGGCTCTCCTGCAAGCAGCAGATGGGATACATCTCCCATGGCCTGCACGCGGAAATAAGCTTCATTGCTCCAGCGTTCTTCGGTACCGAGAATAGTCAGGGAGGTAGTTGGCAGGAAAAATCCATGTGCAAGAAGTGGGAAGGGGATATTCAGCAAATGGGACAGCATAATGCAGATTGCACCCAGATGACAGAAGATAACGACAACCTTTTCCCTGCCATGCTGCAGCTGGTTACTGATATTGGCCTGATTGTCAGGAGAAACGGTTCTGGAAATGAATACTTCCTTTTTACCGGGAACTCTGTAAAAATTATCCTCCCGTACATAGCCGTATTTTTCAAGAAACTGATCCAGCTGCTTACATACATCCTGATAATGGACTGCAATATCGGGATTCTGGCTCATGATATCAGATTGAACCCAGCCGTCTTTGGACAGCATAAGGATATCATTACACCAGGAAGAAGGAACAAGATCCCATGGAACACCATGCCTGCCGGTAACAGGGTCATCGATCGGATAATTAAATTCCTGTGTCCAGCTCAGGATCTTTGCCTTACGGTTCATTTTTTTCAGTGTACAGTAAGCGGTATCTCTTGCACGGCCAAGAGGAGAACAGTAGAAGTCATCCACGTCAAAGCTGCTGATCCGTTCTGCCAGTATTTCTGCCTCACGCCAGCCTTTTTCTGTCAGGGAATCCAGTGTATAGTCAGGATCACCATGTCGAACGAATATTAATTTCATCTGTTGTTTTCCCTTTCTTAAAAACGGTTTTGTATTCCTGATCAGTTTAGCACAGAAAAGGAAGAAAATAAATACCAGAGAAGCTTGAAACATATGTTCGATTATGATAATATAATAATATGGTTTTGCAAGAATGTGAACAGGAGATACCAGTATCGTATATGGAGAGGCAGACATTGTTTCAGAAGCTGAAGGGCGATTTGCTTATTGTCGGAATCATTCTTCTTCTGGCAGCCACTTTTTTCCTGATCAATGTAATCAGGGACAGGCAGTCCTCAGGAGAGGGGAGTGTCCTTGTGATCAGAGACGGCAGTGTGACAGCTTCTTATCCTCTTTCTGAGGATATTACCGTTACGCTGTGGAATGAAGAACGGACACATTATAATTTGTTGATGATCAGAGACGGCAGTGCAGAAATTTCTGATGCCAACTGTCCGGATAAAATCTGTGTCCGCTCAAAAGCCATAGCAAGGGATGGGGAGAGCATCATCTGTCTGCCTCATAGGCTGGTCCTATCCGTTCATTCAGAAAGGGAGAGTGACATGGATGCGGTCACCGGTTAGGCACATATGAAGAGAACTGCAGTAATGGGACTTTTACTTGCCCTTGCTTTAATTTTATCCTATGTGGAAAGCCTGATTCCGCTCCCGATAGGAATACCTGGGATCAAGATCGGACTTGCCAATCTGGCAGTTGTGCTTGCCATGTATCTGGTGGGGGAGAGGAATGCGCTTCTCCTTACGATATCAAAGGCTGTTTTAAGCGGTCTGTTATTTGGAAATCTTACAGTGATCCTGTATAATCTTGCAGGAGCCCTGATCAGCTTTTTTACCATGGCACTGATGAAAAAATCAGGAAGATTCCACCTTCCGGTGATCAGCGCTGTCGGAGGTGCGATGCATAATACCGGCCAGCTCCTGGTTGCATGTGTGATCGTGAGCACCTATGGCATTGTATATTATATTCCCTTTCTGCTGATCGCAGGCCTTGGTACCGGCATGGTGATCGGCAGTGTGGCAGTACTTGTGCTGCCGGCAGCCAGAAAGGGTATGAACGGAGGAAACAGAGGATGATTGCTTTTATCAGGGGGATCATTGATGAAATTACAGAAGAAAGTGTTGTGATAGATACCGGAAGTATGGGTTACAATATCCGTATTTCAGGGAAAACAGCCGGTGAACTCCCGGGGATTGGAGAAGAAGCTAAGCTTTATACCTATACAAGTGTACGTGAGGATGCAATCTGGCTGTATGGTTTTCTTACAAGGGATGAACTGGCTGTTTATAAACAGCTTATTACGGTAGGTGGAATCGGTCCTAAAGGAGGTCTTGCAATCCTGTCTGTGATGAGTGCAGATGATCTGCGGTTTGCTGTTCTTTCCGGGGATGCCAAAGCGATTGCCAAAGCACCTGGTGTCGGTATCAAGACTGCAGGCAGGGTGATCCTTGACCTGAAGGATAAGATCTCCATGAGGGATACCGCAATCGGCCGGGAAGAAGCTGCATATGCTGAAGGTATGGAACAGGATGGAAACAGTGCCAGAAGTGAAGCTGTAGAAGCACTGACGGCGCTTGGATACAGCCCGGCAGATGCCCTTAAGGCGATAAGGAAGGCAGAAATCCCCGAGGATGCAGATGCAGAGCTGATCCTGAAGCTGGCTCTGAAAAATATGTTCTAAATTCTGAAAAGGAAATGAAGCATGGCAGGAAGAATGATAGAAACCAGCCTGAAGGAGGAAGATATCCGTGTAGAAGGATCTCTCCGCCCCAAGCAGCTGGATGATTATATTGGACAGTCCAAGATCAAAGAAAATCTGAAGATCTATATTGAAGCGGCAAAGAAACGACAGGATCCACTGGATCATGTTCTTTTTTATGGACCGCCTGGGCTAGGTAAGACGACGCTGGCAGGTATTATTGCCAATGAAATGCAGGTCAATATGAAGGTGACCAGTGGACCAGCCATCGAGAAGCCAGGGGAAATGGCTGCGATTCTGAACAATCTGAAAGAAGGGGATGTTCTCTTCGTAGATGAGATCCACAGACTGAACAGGCAGGTGGAAGAAGTTCTGTATCCGGCTATGGAGGATTATGCCATTGATATTATGATCGGTAAGGGACAGGCAGCCAGATCAATTCGTCTTGATCTTCCGAAGTTTACATTGATCGGAGCAACCACCAGGGCAGGTCTTTTAACTGCACCTCTCCGTGACCGTTTCGGGATCATCCACCGGCTTGAATTTTATACGCCGGAAGAATTGCAGCAGATCATTCTGCATTCAGCAAGGATACTGGAAGCACCGGTAGATTTTGACGGAGCGATGGAGATGGCAAGGAGGAGCCGGGGAACACCGCGTCTCGCCAACCGGATACTGAAGAGAGTCAGGGATTTTGCACAGGTGAAATATGACGGTGTGATCACAAAGGACGTAGCAGTAACAGCCTTAAATCTGATGGATGTGGATCCTATGGGGCTTGATCATATTGACAGGAATCTGCTGCTTACCATGGTCAATAAATTTCAGGGAGGGCCGGTAGGTCTTGATACACTGGCTGCAGCCATTGGAGAGGATGCCGGTACCATAGAAGATGTTTATGAACCTTATCTGATCAAAAACGGCTTTCTGAACAGAACTCCCAGAGGACGTGTAGTGACAGACCTTGTTTATCACCATTTTGGACTTGAAATTCCCGGTTAATATGCGTATAATTAACTCAATATATACAAAGGGGTGAAGGGGATGTCAGTGAAGACAGATACAGAGGTTATCATCGGTGGTAAGGTATTTACACTGAGTGGTTATGAGAGCGAAGAATATTTGCAGAAAGTGGCCTCCTACATCAACAACAAGCTGTCTGAGTACAACAAAGTAGAGTCTTTCAGACGTCAGCCCCAGGATACCCAGAATGTACTGATGCAGCTCAATCTGGCTGATGATTATTTTAAGGCGAGGAAACAGATTTCCCTGCTGGAAGAAGAGATCCAGAGCAAGGAGAAGGAGTTGTATAATCTGAAGCATGAGCTCATTGCTTCCCAGATCAAGCTGGAGAATATGGAGAAAAATATCAAGGGTCTCCAGACAGAAGTCAATGACAGTGCCAGGAAGATCGTCAGACTGGAAACAGAATTAAAAAAACAGCAATAGTATAAATAAAAGAACGGATCTACGAAAGAAAGCTGTCTCAAGAAGACAGCTTTTGTCACATTATGAGAAGTTGTTGGAGACTTTGTATGAAAGAGGTTCCGTAAGCTTTACAGATCCGTATTATTGAGGCAGCTATGAATCAAACAGAATTACTGGCACCGGCAGGAAATTATGAAGCGCTGACAGGTGCCCTTTCAGCAGGTGCAGATGCCATCTATCTTGGTGGCAGTGCCTTTGGGGCGAGAGCATATGCAGATAACTTTTCTCAGGAAGAAATCTGCGAAGGGATCCGTTATGCCCATACCCTCCAGAAGAAAATATATCTTACTGTCAATACACTGGTAAAGGAATGGGAATTCCCAGCACTTTATCAGTTTCTGATACCCTTTTATGAAGCAGGACTGGATGCTGTGATCGTACAGGATCTGGGTGCCTTTCTTTTTATAAGAGATCATTTCCCAGGTCTTTCCCTTCATGTCAGTACCCAGATGACCATTACTGGCCCCTTCGGGGCGAAGCTGCTGAAGTCACTTGGCGCATCCCGTATTGTTCCTGCCAGGGAACTGTCCCTGCGGGAAATTATTACCATGAAGCGGACAGCAGATATCGAGGTGGAAACCTTTATCCATGGAGCCATGTGCTACTGCTATTCCGGACAGTGCCTGTTCAGCAGTATCCTGGGAGGCAGAAGTGGTAACCGCGGCAGATGTGCACAGCCCTGCAGACTTCCCTATCACGTAGAGAACGGCAGGGAGGAATATCCTTTAAGCATGAAAGATATGTGTACGATCCATTTGATTCCGAAGCTTATGGATGCCGGGATTGATTCCTTTAAGATAGAAGGCCGTATGAAAAAACCGGAATATGCAGCCGGTGTGACTGCAATCTACCGGAAATACATGAATCTTTATACAGCCCTGAAGCAGGAAGGGAAAGAAGCACTGTATGCGGTATCGGCAGAAGATATTCAGAAGCTGAAATCCTTATATTTGCGAAGCAGTCTTTCAGAAGGCTACTATGAGAAGCATAATGGACGGGATATGATCACGATTTCTTCACCTTCCTATAATGGTGCTGACGAGTCACTTCTTCAGGCTGTCCGGAAACAGTATATTGAGAAGCCGGTTCGAAAGGAGGTTTCTCTGTCTGCTGTATTTCATGCAGGTGAACAGGCCGTCCTTACTGTAACGGACGGTATCACGACTACAGCCGCTAAAGGTGATATTGTAGATAAAGCCAAAAACAGGCCATTATCAGAAGAACAGGTGGTTGAACAGCTCCGGAAATGCGGCGGTACATTTTTTACAGTTGCAGATGTGCAGATCACCATGGATCCGGATATTTTTATGCCTGTTAGCAGGCTGAACCAGCTGCGGAGGGATGCCCTGAAGGCTTTTGAATCATTTTTTCTGTGGGATGACGCCGTAAAGGAAAGACATCCACTGCCATTTGAAGTGGATTCTTTATCAGACAGAGCTGCCGTACAGAAGGTACAAAGTGTCCGGAAAGAACAGGAAATACTTCCGTCTTTGAAAGGAACGCAGCTTCATGTCCTTGTGACACAGAAAGAGCAGCTGCAGGCAGTATGCCATACCTGCCTTGAAAAGAGGGGAGAGGCAGCAAGGCTTTATGTGGAACTGGCACTCACGAAAGATCCTTCTGTGACAGAACTGTTTTCCCTGTACAGACAGGCAGGCGGGGGTGAGGTATATCTGGCACTTCCCTATGTCAGCCGACAGACCTGTGACAGCGAATGCAGACAGCTTATCGAGCTGACAACGCAGGGATTTATTGATGGATGTCTTGTACGAAATATGGAAATGCTTTCCTGCCTTTTGGAAATTAACTATACAGGTCATATAGTAACAGACAGTGGTCTTTATGTGTGGAACAGCAGGTCATTTGCTGTTCTTCAGAAATATGCAGAAGAAAGCTATCTGCCGATTGAACTGAATGGAAAGGAACTGTACACTCTGATACAGAATGCTGATATCAGAAGGCCTTCTTTGCAGATATATGGGCGTTTTCCCATGATGGTCAGTGCGGGGTGCCTGCAGAAAACTTCCGGAAAATGTACCCATGTACCGGGTTATCTTACATTAACAGACCGGTACCGGAAGACATTCCCGGTTTATCATGAATGCAGCTCCTGTTATAATATTCTTTATAATTCTGTACCGCTGTCACTACATACGCTTCTGATGAACAGAACATTTCCGGTATCTGTCGGAAGGCTTGACTTTACCACAGAGACGGCGGGGGAAACAGAAAAGGTTCTTTCGTATTTTACAGCGCTGGTCAGAGGAGAAAAACGGCAGCCGTTTTATCAGGATTTTACAACAGGACATTACAAACGGGGAGTTGAATAAATGGAGTTATACGTCAGCGAGTTTTCAAAATATGTTATAACGCTGCTGATTGCACTATATACTTATGAAAGCTTTGCAGTTTTCAGAAAAAAACAGGAAAGCGACAGAAACGGCATTTACACGAGACAGAATATACTTATGTTTGGCCTGCATTTTAGCTGCTTTATTGTGATCTGCTTTGAAACGGGAGATATCACGTATCTGTTCTTTTATGCTTTTCAGCAGATCGTGCTGTATGCGACTGTGATCCTGTTCCGGATGCTTTATCCCAAAACGAACAGGCTTCTTGTCAATAATATGTGTATGCTTCTGACAGTTGGATTTGTGATCCTGACAAGACTTTCCCTTGGTAAGGCGATCAGACAGTTTATCATAGTCATGATCTCTCTGGTGATAGCGCTTGTGATTCCTTTCTTTGTAAGCCGTTTCAGGTTTCTGAAGGAATGGAAATGGATCTATGCAGCGGCAGGTATTGTGGCACTTGGCATTGTGCTTGTTCTTGGACAGACAACCTATGGCAGCAAGCTTTCTTACACCATAGCCGGGCTGACCTTTCAGCCATCAGAATTTGTGAAGATCATCTTTGTCTTTTTTGTGGCCAGTGCTTTATATAAGGCAGCCGGATTCTTTGAGGTATTTACAACAGCAGTGATAGCAGCAGCCCATGTCATTATTCTGGTCTGCAGTAAGGATCTTGGAAGTGCCCTGATCTTTTTCGTGGTGTATGTACTTATGGTAGTGGTGGCCAGCAGAAACTGGCTTTATCTGTTGGCGGGTGTATCCGGCGGCAGTGTGGCTGCCTATCTTGCTTATTGTGTGTTCCCACATATTCAGGTGCGGGTACAGGCCTTTAAGGATCCCTGGAGCGTGATTGATTCTACTGGTTATCAGATTACCCAGTCTCTGTTTGCGATTACGAGCGGGGGCTGGTTTGGACTTGGACTTTTTAAAGGCACACCGGAATCCATTCCCTTCGTGGAGGCGGATTTTATTTTTTCGGCGATCACGGAAGAGCTTGGTCTTCTGTTTGCTCTGTGTGTCATACTGATCTGTGTCAGCTGCTTTGTCATGTTTATGAATATTTCCATGAACCTGAAGGATAAGTTTTATCAGTTAACAGCCTTTGGACTTGGTGTTACTTATATTTTCCAGGTTTTTCTCACCATTGGCGGTGGCTGCAAATTTATTCCGCTGACCGGAGTTACGCTTCCCTTTATCAGCTATGGAGGAAGCTCTGTCCTTACTACACTGATCATGTTTTCCATTACGGAAGGTCTTTCCATGATCCAGGAAGAAGAAGCTGAGGAAGAGAAATACCGCAGGAAACGTATCAGGCAGAAGAAAAAGAAACAGGCGGGCAGAAAGAAAGACAGACCTGTTTACGAATATGAGGATTTAGATTTTGAAGAAGACGGAGAAACCTTTGAACAGGAAGAAGAATAAAGGAAAGAAAAAAAGCCCACAGATTATGATTATAACGGCTGGCTTTACGCTGCTGTTCCTGTCCATGATCGGGTATATTACCTATTATTCAGTGACGCACAAGCAGGAGCTGATCAATAACAGCTATAATGGAAGACAGCAGATGCTGTTATCCCAGAATCGCAGAGGCAGCATTTATTCTGCTGATGGAAAGGTGCTGGCACAGACGGTAACTGATGAAAACGGAAATGAGGTCAGGGAGTATCCTTATGGCAATCTGTTTTCTCATGCTGTCGGATACGCAACCAACGGGCGTATGGGTGTGGAAGCACAGGCAAATTATTATCTGATCAATTCGAATGCGCCTCTTTCCACGAAAGCGGCACTGGAAGCCAGCGGTGATAAGTATCCTGGAGATAATGTTTACACGACCCTGGATACAAAGCTCCAGCAGGTTGCATCCACAGCACTTGGTGTTTACCGTGGTGCGATCATAGTGACTGAGCCGTCTACCGGCAGAATCCTTGCCATGGTAAGCAAACCGGATTTTGACCCGGGTACGGTAGAAGCAAACTGGGATGAGCTTCGAAGTGACAGTCAGAAGGGTGTCCTTTTAAACAGAGTAACACAGGGATTATATCCACCAGGATCTACGTTTAAGATCGTTACAGCCCTTGAATATATCAGGGAGAACCCGGATACTTATCAGCAATATACTTATCAGTGTAATGGTTCTATTTCGAGGGGAGAAGACAGGATCCAGTGTTATCATGGCTCTGTACACGGACAGATTGGCTTTACCAGATCCTTTGCCAAGTCCTGTAATTCCTCATTTGCGAATATGGGACTGACTTTTGACAGAGGCCATTTTGAAGAAACCCTGGATCAGCTTCTGTTTAACCAAAAGCTGCCATTGTCCATGAATTACAGTCAGAGCCGGGTGGATATGAGTGATACGACTTCAGATGCAGATATGATGCAGGTATCTATCGGACAGGGAACAACAGCCATGACGCCTATTCATCTGAATATGATCACAAGTGCCATTGCCAATAACGGGGTTCTGATGAAACCCTATATTGTTGATCATGTACAGAACAGCGCTGGCGGTAACATTAAAACCTTTAACGCTGCTGCCTATGGAAATCTGATGACAGAGGAGGAAGCCTTCATACTGACAGGACTGATGACAGACGTTGTAGAGGAGGGAACAGCCTCCAGACTAAAGGGACTGTCCTATACAGCGGCTGGAAAGACAGGCTCTGCAGAATATGGTACGGTAAAGGGAGACAGCCACGCGTGGTTTACCGGTTTTGCACCGGCAGAGGATCCGGAAATCTGTGTTACTATTATTATCGAAGGAGCCGGTGCCGGCGGTGATTATGCGGTACCGATCGCCAAACGGATTTTTGATGCCTACTTTGGAGTAGAAACAATCTACTGATCCGGAGTGGATTGGGATAAGGAAGCATACATGAGGAAATATCTATGAAGTTTTACAGATATCTTTATGTCGGAGAGTCTGTGACAAATCCGGCTAAGGTCAAATGGAAACTGAAAAATCATATCGGGCAGCTTTCGATTTATGTGATCTGTCTGGCGAACGGCATGGATCAGCTTGAAATCTATCACTGTGCCTATCTGAAGCAGAAATATTACCGGTTCCACCCACCGGTCATCGTGGGTATTTCAGGAAGCTATGAGGAGGCTGTAGAGCTTGTCATGCAGATGACAAAGGAAAGCCTTGAGACTACCGGCTGCTGCAATATTAATGCCTATCTGAAAAAGAGAACGGGAAAAGGAGCTGCTTATGGTGATTAAGATACTGACAGTACTCCTGCTTATACTGAAAATCCTGGGCATAGTCCTGCTTGTATTCCTTGGGATCCTGCTGGCTCTTTTACTGATCGTCCTTTTTGTCCCGGTCAGATATCAGGGAAGCGGATACAGAGAAGAGGGAGATCCTGTTCCGATGCATGTGCAGCTTAAAGTAACCTGGCTGTTACATCTTGTCAGGGTATCCTTTATTTATCCGGAAGAGGCATTTCTGAAGGTAAAGGTACTGTTTTTCCAGATCCTTCCGGCAAAAGAAAAGAAGAAAAAGACTTCAAACAAAAAGGAAGCTGATGGAAAGAAGCCGAAAACAGATAAAAAGGAAGTCGGATCTGACGTCAGCGATACAACTTCAGATCAGAAGATTTCTGATGAAGGAAATGCCGCTGATGAGGACGGTGGCGATGACAGAAGAACCCTTTTGGATTTCGTAAGAAAGCTTTTTTCCGCTATCAGAAATATTAAGTACACAATCCGGAAGATATATGATAAGATAAATCATATCATTCATAACATCAGATATTATATAAAGATTTTACAGACAGAGAGCTTTAAAAGAGCGTTTGTGTTATGCAGGGAACAGCTTTTAAGACTCATGAAGATAGTTCTTCCACGGAAGGTATCCGGTACCTTTACAATCGGCATGGAGGATCCTGCAGCTACAGGACAGATTCTTTCCATATATGGGATTCTGTATCCACTGATCGGGGACAGTATTACGGTAATCCCCGATTTTGAAAAGCCGGTGATGGAGGGCAGCTTTCGATTTAAAGGGAAGATTACTGCATTTACCCTGATCAGGATTGCAGCGAAAATTTATTTTGATAAGGATCTGAAAAGAGTGATCTGTTTATTTAAGAAGGAGGCAGTGCAGAATGGCAGAAAATAATTTTACCGGTGTGATCGAGTCGTTGATGAAAGGAATGAATACGGTACTTTCTACTAAAACGGTTGTCGGGGAACCAACGAAGCTTCCGGATGATACAGTGATCGTACCTCTTGTAGACGTAAGCTTTGGTGTTGGTGCCGGTGCCAGTGTGGGAGATAAGAAGAACGGGGGCATGGGCGGCTTTAGTGGAAAGATGTCACCAAGTGCAGTTCTGGTGATTAAAAATGGCAGCACCAAACTTGTTAACATCAAGAATCAGGATACCATGACAAAGGTACTGGATATGATCCCTGATATTGTAGATAAATTTACAGCACCGAAGGAAGAGATGATCGATGATGAACAGGCTGTAGATGTGGCTTTTCCGGAGGAAGAAAATAACTGATCCTTTTAGAGAAATCAGGAAAAATCAAGGGTTTTCTGCATATAATAAAGAAAGAAGTATGTGAAAGAGAGCAGCAGAATGAAAAAAATGATCGGCTTTATTGCTTTCTGGATTGCGGTAGGGATGCTGTTTATGCTTTTTCTTGCCCATCACTATCTGATCGCACTGATCATTATCGGACTGCTTTTACTGGTAGGCTATAATTTTTACTGTGATTAAAAGTAAAGCGGCAATCTATCAGGCCGCCGGGAATGATTCATGGACATGTTTAAAGAAAAGGATGATCATCAGCCTGAGTTCGAAAAGAAGCTGGTGGATGGAAGGGAAGAGGAACTGAATGAACTGAAGGCCTGGCTGTTCAGGGAAAATATCCGTGTGGAGACGGAGAAAAAAGACCTGAAACACAGGCAGGAGGAGTTTCTGAAAGAAAAACAGCAGTTTCGGAGAGAAATGGACGAGGTCAACAGAAGACTTGTCGTTGAAAGAAAACGCCTGAAGCAGGACGAGCTGTTTTTTGATAAAAAAATGGATATTCTGAAAAGCGGATTTTTGCAGCTTGATGCAGAACGCAAACAATTAAACCGTGAAAAACAGGAATTTGCCGGTGAAAAGAGAGGCGAGGAGAAAGTGCGTCGTATGGAATACAGCCAGATGACGGCAAAGCTTCTGTTCCAGGGGGTAAAGAGCCAGCTTGCTCTCAAAAAGAGATACAGGGATCTTCTTAAGATGTTCCATCCGGACAATATTGCAGGAGACCATGAGATGGTGCTTCTGATCAATGCGGCCTATGAGGAACTGAAAGAAGAGTATGATATAGGAAAAAGAGCATAAAAAAACTTCACTTTGCAGTGAAGTTTTTTGTTACGCATTTCTTGCTTATTAAGCTCTCTCAACTTTACCAGACTTTAAGCAGTTTGTACAAACGTGCATTCTTTTAGGAGCTCCGTTTACTTTACATTTAACACTTTTAATGTTGGAATTCCAGATTCTGTTAGATCTTCTATGAGAATGGCTTACGTTGTTACCAAAATGAACGCCCTTACCACAAATATCACATTTAGCCATCGTTGCACCTCCTAACATATTATTATCTGCGTGCTTCAAATAGCGGATTATATCCGCAACAGTTGTATAATATCAGAAAACCCAGAATAATGCAAGAAGAAATTTAAATTTATTTTATAGTTTCTTTTTTGGAAGATACAGGTTATAATCAAAATATATGGAAAGAAATAAGGAGGCAGCCTATGAAATCTTCTTCAATGAATACCCACATGGGAAATGTTTCAATTGATAATGAAGTAATCGCCCAGTATGCCGGCAGTGTAGCCATGGAATGTTTTGGTATTGTCGGAATGGCAGGCATTAATGTGAAAGACGGACTTGTGAAGCTGTTAAAGATGGACAGCATGACAAGAGGAATCAATGTTTCCATAAAGAACAACAAGCTGACACTGAACTTTCACGTGATCGTAGCATATGGAGTCAGCATTCTTGCTGTTACGGACAATCTGATCAGCAATGTGAAATACAAGGTAGAGGAATTTACCGGTATAGAAATTGAAAAAATAAACATCTTTGTTGAAGGTGTTAGAGTGATTGACTAAGAGGAGGATACATTCGTGGTTAATACGATTGACGCTAAGTTACTTGCAAAGATGTTCTTAGCTGGAGCCAAAAATCTGGAAGCAAAGAAGGAGTGGATCAACGAGCTCAATGTTTTCCCCGTACCTGACGGTGATACAGGAACCAATATGACACTGACAATTATGTCTGCAGCCAAGGAAGTGGCTGTTATGGAAGATCCGGACATGGCAACCCTGTGTAAGGCAATCTCATCCGGTTCCCTTCGTGGAGCGAGAGGAAATTCAGGTGTTATCCTTTCGCAGCTGTTCAGAGGTTTTACCAAACGGATCAAGGGGGAAGAAACACTTACGATTCCGATCCTTTCAGAAGCTTTTGATAAGGCGGTGGAAACTGCTTACAAAGCAGTTATGAAGCCAAAGGAAGGAACGATCCTGACTGTTGCCAAAGGCGGTGCTGATAAGGCAAGAGAGCTTGCAGAAAACGGATGTGATGATCTTTCCGTATTTATTGATGAAATTATCAAATATGCAGATGAGGTTCTTGAAAAGACTCCTGAGATGCTTCCGGTTCTGAAACAGGCTGGTGTAGTGGATTCCGGCGGACAGGGACTGATGCAGGTGCTGAAGGGTGCCTATGATGCATTCCTTGGGAAGGAGCTGGATCTGACGATCCCGGAGAATACTCAGGCGAAGCCACAGGCAGAAACAGCACAGAAGGAAGAGCGGGAGATCAGATTCGGTTATTGTACGGAATTTATCATTCTTCTGAATAAAACCTTTAATATAAAGCAGGAAATTGATTTTAAAGCCTATCTGGAATCTATCGGTGATTCTATTGTAGTGGTTGCGGATGATGATGTTGTTAAGGTACATGTACACACCAATGATCCGGGACTTGCAATCCAGAAGGCTCTGAAATATGGTGCTCTTTCCAATATGAAGATCGACAATATGCGCCTGGAGCATCAGGAAAAGCTGTTTAAGGAAGAAATGAAGAAGGCTGCACAGGAAGAAGTACAGATGCCTCATAAGGATACCGGCTTTATCGCTGTTTCAGTCGGTAAGGGAATGGATGAGATCTTTAAGGGACTTGGTGTTGATTATATTATTGAAGGCGGACAGACCATGAATCCAAGTACAGAGGATATGCTGAATGCCATTGATAAAGTCAATGCTGACCATGTTTTCATTCTCCCCAATAATAAGAATATTATTCTTGCTGCAAATCAGGCCAAGGCCATGGTGAAGGATAAGGATATTATTGTGATCCCGACAAAGACAGTTCCACAGGGAATTACAGCTGTGATCAATTATGTTCCGGATCTTTCAGCGGCAGAGAATGAAGAAACCATGAATGCTGAGATCGGTAATGTCAGAACCGGACAGGTTACTTATGCGGTCAGAGATACCACGATTGATGACAAGGAGATCAAACAGGGTGATTATATGGGTCTTGGTGATCATGGAATTCTTTCTGTTGGCACAGAAATGGATACAGTTGCCTTTGAGATGATTGAAAACATGATGGATGATTCCTTGGAACTGATCAGCATTTATTATGGATCAGATGTGGATGAACAGACTGCACAGGCACTTCGTGATAAGGTGGAGGCAGCATATCCTTCCTGCGATGTTGAGCTTCAGTATGGCGGACAGCCGATCTATTATTATATTGTTTCAGGAGAATAAGGAAGAGGAAAATAAAACCAGTTTATAAAAGGGACGGTGAAAGCCGTCCTTTTCCTGTCAGAGGATTTGCATATGCAGTATACAGACAATATTACCAGCCTGAAAGGAATCGGTGAAAAGACGGCCGGACTTTTTCATAAACTGAATATTACGACATTGTACGATCTGATCACCTTCTTTCCAAGGGATTATGAACAGTTCGGAGAAAGAATCCCTGTCAGTCAGGCGGCCGGGCAGGAGCCTGTTACGCTGAAGCTGACACTGACAGGAGATTACAAGTACCGAAAATTTGCATCTCTTGGTGTAGGAACCATAACAGCTGCGGATGAAAGCGGACAGCTTGTCATTACCTACTACAATGCACCCTATCTGAAAAATACGCTAAAAAGAGGTATGTCCTATTACGCACATGGCAAGGTCCGCACTGAGAAGAACCGGATCCAGATGGATCAGCCAAAGCTTTATACAGAGGAACAGTATCAGGCTCTGATGAGATTCATGCAGCCAAAGTATGCCCTGACAAAAGGACTTTCGGCTCATATGGTAAGCAAAGCTGTTTCCATGGCTCTTGCTGGATTGTCTTTTGCCGAGTATCTTCCAGAAGATATCCGCATGGAATATCAGCTGTCTGACATTGAAAAAGCCTACCGTCAGATTCATTTTCCGGAAGATTATGAGAGTATGATCCTTGCCAGAAAACGGCTTGCCTTTGATGAACTGTTTTCTTTTTTTATGCAGCTTCACCGTCAGAAGGAGATCACAAAGGAAACTCCTTCAGCCTTTTCTCTCCTGGAAACTGCCGACACCGGCAGATTGCTGGAAGCTCTTCCTTATAAGCTGACGAAGGCGCAGATGCGTACCTGGCAGGAAATCAAAGATGATCTGACAGGCGGGATGGTCATGAACAGGCTTGTACAGGGAGATGTAGGAAGTGGAAAAACGATCCTTGCTTTTCTTTCACTTCTCCTTGTGGCAGCTAATGGCTGTCAGGGAGCCATGATGGCTCCTACGGAAATTTTGGCAAGACAGCATTATGAAGAGCTGTGCCATATGGCAGAAACTTATCATCTGCCGATGAGACCGGTACTTCTTACCGGTTCTGTTTCCGCAGCTGAAAAGAAAAAAAGATGTGCCGGAATTGAAAAAGGTGATTATAATGTCGTAATCGGCACCAGTGCCCTGATCCAGGAAAAAGTCACTTATCAGAAGCTGGTTCTTGTGATCACGGATGAGCAGCACCGGTTTGGCGTGCGTCAGAGAGAAGCCTTTCTTGGAAAGGGAGAACAGGCGCATGTACTTGTCATGAGTGCTACACCCATCCCAAGAACACTTGCCATTATTCTCTATGGAGATATGCATCTTTCACTTGTAGATGAGAAACCGGCAGACAGGCTGCCGGTGAAAAACTGTGTGATTACCAGAAGGGATCACAAAAAAGCTGTTTCTTTTCTTATAAAGGAAACACAGGCAGGACATCAGGCCTATGTGATCTGTCCGATGGTAGAAGAAAATGAAGATATGGAAGGCGTGGCAGATGTGATCTCCTATACAGCAGCTTTAAAAAAGGAGCTGCCGGAACAGATCCGTGTGACATATCTTCATGGCAGGATGCGGCCTTCTGAAAAGGACCGGATCATGGAAGCTTATCTGAACCGCAATATTGACGTGCTGGTGTCTACGACGGTGATTGAAGTTGGGATCAATGTGCCAAATGCAACTGTTATGATGATAGAAAATGCAGAGCGTTTTGGCCTGGCACAGCTTCATCAGCTCCGGGGACGGATTGGAAGAGGAGCAGCACAATCCTATTGCATTTTTGTAGATGGAAGTGGAAAAGACAGTCCATCAGAACGGCTGCAGGTATTAAATAAATCCAATGATGGATTTTATATTGCAGAAGAAGATCTGAAAATGCGGGGACCCGGTGATCTTTTCGGAATCCGTCAGAGTGGTATTATGAATTTTAAGGTTGCTGATATCTATCAGGACAGTTCCCTGCTGATGCAGGTCAGAAAACTGGTAGAGGATCTGCTTATGGACGATCCTGATCTTACAGCAAAAGAGCATGAGAGTATAAGGGGATGGCTGTCCCTTAACTTTGGAAATCTGGTTGACTTTAGAAGTATCTGACGGTAAGATATATTTGTGTGTATTTTCCTAAAAAGCACTAGATGTTGTACTTTTTATTAGAAGAAAGGGATGGAATCATGGGAAAAGTGGCAGTCGTCACAGACAGTAACAGTGGTATTACGCAGGCACAGGGAACAGAGCTTGGGATCTTTGTTCTGCCTATGCCTTTTATGATTGATGAAGAACAGTTCTTTGAAGATGTGAACCTGACACAGGAGCAGTTCTATGAGAAACTGGAAGCCGGTGCAAACGTGGTCACAAGCCAGCCGTCTCCAGAAGCTGTCATGAACCTGTGGAAGGAAATTCTTACAGATTATGATGAAATTGTGCATATTCCCATGAGCAGCGGTCTTTCTGGCTCCTGCCAGAGTGCCATGATGATGTCTGAAGAATTTGACGGCAGAGTACAGGTTGTAAATAATCAGCGTATTTCTGTTACCCAGAAACAGTCCTGTATGGATGCTCTGATGCTTGCCGGACAAGGACGGAATGCAGCTGAGATCAGGGAGATCCTTGAAAATGATAAATTTAACTCCAGTATTTATATTATGCTGGATACCCTGTTTTATCTGAAAAAGGGTGGGCGTATCACACCGGCTGCGGCGGCGATCGGAACGCTTCTGAAATTAAAGCCTGTATTGCAGATCCAGGGCGAGAAGCTGGATGCCTTTGCCAAGGCGAGGACAACAGGACAGGGCAAGGCACTGATGGTCAATGCCATCCGTACAGATATGGAAAACCGCTTTGGAGGGGCAGCACCGGATAATATTTATCTGCAGGTTGCTTATACCAAGAACCGGGAAAATGCGCTTCATTTCTGTGAAGAACTGAAAAAGGAGTTCCCCGGGTTCAATGTAGAGCCAGATCCGCTTTCCTTAAGTGTTTCATGCCATATTGGCCCCGGTGCACTTGCGGTAGCCTGCTGCAAAAAGCTGCAGCCATAGAAACAGAAAGAGGTTTTTAAAATGGAAAAGGAAGCCAGATATGATGCCTCCAGTATTACTGTACTGGAAGGACTTGAGGCAGTCAGAAAAAGACCCGGTATGTATATCGGAAGCGTATCTACCAAAGGACTGAATCATCTCGTATATGAAATTGTAGACAATGCAGTAGATGAACATCTTGCCGGATACTGTGATGCAATTTCTGTTACCCTGGAGGCTGACGGTTCTGCTACTGTAGAGGATAATGGCCGTGGAATCCCAGTAGGCATGCATGAAAAAGGAGTCAGTGCGGAACGTCTTGTGTTTACAACGCTTCATGCAGGTGGTAAGTTTGATGATTCTGCCTATAAGACAAGTGGTGGTCTCCATGGTGTTGGTTCTTCTGTCGTAAATGCTCTTTCAACCCATCTGACGGTCAGGGTAAAAAATGGCGGTAATATTTACGAAGATAAATACGAAAAAGGAAATCCGGTGATCCCGTTAGAGAATGGTCTTTTACCTGTGGTTGGCAGGGCAAAGGGAACCGGAACCAGCATTAATTTCCTGCCGGATGATACAATCTTTGACAAGACAAGGTTCAAGGAGGATGAAATCAAAAGCAGGCTCCATGAGACCGCTTATCTGAATCCTGGGCTGACCATTCATTTTGAGGATAAGAGAAAAGAGATCCCTGAAAAAATCTCCTATCATGAACCAGATGGTATTGTTGGCTTTATCAAGGATATGAACAAATCCAAAGAGGTTCTCCATGATGTGATCTATTTTAAGGGAGAGGTGGATAAGATCACGGTAGAGGGTGCTCTCCAGTATGTGAACGAATTTCATGAAAATGTGCTTGGCTTCTGTAATAATATTTACAATGCAGAGGGAGGTACCCACCTGACAGGCTTTAAGACAGCCTTTACCAATATCATTAATACCTATGCGAGAGAACTGAATATCCTGAAGGAAAAGGATGTGAATTTTACCGGTGCAGATGTCAGAAACGGTATGACTGCAGTGATCAGCATCAAGCATCCGGATCCCAGATTTGAAGGACAGACCAAGACCAAGCTTGACAATCAGGATGCGGCAAAGGCAGTCAGCAAGGTGACAAATGATGAACTGATCCGTTATTTTGATAGAAATCTGGAAACACTGAAAAGCATTATCGGCTGTGCAGAAAAAGCGGCCAAGATCCGTAAGACAGAGGAAAAGGCAAAGACTAATCTGCTGACGAAGCAGAAATTTTCCTTTGATTCCAATGGAAAGCTGGCAAACTGTGAATCCAGGGATGCTTCCAAATGTGAAATTTTTATCGTAGAGGGAGATTCTGCGGGTGGCAGTGCAAAAACAGCCCGTAACAGAGCTTATCAGGCAATCCTGCCGATCAGAGGTAAGATCCTGAATGTAGAGAAGGCAAGTATTGACAAGGTGCTCGCCAATGCTGAGATCAAGACCATGATCAATGCCTTTGGATGTGGTTTTTCCGAGGGCTACGGAAATGATTTCGATATTACGAAGCTCCGTTATGACAAGATCATTATCATGGCCGATGCCGATGTGGATGGCGCCCATATTTCCACTCTGCTTCTGACTCTGTTTTACCGGTTCATGCCAGAGCTGATCTTTGAGGGACATGTGTATATTGCCATGCCTCCTCTTTATAAGGCTATGCCGTCAAGAGGAGAAGAAGAGTACCTGTATGATGATAAGGCACTGGAAAAATACAGAAAACGGCACAAGGGATCCTTTACACTGCAAAGATACAAAGGACTTGGTGAAATGGATGCGGATCAGCTCTGGGAAACCACGCTGAATCCGGATACGAGAATGCTTAAGCTTGTAGAGATCGAGGATGCCAGGATGGCATCTGAAGTCACAGAGATGCTGATGGGGACTGATGTTCCTCCCAGAAAGGCATTTATTTACGATCATGCAACTGATGCAGAGCTGGATGTTTAAGAAAGGCATTTTACTGTAAATGGACGAGAAAATCATAAAAACAGAATATTCTGAACTGATGCAGAAATCTTATATTGATTATGCCATGAGTGTTATCATTGCAAGAGCCCTGCCGGATGCCAGAGATGGCCTGAAGCCGGTTCAGAGAAGAACACTTTATGATATGCATGAGCTGGGTATCCGCTATGACAGGCCTTATCGTAAGAGTGCCCGTATCGTAGGTGATACCATGGGTAAATATCATCCTCACGGAGACAGCTCCATTTATGATGCACTGGTTGTCATGAGCCAGGAGTTTAAAAAGGGGCTGCCGCTTATTGATGGACATGGTAACTTCGGTAATATCGAAGGAGACGGTGCCGCAGCCATGCGTTATACAGAAGCAAGGCTTGAGAGGGTGACACAGGAAGCGTTTCTTTCTGATCTCGATAAGGATGTCGTTGATTTTGTGCCAAACTTTGATGAGACAGAGAAAGAACCGTCTGTTCTGCCGGTAAAATTCCCAAATCTCCTGGTAAACGGTTCTGAAGGTATTGCTGTTGGTATGGCGACCAGTATCCCGCCTCATAATCTTTCAGAAGTCATTGATGCTGTGAAGGCATATATGAAAGATGAATCCGTTTCTACGGCAGAACTTATGAAGTACATAAAGGGACCTGATTTTCCGACCGGAGGAATCGTTATCAATAAAGACGAGCTTCTGTCCATTTATGAGACGGGAACCGGTAAGATCAAGGTTCGTGGAAAGGTGGATATCGAAAAGGGAAAAGCCGGCAGAACCAATGTGGTCATTTCAGAAATACCCTATCCCATGATCGGTGCCAATATTGCCAAGTTCCTGATGGATGTGGCAGCTCTTTCCGAGCAGAAGAAGACTATGGATATCGTGGATATCACCAATCAGTCTTCTAAAGAAGGAATCCGTATCGTTATAGAGCTGAAAAAAGATGCGGACGTGGAAAACTTTGTAAATATGCTTTACAAAAAGACCAGACTGGAAGATACGTTTGGGGTCAATATGCTGGCGATTGCCGGAGGCCGCCCGGAAACGATGGGGCTTAAGGGAATCATTAAATGTAATGTGGATTTCCAGTATGAGGTCAATACCAGAAAATATACCACACTTCTTGCAAGAGAACAGGAGAAGAAGGAAATACAGGAAGGTCTCATCAAGGCCTGCAATGTCATTGATCTGATCATTGAGATCCTGCGTGGCTCCAAAGACAGAGCCATGGCGAAGGCATGTCTTGTGGAAGGTAAGACAGAGGGTATCAAATTCAAGTTTAAAGAGTCAAAGATCATGGCATCACAGCTTATGTTTACGGAGAAGCAGGCAAATGCTATCCTGGAAATGCGCCTTTATAAGCTGATCGGCCTGGAGCTGGAGGCACTGATCAATGAGCATGAAGAGACCATGGCCAATATTTATCGTTATGAGGACATCCTTTCCCGTAGAGATGCCATGGCACAGGTTATCATGAATGAACTGGATGCCATTAAGAAAAGCTTTGGACATGCCAGAAAAACACAGATTGAAAATCTTGCAGAAGCTGTTTATGAAGAAAAGAAACCGGAAGAGATGGATGTTGTCTTCCTGATGGATCGCTTTGGCTATGCCAGATGTGTTGACACAGCTACCTATGAAAGAAATAAGGAAGCTGCTGACAGCGAGTCACGGTATGTATTTACCTGTAAGAATACGGGCAAGGTCTGTGTATTTACCAATACAGGCCAGCTCCATACCGTAAAGGTAGCCGATATTCCCTATGGAAAATTCCGTGATAAGGGAGTTCCGATCGATAATATCAGTAACTTCAGTTCGGATAAGGAACATATTATTGCTGTTACCAGTCAGACGTCACTGAATCTGTATCGTGTGATCTTCGTTACGAAGCTTTCCATGATGAAGATCGTCGATGGTGGCGAATTTGATGTATCAAAGAGAATGGTTGCATCCACCAAGCTGCAGGAGGGAGATGAGATCGTGGATGTATCTGTACTGAAGGAGCAGAAGGATATTATACTGCAGACGAAAGACGGATATTTCCTGAAATTTTCCCTGGAAGAAATACCGGAGAAGAAAAAGGGAGCCGTTGGTGTCAGAGGCATGAAGCTGACAGGTACGGATCAGGTTGAAAACGTTTATTATACAAGACCGGGCATGGCAGATCCTGTCATAGAATTTAAGGAAAAACAGTTTGATCTGTCCAGGATCAAAACCGGCAGACGGGATTCGAAAGGAACGAAACCCAGAGTATAAAGGAGATCATTATGAGGGTAATTGCAGGAACAGCAAGACGTCTTTTGTTGAAAACACCGGAAGGAATGGATACAAGGCCAACAACAGACAGAATCAAGGAAACATTGTTTAATATGATACAGGGTGAGATTCCGGGAAGTATATTTGTGGATCTGTTTTCCGGAAGCGGAGGTATCGGGATCGAAGCCCTGAGCCGTGGTGCCAGACATGCTTATTTTGCAGAAAATGCGAAGGACGCCATAGCCTGTATCCAGGCAAATCTTTCAACAACCAGATTCGAGGATAAGGCAACATTGTTAAAGCAGGATGCTGTCAGTGCACTGTCCCTGATCTCCGAAAAAGAAGTTGATATTGTATTCATGGATCCTCCTTATCAGCTTCAGGTTGAAAGAAATGTGTTTTCTGCATTAAAACAGCAGAAATATATTACAGAGGATACGCTCATCATAACTGAAGCAGCTCTTGATCGTGATTTTTCCTTTGTAGAAGAACTTGGATTTACCATAGTCCGTGAAAAAAGATATAAGACGAATAAGCACGTGTTCTGCAGAAAGGCGGCACAATGAAAAGAGCAATCTATCCCGGAAGCTTTGATCCCGTAACCTACGGGCATCTGGATATTATAAGGAGGGCAGCAGAAATATTTGAAGAGCTGACTGTCAGTGTACTGAATAACACGCAAAAAACTCCATTGTTTTCTGTAGAGGAACGTGTTACTATATTGAAAGAAGCAACGAAAGATATCCCGAATGTAAAGGTGGAATCTTTCAGTGGACTTCTGGTTGATTATGCGAAAGCCAAAGATGTTCATGTCGTGATCCGAGGACTTCGTGCTATTACCGACTTTGAATATGAATTGCAGAATGCACAGACCAATGCGCTGTTGTCCAAAGGAGCACTTGATACGGTTTTCCTGACCACGAAGCTTGAGTATGCCTACTTAAGCTCCTCAACGGTCAAGGAAATTGCAAGCTTTCATGGTGATATTTCCATGTCAGTACCGGATTTTGTGGCTGAGCGGGTATATAAGAAATTTGGGTATCATATAGACAAATAGGGAGGTTCTTCCATGAGCAGCAGAATCGAGCAGTTAATCGACGAGATCGAAACTTATATTGATAATTGCAAATATCAGCCTTTTTCCAATACCAAGATCATTGTAGACAAAGAAGAGATCGATGAGCTTTTAAGAGAGCTTCGTATGAAAACACCTGATGAGATCAAGCGTTATCAGAAGATCATCAGTAACAAAGAAGCAATCTTAAATGATGCAAGAGCCAAGGCTGAGGCACTGATCAATGATGCTACGATCCATACCAATGAGCTGATCAATGAACACGAGATCATGCAGCAGGCATATGCACAGGCCAATGAAGTGGTCACCATGGCAACCAAGCAGGCACAGGATATCCTGGATAATGCTACGATTGAAGCCAACAATATGCGAAGCGCTGCCATGCAGTATACAGACGGCATTCTCGCCAACGTAGAGAATCTGCTGACACAGACGATGAAAACCACGCAGGATCATTATGACAGCTTTATCAGTTCCCTGAATCAGTATAATGACGTGGTCAACGCTAACCGTGTGGAGCTGAATCCGCCGGAACCGGATACCATCGTAGAGGATCCTGGGGCAGCACAGTCTTCCTCCGAAGACCTCAATCTGGATATGATCTAGAACAGGAACAGCATAAACCGGTTTGCCACAGGGCAGGCCGGTTTTTTTGAGTGCGCCTGACGGCGCACATTTAAAAGGAGACAACAGTTTATGCCGGATTTACAGGGAAATACCGTTATTGTGATTGATCCGGGGCATGGCGGAGAAAATCTGGGTGCCCAGGTAGATGGATATACAGAAAAAGAAATGACGATGATCGTTGCCAAAGCGATGAAGAAAGAACTGGAAAACTACGACAATGTGGTTGTCTATCTGACAAGGGAGTCAGATCAGGAATTGTCATTAGAAGAGCGTGCGCAGTTTGCAAAAGACAGAAATGCCGATTTTCTGTTCTGTCTTCACTTTAACAGTTCTGTTAACCATAATTTATACGGTTCTGAAGTCTGGGTATCTGCTTTTGGAGAATATTACAGCAAGGGACGCAGCTTTGCTGAGATCAATATGAGAAGGTTTGAAGATATGGGTCTGTTTTCCAGAGGGATCAAGACCAGACTGAATTCCCGTGGAGATAATTATTACGGAATCTTACGAGCCAGTACAGACCTTGAGATTCCAGCGGCATTGATCGAGCATTGTCATCTGGATCAGTCCCGTGACAAGGTTTTTTACCAGCAGAGTGAAGAACAGCTTGTAACGTTCGGACGGGAGGATGGCAAGGCTGCTGCCGAATATTTCGGGCTGAAATCCCCCAAAACAGGCGAAGATTTCAGCGGTCATGTGAACCAGAGCTTTTCCATAAAAGAAATCAACAGACCGGATCAGACAGAAGCGGAAATCTGCCAGATTGAACTTTTATCTGTTGATCCTTATGGACGGGAAGCAGATGTGAAAATTAAAGCATCTGATTCTGATGGCTATATCCAGTATTACTGTTATCGCTTTGACCAGGGAGAATACAGTGAGCTATATCCATGGCCAAGAGAAAACTGGGACAGCTCCCTGCCAGAGCATGAATTTACCGTTGCACTCCCAGAGGAAGAAACGGCAGATCTGCAGGTATGCGTTTACAATGGTTATGATCTGAAAACGGAAAGCAATACAATTACCATTTTTATTCCATTACAGGAAGAGGAAACGGAGGAAATTACCAGTGAAACAGAAACACTTTCCAGAATTCCACTGGATCTTTCCATGTCAGCTTCAGAAATTCGGGCTGAAAAAGGCTCCCTGATCCTTCTGATCCTCTGTGTCAGTCTGATTCTGACTGGAAGCCTTTATTTTGTCATCAGGCTGTTACAGAAAAGAAAACGACGTAATAAAGGGCACAAAGAATGGTAAGACAGAGCCGGTTCTTAAAATAACAGATAAGAGAAAACGGACTTCCTGCAAGGACGCTCCCTGTCTGGGCAAGACAGCAGAAACCGCAGAATACAAGCAGAATCAGGGAGATACAGGGAGAGGTATCCTGAAGCAGTGCCAGACCTCCTGATATTTCCAGTAGTCCCTGTGCAATCCCGGGATACAGTCCCTGTTTAAGAAACAGGGACGGATATACATTCAGGATCTGGAACAGGATCATATAACCGCCAAGCTTTGTAATACTGTGCAGGGAGGCTGTCACAGATTCATCCAGTGCAGCAAGGAGCGAAGCTTCTTTTTCATAAGAAGCCTGACAGAGAACTGGCGTTTTTCTTGCGGAAGCAGACAACTTACAGCGGTATCTTGTATGGCGGAGAACTATCCCATAAAGCAGTGGTATGCCATACATGCCAAAGAGGCAGGGCAGGAGCGGCGGATTTCCCATGCTGGGAAGGGCGAAGCTGATGAAATAAACCGGTCCGATATTATTACAGAAGGAAAGCAGAAATTCTCCTTCTGTAACAGAAAGCCGTCTTTTTTTATAAAGATCTGTAACTGCCACAGCACCCATGGGGAATCCACACAGAAACCCTATGATGATCACATAAAGGCAGTCAGTATTTACCCTGAATACTGGGGTGAGCAGAGGGCGGAGCAGTGAAACAAACCGGTCTGTCAGATCCATGCGGATCAATATGCCTGACAGTACCATAAAGGGGAATAAGGATGGAATCATCTTCTGGAACCAGAGGTTTAAGCCTGTGAGTGCAAAGGACAGGCATTGCCCCGGGAATAGAAGGAGTGTTCCCATAAACAGAAAAAGACATATCAGTGTTAATGGAAATGAATTCTTTTTTAACAAAATGAGTGGTTCTTTTCTCCGTTTGTGTTATTATTATAGCTATGAGAATTGACAGGTTTTTATGCGAACTGAATATAGGTTCCAGAAGAGAAGTGAAGGAGCTCCTGAAGAAGGGAGAGATCCTCATCAATGGAAAGAAAGGGCTTAAGCCGGATGACAAAGTGGATGAACTGACAGCGGTTGTCAGCTACAGGGGGAAGGAATTCCGCTACCGGCCTTATGTTTATTATATGATGAACAAGCCTGCAGGTGTTGTCAGCGCTACAGAAGATTTAAGAGATAAAACCGTACTGGATCTTTTGAAGGAACAGCTTTCCCAGCATGACAATAAAGACCTGTATGGCATTCCTTCAGATGATATCTTTCCTGTTGGAAGACTGGATAAGGATACGGTAGGACTTTTGCTCCTGACCAATGACGGTGCGCTTTCCCACAGACTGCTTTCTCCTGCAAAGCATGTGAAAAAATGCTATTATGTGGAAACGGATCTGACCATTGTTCCAGAAGAGCTCAAAAAGCTTGAAATCGGTGTGGATATCGGAGAAAAGGCACTGACAAAGGAAGCGGAAACTAAGCTGCTATCTGAAAAGAGCTGCCTTCTGACCATTACAGAGGGAAAGTTCCATCAGGTAAAACGGATGTTCCAGGCCATCGGTCTTACCGTCACGTATCTGAAGCGGGTTTCCATGGGAAGCCTTGTGCTGGATGAAGATCTGCCTGAAGGACGCATCCGTGAATTAACAGAAGAAGAGGTAAACAGCTTATGCTCGAACATATAAAGGCGGTCCTGTTTGATCTGGACGGTACGCTGGTAGATTCCATGTGGGTATGGAATGATATTGATGTTGAATATCTGGGACGATTTGGCCTGTCGCTTCCGGAAACCCTGCAGAAGGAGATTGAAGGAATGAGCTTTACGGAAACGGCTGTTTATATCAAACAGAAGTTTTCCATTCCGGATCCCATCGAAAAGATGAAGGAAGACTGGAATGCCATGGCCTTTGACAAGTACGTGAATGAGGTGCCCTTGAAAAAAGGGGTTCCTGAATTTCTTGCGCTCTGCCGGAAGAAAGGAATCCGTCTTGGTATCGCTACCAGTAATTCCAGACAGCTTGTGGATGCGATCATTGCTTCACATGGCCTTACAGAATACTTTGACGGTATCGTGACAGGATGCGAGGTAAACCGTGGGAAGCCGTGGCCGGATGTTTATCTGGAAACTGCCAGAAGATGTGGTGTTTCACCAGAACACTGTCTGGTTTTCGAAGATATTGTTCCGGGTATGCAGGCGGGCAGAAATGCAGGTATGAAGGTATGTGCTGTGGCAGATGCCTATTCGGTTTATCAGGAAAAAGAAAAGCGTGAGCTTGCTGATTATTATATTGAAGATTTCACAGAGATCACAAAATAGAGAGGATAGCAGATGAAAAAAGCAGTTAAGGGTACTTATGGTTATATTAAAACAAAGCGGACTTTTGTTCTGCTGCGTACGATTCTTTATTTCGTTATTTCCCTGGCACTTCTGTTTGCCGGTATTATTTCTACCGGATCACGGAAAAACCTGCTTACGGTTGTAGCAGTGCTTGGCTGCCTGCCGGCTGCCAAAAGCCTTGTGAATTATGTCATGTTCTGCCGGGCTAAAGGCTGTAGTGAAGCAGTAAAGGAACAGGCAGAAGCTGTGACCGGTGATCTGGTTGGTATGTTTGACATGTATTTTACCTCCTATAAGAAAAATTTTGCCATCAGTCATATGGTAGTTGACGGCAAAACAATCTGTGGTCTTACAGAAGATGACAAATGTAATCTGCAGGCCTGTGAAACGCATCTGGCTGATATGTTAAAACAGGGCGGTTTCAAAGACATGACCATCAAGATCTTTCGTGATACCGGCAAATACTGTGACAGACTGGTGAGTCTTAACAAATCAGAGCATGGCAAAACACCTGAGAGAGATGATGAGATCCGTGTCATCCTTTATGATATTTCCCTGTAAGAGAGGCTGTTATGTACCAGTTTACGATCAAAGAGTCAGAAGCAGGACAGCGTTTTAACAAATACCTTCAAAAGCTTCTTCCTGCAGCAGCTTCTTCTTTTCTCTATAAAATGCTGCGCAAAAAAAATATTGAACTAAACGGTAAAAAGGCTGCCGGAAACGAGGTACTGAAAAACGGAGATACCGTAAGGCTTTTCTTTTCAGAAGAGACCTTTCTGAAATTTAAGGCTGCCGGTGCACAGGAAGCCAAAAGCTCTTCCTATGAAAAAGCCTTTCAATCCCTGAAGGGTATTTCTGTTATTTATGAAAATGAACATATGCTTCTTCTGAATAAACCGGAAGGCATTCTGACCCAGAAGGCCAGTGATTCCGATCTTTCCCTGAATGAATGGATGATCGGCTATCTGCTTTATCATAAAGTTATTTCAGAACAGTCCCTGCAGACCTTTAAACCATCTGTCTGCAACCGTCTTGACCGGAATACCAGTGGACTTGTGATCTGTGCCAAAACCCTTATGGGAAGTCAGAAGCTGAATGAAATGATAAAGACAAGAGCTGTACGGAAATATTACCGGCTTTTTGTAAAAGGGCGGCTGGAAAAAGAATTGTCTTTAAAGGGATATCTTGTCAAGGACGAAAAAACAAACCGGGTAAGTGTTATTAACAAGCCTGTTGATAACAGTTCTTATATTGAGACACGCTTTTATCCACTTCAGATCTTTTCCGATATGACTTATCTTGAGGTGGAGCTGATCACCGGAAAGACCCATCAGATCCGTGCACATATGGCATCCATCGGCCACCCGTTGCTGATGGACTATAAATACGGGGAAGCCGCTTTTAATCACCGCTACGAAAAGCTGATCTCCGGAAGGGGACAGCTTCTGCATGCTTATCGGTTGGAATTTCCACCCTGCCGTCTTTTAGCAGAAGAAGAGATCCACCGCTTTACGGCACCGGAGCCGAATGCCTTTCAAAAGCTTCTGCAGATAAAAGGTAAGGAGAATATTGATGACAACATGGAATTCCAGAGGTCTTAGGGGAGCAGGACTTGAGGAACTGATCAACAGAACCAACGAAAAATATCTGGAAAAGGGACTGGCTCTGATCCAGAAGATTCCAACGCCGATCACACCGATCAATATTGATCAGACAAGCAGGCATATCACACTGGCTTATTTTGATAAGAAAAGTACCGTTGACTATATTGGTGCCGTTCAGGGGATCCCTGTCTGTTTTGATGCCAAAGAATGTGCTGTGGATACATTCAGTCTTCAGAATATCCATGAACATCAGGTGACCTTTATGGAGGCCTTCGAAAAGCAGAGGGGGATCGCTTTTTTTCTGATCTATTACACTCATCTGGATCTATTTTATTATCTGCCCTTTGATATGCTGATGTTCTTCTGGATCCGGGCAAAGGAAGGAGGACGGAAGAGCTTTCGCAGGGAAGAACTGAATCCGGACTATTATCTGCCAAAGCATAATGGTATCCTTGTTCCTTATCTTGACATCCTGCAGAAAGATCTTGAGGATCGAGATTATACATAAACTATTTGACAAGTATTTCTCTTTTCGTTATACTGACAATAGTTTTAAACACTACCATGGTAGCATATTAGCACTGTAATCTACTAAAGTATTTGGCGATACATAAAAAACCATACTGCACCAGAAAGGATTTTATCACCATGAATAAGAAGCCGGTACATACACCTGAGGGCGTCAGGGATATCTATGGAAAGGAATACGCAGTCAAGCTGGCCATAGAAGAACATATCCATGGACAGTTAAACAGCTACGGCTATGAAGATATCCAGACACCGACTTTTGAATTTTTTGATGTTTTTTCCAAGGATATCGGGACTACACCTTCCAGAGAGCTGTACAAATTTTTTGACAAGGAGGGTAATACCCTTGTCCTTAGACCAGATTTCACACCTTCCATGGCACGCTGTGCTGCCAAATATTATATGGATGAAGATGTACCGATCCGTTTCTGTTATCTAGGAAATACTTTCACAAACACCAGCAATCTGCAGGGTAAATTAAAGGAAGTCACCCAGATGGGTGCAGAGCTGATGGGGGATGGCAGTGTGGAAGCTGACGGAGAGATCATTGCCCTTGCTGTTTCCTCCCTGCTTGCGGCGGGACTTCAGGAATTTCAGCTTAGCATTGGTGAGATCGAGTATTTTAAGGGAATCTGTGAGGAAGTAGGACTGGATGAAGACACAGAGCTTTCTCTTCGTGATTATATTTCCGGCAAGAACATTTTCGGTGCCGAAGCTCTTCTCCTTGAAAAGGGTATTGACGAAAAGCACAGGGAAATGCTTCTGAAAACTACAGATTTCTTTGGAAGTGCAGAGATGCTGAAGGAAGCAGCTGCGATTGTCGATAATGACAGATCCAGAAGTGCCGTAGAAAGACTGTTTGCATTGTATCAGGTGCTTTGTGAATACGGTGTGGAGAAATATATCTCCTTTGACCTTGGCATGTTAAGCAAATACAATTATTATACCGGTGTGATTTTCAAGGCCTATGCCTACGGTGTCGGGGATGCGATCCTGAAAGGCGGCCGCTATGACAATCTGTTATCCCGTTTCGGAAAGGAAGCACCGGCTGTTGGTTTTATGGTTGTGATCGATGATCTGATGCAGGCTCTTTTCCATCAGAATATACAGCTGCCTGAAAAGGAATCTGTCAGGATCATTATCTATGCTAAGGACAGCTTCAGGGCAGCCCTTAGAGAAGCGAAAAAACTCCGGCAGGAGGGCATCCGGGTGGCACTTGTTCCGGAAAAGAATATGCAGGAAAGAGGAGAGTAGCATGAACAACGACAGATATCTTACCTTTGCCCTCGGTAAGGGAAGACTTGCCAATAAAACACTGGAGCTTCTTGAAAAAACAGGAATCACCTGTGAAGAGATGAAGGATAAGAATTCCAGAAAGCTGATCTTTGTCAATGAGGAGCTGAAGCTTCGTTTTTTTCTTGCCAAAGGACCTGATGTCCCCACTTATGTGGAATATGGTGCAGCTGATATTGGTGTGGTCGGAAGCGATACCATCATGGAAGAAAACAGACGTGTTTATGAAGTGCTGGATCTTGGCTTTGGAAAATGCCGGATGTGTGTCTGTGGTCCTGCACAGGCCAGAGAGCTGTTAAAGCATCACGAAAGGATCCGCGTAGCCAGTAAATATCCAAATATTGCCAAAGACTATTTCTTCAACAAGAAGCATCAGACTGTAGATATCATCAAACTGAACGGCTCTGTAGAGCTTGGCCCTATCGTCGGGCTTTCAGATGTGATCGTTGATATCGTAGAGACCGGTTCCACCTTAAGGGAGAATGGCCTTGAGGTGCTGGAGGAGATCTGTCCCCTGTCTGCAAGAATGATAGTCAATCAGGTCAGCATGCAGATGGAAACAGAGCGGATCCGCAGCCTGATCCAGAAGCTGAAGCCTCTGTGTGAAGCCTGAGAATCAGTATGAAACAGGTAATGATGAACTATAAGAATATACAGAAAGCATACCAACAGGAGGAAGCCTCATGAAGATCATCAATCTGAATGAAAATACAAGAAAAGAACTGCTTTTGCAGCTGCAGAAAAGAAGTCCTTCAAGCTATGGCGGTTATGAAAAGACGGTCAATGAGATCATTGAAAATATAAGACAGCATGGTGACAAAGCCCTGTTTGATTATACGGAGAAATTTGATCACTGCAGCCTGAGCAGGGAAACTGTACAGGTCACCCGGGAAGAGATTGAAGAGGCCTATACAAAGATCAGTCCTGAATTTGTAGCTGTTATGAAAAAGTCAGCAGAAAACATCAGGGCTTTTCATGAGAAGCAGCTTCATGCAAGCTGGATCATCCCCAAAGAAGACGGGACAATCCTTGGACAGAAGATCCTGCCTATTGCCATTTCCGGTGTTTATGTTCCCGGCGGCAAGGCGGCTTATCCTTCCAGTGTTCTGATGAATGTGCTCCCTGCCAAAGTAGCGGGTGTTAGCCGTATTATCATGACAACCCCTCCCGGAAAAGACGGAAAGGTAAATCCAGGCACACTGGTTGCTGCAGATATTGCAGGGGTAGATGAGATCTATAAGGTAGGCGGTGCACAGGCAATCGCAGCCATGGCGTTTGGTACAGAAAGCATTCCCAAGGTAGACAAGATCACAGGACCCGGAAATATTTTCGTAGCCCTTGCCAAGAAGGCATGCTTTGGTTTTGTAAGTATTGACTCTATCGCAGGCCCCAGTGAGATCCTGGTTCTTGCCGATGAAAGTGCAAATCCCAGATATGTAGCAGCGGATCTTCTTTCCCAGGCAGAGCATGATGAACTGGCAAGTGCGATCCTGATTACCACAAGCAGAGAACTGGCTGATCAGGTTGTTACAGAAATTGAACAGTTTACAGAAAAACTGGAGAGAAAGGCTATCATTCAGGCCTCACTTGATAATTACGGTACCATTTTCCTTGCAGATTCCATGGAGGATGCGATCCATGCTGCCAATGAGATCGCCAGCGAGCATCTGGAGATCCTGACGAAAAATCCGTTTGAAACCATGACCAAGATCAAAAATGCAGGGGCAATTTTCCTTGGAGAATACTCCTCAGAGCCGCTTGGTGATTATTTTGCAGGACCGAACCACATCCTGCCAACCAATGGCACGGCAAAATTCTTCTCTCCCTTAAATGTAGATGATTTTATGAAGAAGACAAGCATCATTTCCTATTCAAAAGATGCACTTGCCCGTGTTCATAAGGACATCGAACTGTTTGCAAAAGAAGAGGGTCTGACTGCCCACGCCAATTCCATTAAAGTACGATTTGAAGAAGAGTAAGAAAGGAATCTGTTATGAGCCGAAACGCTTCTGTAACACGTAAAACAAAAGAAACTGATATTACTGCAACGCTGGAGCTGGATGGCACCGGCAATTCCAACATTGATACCGGCATCGGATTTTTTGATCATATGCTTGAGGGATTCTCCAGACACGGATTCTTTGACCTGATCCTGGAGGTGGAAGGGGATCTGCAGGTAGACGGACACCATACCGTAGAAGACACTGGTATTGTAATCGGTTCTGTGATCAAAAAGGCTCTTGGCGATAAGGCAGGAATCCGCCGGTATGGCTCCTGCATTCTTCCCATGGATGAAACACTTGTTCTCTGTGCGGTAGATCTGTGTGGCAGACCCTATCTGAACTTTGACTGTAACTTTACAGTAGACAGGGTCGGAGAACTGGATACCGAGCTTGTAAGGGAGTTTTTCTATGCCATTTCCTACAGTGTGGGCATGAACCTTCATATCAAGCTTTTGGATGGCAGCAATAACCATCATATCATTGAAGCCATGTTCAAGGCCTTTGCCAAAGCACTGGATATGGCCGTTGAAAAGGATCCGAGGATCCAGGATGTACTCAGTACCAAGGGGAGCTTATAATATGAAAAAAATGACTTATACACCGGTATCTGTCGTAAATCATATTCCATGGAGCGAGCTTAAAAAAAATACGGATGGCCATGTTACGGTAGTGGTCCAGGACGAAAAGACGCTGCAGGTACTGATGGTAGCTTATATGAACGAAGATGCCTACGAAAAGACCCTTGCCACCGGCAGGATGACCTATTTCAGCCGGAGCCGGAATGAACTCTGGATCAAGGGTGAGACAAGCGGTCATTTCCAGTATGTGAAGGAGCTTTATGCCGACTGTGATAAAGATACCCTCCTTGCCAAGGTGGATCAGGTTGGAAATGCCTGTCATACCGGAAGCTACAGCTGTTTTTTTGAAAAAATAATCTGAAACAGATAAGAATGGTGACATGCACTGCATAGATTAAAAATGCAGTGCATATTTTTTAGTAAGGTTTGTCTGAAAAGAGAATGATATGGAAAAAGTCAGTGCAGATCAGAAGCTGAAACTGATACAGTCCATCCGGACAGAAAATCAGTATAACCGTATGAAATGCAGAGAACGGGAAAAACTGCTTTATGGAGCAGAGGCAGTACATATGGATGGATATGGTGGTGTGGGAAGCAGCTATGGAAGCATGGATGGCATTTCACCTCCTTCGTCAGACGATCCCCGGCCATCCACCGGAAAAGGGCTTCTTTCCGGATTCCGCTTCCGGTTCTTTCTGGCGGTCTGCCTGTCTGCTGCTTTTATTTACATGGATAAGCAGCAGATCCTGGTTCTCGGAGAGCCCCTGCGGTCTTACTGTGAAAAGCTGACAGAAGAGGATGCCATTTTTGACCGGATCCTTCAGAGTCTGAATCTATTTGATTTCTGATCTGTTATTCGTTATACTGAAAAGGCAGGAAAAACAACAGACAAGGAAAAAAACATGAGAACATTAGCATTAAGTGATGAAATTCTTATGCAGGTAGAAAAACCTGCCAGATATATCGGCGGCGAGATCAATGCCGTCATGAAGGATCCGGAGGCAGTAAAGGTACGTTTTGCCATGTGCTTTCCGGATGTTTACGAAATTGGTATGTCCCACCTTGGGATCCAGATTCTTTATGGTATGCTGAACAGCTATGAAGATGTCTGGTGTGAAAGAGTCTATTCTCCCTGGGTCGATCTGGATGCCATCATGCGGAAGGAACAGATCCCTCTGTTTGCACTGGAATCCCAGGATCCGATCAGAACATTTGATTTTCTCGGCATCACCATCCAGTATGAAATGTGTTATACCAACATTTTGCAGGTACTTGATCTGTCCGGCATTCCCCTGCTTTCTAAAGACCGTACAGAAGAAGATCCCATTGTGATCGGCGGCGGTCCCTGCACATACAATCCGGAGCCGGTCTGTGATTTCTTTGACCTCTTTTATATTGGAGAAGGAGAGACCAGATACCGTGAGCTGATCGATCTTTATGAGGACTGCCGTGGCAGAGGACTTTCCAGACAGGACTTTCTAAAGAAGGCTGCCTGTATTCCCGGAATTTATGTGCCTTCCCTATATGAGGTAAGCTACCATGAAGACGGCACCATAAAGGAAATGAAGCCTCTGGAAGAAGGAATCCCTGAAAGAATCCTCAAGGAAATGGTGACCGAGGTATCTGATACCTATTATCCGGATAAGCCGGTGGTTCCCTTTATCAAGGTGACACAGGATCGTGTTGTGCTTGAGATCATGCGTGGCTGTATCAGAGGCTGCCGTTTCTGCCAGGCCGGCCAGCTCTATCGTCCGGTCCGCGAAAGGGATGTGGAATTCTTAAAGAAATATGCTATTGCTATGCTGGAAAATACCGGTCACGAAGAAATATCCTTAAGCTCCTTAAGCTCCAGTGACTATCAGAAGCTTCCCGAGCTGATCGATTTCCTGATCGAGGAGTGCAGCAGGCGGAAAGTCAATATTTCCCTGCCGTCCCTCCGGATTGATGCCTTTTCCCTGGATGTCATGAACAAGGTGCAGGATGTAAAAAAGAGCAGCCTGACCTTTGCACCGGAAGCCGGCAGCCAGCGCCTTCGTAATGTGATCAATAAGGGGCTTACCGAGGAAGTGATCCTGCAGGGTGCAAAGCTTGCCTTTGAAGGCGGCTGGACAAGGGTCAAGCTGTATTTTATGCTGGGGATCCCCTTTGAAACAGAAGAGGATATTCGGGGCATCGCAGAGCTCTGTAATAAGATTGCTGCTGAATTTTATGATACGGTTCCCAAGGAAAAACGAAATGGAAGAGTACAGATCGTTGCCAGTACCTCTTTCTTTATCCCTAAGCCCTTTACCCCTTTTCAGTGGGCACCGCAGTGTAGAAAGGAAGATTTCCTGAATAAAGCCTATCTGACAAGGACAGCTATTATGAGCCAGTTAAATCAGAAGAGCATCAAGTACAACTGGCATGAAGCAGATGCCAGTGTGATGGAAGGCATTCTTGCCAGAGGTGACAGAAAGGTGAACCAGGTTATTTTGAGAGCCTATGAAAAGGGCTGCTTCTATGATGCCTGGGGCGAAAATTATAAACATGATGTGTGGCTTGAAAACTTTGAGGAATGTGGTGTGGATCCTGACTTTTACACAGTCAGGGAACGGAGTGAGGATGAAATTTTCCCCTGGGACTTTATCGACTGCGGTGTGACCAAGGCATTTCTTCTCCGCGAATGGAAAAGGGCTGCAGAAGCTGTTGTCACCCCCAACTGCCGGATGCAGTGTCAGGGCTGCGGCGCTGCCAGGTTCGGGACAGGCGTCTGCTTTGATAAGCATACCGGTGTCACAGAAATTCAGACAGAAACGGAGGAAAACGGAAATGAAGGTACGGATTAAATTTTCCAAAGAGGGTCCTGTCCGTTTTATCGGGCATCTGGATATCATGCGCTATTTCCAGAAAGCAATCCGGAGAGCCGGAATTGATATTGCTTATTCCACCGGCTTTTCCCCTCACCAGATCATGTCCTTTGCATCTCCTCTGTCAGTAGGGCATGAAAGCTGCGGTGAATATTTCGATGTGGAATTAAATTCCATAACGGATACGGAGGATATTAAGATGCGCCTGAATCAGACCATGGCAGAAGGAATTCAGATCCTGCAGGTGGCTGTTCTTGATGAAACGGAAGGAAATGCCATGGCAAGCGTTGCCGCTGCCGATTATCTGATCTCTTTCCGGGACAGTGTTTCCCTTCCGGATGACTGGAAAGAAAAGCTGACAGCTTTCTACGAAAAGGATAAGATTCCTGTCATTAAAAAGACCAAAAAGGGGGAAAGAGAAATAGATCTGAAGGAGACCATTTATCAGCTTGAGATACGGGAGGATCAGGTCTATATGCTGCTGGATGCTGGAAGCGGAAGCAATATGAAGCCTGGCTTTGTACTGGAAACCTTCTGCACTGCTGAGAATATTTCCCTGCCGGAATATCCTTTCAGGGTACGCCGTCTGGAAACCTATAAAAGAACCGGAGAAGAAAGGCTTGTTCCTTTAATACCATGAATAATATTGTAATTACCCGTCAGAACAACCGATATCTGTCAGTCCTTTTCACAGAGGGACGGCCTTCCCGGATGCACTGCAGCCCTCTCTTGCAGGAGGAGGGGATGCTTTCACAGATCTGCCTTGCCAGAGTGAAGGATGTTATCCCTGCCATGAAAGGTGCATTTCTTACTGTTCCTGAAGGCAGGACTGTCTATCTGCCGCTTTCAGAGTCCGGTGATTTCCTGTGTGCAAACAGAAGCTTTTCTTCCTTATCTGAGCTTCATCAGGGAGATGAGATCGTTGTCCAGATCACCGGAGAAGCGGTAAAGACCAAGCCGCCTCTTGCCAGTGCAATGCCTGTACTGACAGGACAATATTGTGTCTGTTCCCTTTTTGGACATGGTATCCATGTTTCCAGAAAGCTTGCACCGGAAAGACAGAAAGAGTTAAAGACTGCCATTGCAGAGGCTGGTATCGAAGGCAGGAAAAACTTTCAGTTCACTGTCCGCACCAATGCAGATACCCTGAAGGAGCTGACACCTCTTTTTCAGGAAATGCAGGAATTTATCTGCTTTTTTCAGGAGCTTACTGAAATTTACCGGCACAGGAGCTGTCCTTCATGTCTGTACAGACCGCTGCCAGAACTGATCCGTCAGATCCAGGATATCCCTCTTACAGCATATGAAGAGATCGTTACGGATGAACCGGAAGTATGGCAGCTTCTGAAGGATACTTTTCCGGAAAAGACTGTCAGGCTGTATCAGGATCCTTCCTTAAGCCTTTCCAGGCTTTACCGGCTGGATTTCTTTCTACAGGAAGCCCTGTCAAGAAAAGTATGGCTGCCCTGTGGTGGTTATCTGGTGATAGAACCGACAGAAGCCATGGTTGTCATCGACGTCAATTCTGGCAAGGCTGTCCATAAAGGCCGCTCCAGTCAGGACTATTACCGGAAGGTCAACCGGGAAGCAGCAGCCGAAATTGCAAGACAGCTGCAGCTTCGGAATTATTCCGGCATGATCATGGTTGACTTTATCAATATGGAAAGTGAAAAAGATCAGAAAGAGCTGCTTTTCCTGCTGGACCAGCTCCTGAAGAAGGATCAGGTACGGACAAGACTGGTTGATATGACAGCACTTGGAATTGTAGAAATTACAAGAAAAAAAATCAATCGTCCGTTATTTGAAGAAATGCAGAAAAACTCTTGACATACATGGGTCTGGATGTTATATTTTATGAGTATGCCGCATAGCGGGGTAGAAGTGTGCCTTACGGCGCCACCGAAGCTAGCGAGTAAAATCAGTTTCGGCTGATTAGAAGGAGGATTATCCATTATGTACGCAATCATAGCAACAGGCGGAAAGCAGTATAAGGTTTCCGAAGGTGATGTGATCAAGGTTGAAAAGCTTGATGCTGAACCCGGAGCTACTGTTACATTTGACCAGGTTGTCGCTGTAAGTGACAAGGAGCTTAAGGTTGCCGGAGACGTAGCTAACGCCAATGTTACTGCAACAGTTATGGAGCAGGGCAGAGGTAAGAAGGTTATCGTTTACAAGTATAAGAGAAAAACCGGTTACCATAAGAAGAATGGTCATAGACAAGCATACACTCAGGTTAAGATCGAAAAGATTAATGCTTAGTTATGACGACCATTATGATTTATCAATCCAATAAGGGAGAATATCAGAGACTGACCTGTAAGGGTCATGCAGGCTATGCAGATTACGGTAAGGATATCGTATGTGCTTCCATATCCTGTCTGGTGATCAACACAATCAACTCACTGGATGAATTAGTCCATGAGAAAATGGAGATTACTACAGAGGAAGAGCAGGGTTATATCGACTGCAGATTTGAAAGTCTTTCCGATCAGGGAAAGCTTCTCATGGATTCTCTTATTCTTGGATTACAGAATATCGTAAGCAATTACGGTAAGAAGTATTTGGAACTAAAATTCAAGGAGGTGTAAACCATGTTAAAGATGAACCTTCAATTTTTCGCTCATAAAAAGGGAGTTGGTTCTACTAAGAACGGTAGAGATTCCGAATCCAAGAGATTAGGCGCGAAAAGAGCTGACGGACAATTCGTAAAAGCAGGAAACATTTTATACAGACAGCGTGGAACCAAGATTCATCCTGGTATCAATGTTGGTATCGGTGGAGATGATACTTTGTTCGCATTAGTTGACGGTGTACTTAAATTCGAAAGAAAAGGCAGAGACAAGAAACAGGCTTCTGTATATCCTGTAGAGAAATAGTACGATGGATCGGGCTTCAAACAACTTTACGTTTGAAGCCCATTTTTTTGAAAGGAAAACGTTATGTTTGCAGACAGAGCGAAAATATATGTCAGAAGCGGTAAGGGCGGCGATGGCCATGTGTCCTTCCGACGTGAAAAATATGTGGCGAATGGCGGACCAGACGGAGGCGATGGCGGTGATGGCGGCAGTGTTATTCTGGAAGTTGATGATGGAATGAATACTTTAAGTGATTACCGTCATGTCCGTAAATATCAGGCAATGGACGGCGAAAACGGAAAAAAGCGGAACTGCCGTGGGAAAAACGGTGATGACCTGATCCTGAAAATGCCTGCTGGAACTGTCATTAAAGAATTTGAAAGCGGCAAGATCATTACGGATCTCTCTGGCGATAACAGACGTTTTGTTCTTTTACAAGGCGGCAGAGGCGGGAAGGGGAACCAGCACTATGCCACCAGTACCATGCAGGTTCCCAAATATGCGCAGCCAGGCCAGCCGGCAAGGGAGCTTACCCTGCAGCTTGAACTGAAGGTAATTGCCGATGTAGGACTTGTGGGATTTCCCAATGTCGGGAAATCAACACTGCTTTCCAAGGTCAGCAATGCCAGACCGGAAATTGCCAATTATCATTTCACCACCATCACACCCCATCTTGGCGTGGTAGACCTGGATGGTGCAAAGGGATTTGTCATGGCAGATATTCCGGGACTTATCGAAGGTGCATCCCAGGGTGTTGGCCTTGGCTTTGAATTCCTGCGTCATATTGAACGTACCAAGGTGATCATCCATATGGTAGATGCTGCATCCACGGAGGGAAGAGATCCGGTTGCGGACATTTATGCCATCAACGAAGAACTGGAAGCCTATAATCCTGAGATTGCCAGAAGGCCGCAAGTGATCGCAGCCAATAAAACTGACATGATCTTTGATGACGGGGAGACAGAAGATCCTGTAGAACGTCTGAAAAGGGAATTTGAGCCAAAAGGCATCCCGGTGTATCCAATTTCTGCCATTAGTGGGAAAGGCCTGAAAGAGCTTTTGTATCATGTAAGTGAACTGCTTTCAAAAGCGGATCAGGAGCCTGTTGTTTTTGAACAGGAATTCTTCCCAGAATATATGCTGCCAGTATCCGATGAGCCTTACTCGGTTACTTATGATGAAGATGCAAATGAATATGTTGTAGAAGGACCCCGTATTGAAAAAATGCTTGGTTATACCAATCTCGACTCCGAAAAGGGATTTACCTTCTTCCAGAATTTCCTGAAGGACAATGGTATTCTGGATGAGCTGGAAGCACTTGGTATTTCAGAGGGAGATACTGTAAGAATGTATGGTCTTTCTTTTGACTATTACAAATAACGGAGGAGACGAATATGACAAGTAAACAGCGTGCCTATTTAAAGGGACTTGCCATGAATATTGAACCGGTATTCCAGATCGGCAAATCAGGCCTTACACCGGAAATCACAGAAGCTGTTCTTGAGGCTTTTAATACAAGGGAGCTGATCAAGCTTGCTGTTCTGAAAAACTGTCTGGAAGACCCAAAAGAAATTGCAGCAGTGATCGCTGAAAGAACCCATTCACAGGTTGTCCAGGTGATTGGCAAGAAAATCGTTCTGTATAAGGAAAACAAGGACCACAAGAAGATCAATCTGCCTTTATAATATTCAGAATCATGGAGTATTCCTTATATGACAAATAGAAAAACAGGCCTCATAGGCGGAACCTTTAATCCTGTTCATTATGGTCATCTTTTTCTGGCAGAACAGGCGATGGAATACTGTCATCTGGATCAGGTGCTCTTTATTCCAAGTGGCATTTCCTATATGAAAAATGTGAGAGAAATTGCCAGTGCAGAAGACCGTCTGCAGATGGTCAGGCTGGCAACAGAAAATCACCCGGACTTTCGAGTTTCTTCTGTGGAAACAGACAGGCCGGGAGAAAGCTATACCTGTGAGACACTTTTAGCCTTGTCAAGGGAATATGCTGATACCAGATTTTACTTTATTATCGGGGCAGACAATCTTTTTTCTATTGAAAAGTGGAAAGAACCTGCAGAAATCTTCAGAAGATGTACACTGGTCGCGGCATTTCGCGGTGATGAAGCCAGAAGTGCACTGGAAGAAAAAGCAGAAGATCTGTATCATAAATATCAGGCAGAAATTATTCTTCTGCCAAAGCGCAGGATAGATATTTCTTCCACAGAGATCAGACAACGGATTACTGAAAAGAGATCCATCCGTTATATGGTACCTGAACCGGTGAGAAACTATATCACAGAACATGGATTGTACCAAAAGGCATAAATCTTAAAAGCAGGGAAAGGGACAGAGGTTATTGTGAAAGAAATCAGTCTGAAAGAATTACGGAAAGAAATAGAAAAATCACAGGATGAAAAACGTTTTGAACATACACTTGGTGTTACCTATACAGCAGCTGTTCTTGCCATGTGTCATGATGAGAATGTCGAAAAGGCCAAGATAGCAGGTCTCCTGCATGATTGTGCCAAGTGTATCAGTGATGAAAAGAAGATAAAGCTCTGCCAGAAGGCTCATATGGAAATTACAGAGGTGGAGCTTCGCAATCCTTTCCTGCTTCATGCAAAGGCTGGTGTCTGTCTTGCACGCGACAAGTTTGGTGTGCAGGATGAGGATATCCTGAATGCCATCCTATATCATACAACCGGGCGACCTGATATGTCGAGGCTGGAAAAAATCATTTACATTGCTGATTATATGGAGCCTTCAAGGAAACAGGCAGAGGATCTTCCTGATGTCCGCAGACTGGCTTTTCAGGATCTTGATCTGACTCTTGTCCGGATATTAAAGGATACTCTTTTTTATCTGCGGGAAAAGGGAAACGAAACAGATCCCATGACACAGAAAACCTATGATTTTTATGCGGGATTCTAACTACATCCTGTCGGAAAGGAACAATTATGATCGAACAGAATATAAAAGAAATGGCACTTCTTGCAGTGGATGCACTGGAGGATAAAAAAGGTGAGGATATTACCGTTATTGACATCAGTGAAGTTTCTGTCATTGCAGACTGCTTTATCATTGCAGGCGGTTCCAACAAAAGTCAGATTCAGGCAATGAGTGATTCTGTAGAAGAGAAGCTTGGCCGGGTAGGTATGCCGCTTAAGCAGTCAGAAGGATATGGCAGTGCCAACTGGATCCTTCTGGATTTTGGAGATATCATTGTCCATATTTTTGATAATGAGAACCGTTTATTCTATGATCTTGAAAGAATATGGAGTGATGGCAGGAAGATTGACCTTACTGGGTGGAGATCCTGAACGTGTCAGCAGGACGCTTCTTTGTCCTGATCCTGATCCGATTTGCTTGTCCTGCGGTAGCAGCTGGGAGACACACCCGTTATCTTTTTGAAGGTCTGGGAAAAGTAGCTGGAGGAGGAAAAGCCACAGGTACGGCTGATGACGGAAAGAGAGTAATCCGTGGTTGCCAGCAGCTTTTCCGCCTTTTTTACACGGGTACGCATGAGGTAGCTGATAGGAGAGATCCCATACTCGTCGGTAAAGGTATGCACCAGATAATATTTGTTTACATGAGAAAATTTTGCCAGCTGCTCCAGGGAGAGATCATCCCCGCAGTTCTGGTCGATGTAGCGTCGCACTGAATCACAAAGGTGGGATGCTTTTTTATTTGCCGGGCTAAGAATTGTAGAGAAATTTGTCTGGCGTCCGAAAAGGACAATAAGAATCTCCATCAGATCCTGGCAGATGGTTTCATGACCAGGAGAGCGGTTTTCAATTTCTCTGAGCATCATCTTTAAATAGAAGTTGATAGTATCCTTGATTTCCTTAAAATTTACAATACAGAAGTTGGCGTTGTGATTTTCCACGGAAAGTTCCAGCCCCTCGATTCCAAGGACGATATATTTTAAAGGATTAGCATTGAAACCAAGCTCCGTGTGGGAAACGTTAGGATTGATAACCACAAGATCATTGGCTGAAACTGGAAAAATATGATCCTCCACCTGAAATTGCCCCATACCGTCAATGACATAGAAAAGTTCGGAGCAGTAGTGGGTGTGAGGAGTACTGAGCCAGTCCCCGCCATAGGTTGCAGAGGAAACATATAAAAGTTTTGCTTTATCTTTTGTTAAATATTCTTTTGGAGCAGAAAAGTCGTAACGCTCATTTCCCATAAAAACCTCCTGAAAAACCGTTTTTTTCATTATACTACTAAAAAATAGTGATGTATTGTGCTAAATTGCTATAAAATGTTAATATCTTGCTAAACAATATAGCAAAACAAAAACAAGCATATCAACAATTTGTACACTAAAGTAAAGCTAGAAAAATAAAAATGGGATAAAATGACGAAAAAATAAGTGCAAAAAAGAGGGATAAGAGCTGAATAAATATATTTTTTAATAAAAACAGCAATATATTGATAAAATAGAACAACATAGAAATTGAAAAGAAAAATTGGCACAGATATAATGAAATCATCAACAAATAATATATTGTTTCAAAGGAGGATTCAATATGAAAAAAAAATTAGTAGGTGCACTGCTCATTACAGCGATGATGGCTACTATACTGGGAGGCTGTGGCAGCAGCAATGATACAGCAAACGCTCCTGCCTCCACTGATGCAGCAGAAACCTCAGAAAGTGCAGCAGACTCTGTTACAGAAACGGAAAGTACAGAAGCTGAGGCAGCTGATGGCGAAGAAGTTCTCACTGTATGGTGTTGGGATCCCACTTTCAACGTATATGCAATGAAACAGGCTGAGGCAATTTACCAGAAAGACCATCCAAATTTCAAACTGGATATCCAGGAGAAGGTTTACACCGACATTGAGCAGAGTATCATTACCGCTGCTGAGGCTGGCAACTATGATACGCTGCCTGACATCTTCTTGATGCAGGACAATTCTTTCCAGAAGAACATAGCAAATTATCCTGAAGTTTTCACAGAGTTATCCGACTCTGGTATCAGCTTTGATGATTTCTCAGGTGGTAAATTAGGAGATTCTACTGCAGATGGCAAACACTACGGGATTCCTTTTGATAACGGAGCAACTATTATGGCAATCCGATCCGATATGGTAGAGGCTGCCGGCCTTACTGTTGAGGATTTCAAGGATACAACCTGGTCTGAGTTTATGGGTTTAGCAAAAAAGGTTGTTGATGCAAACGGTGTTCCCATGCTGACAAGCTCAGGTGGTTCTGAAATCGTTATCGAAATGCTGCAGTCCGCAGGTGCATCTCCAATCGTTGATGGTAAAGTCCACCTTGTTGACAATGCAGCGTTGAAAGAAGCAATCAGTGTTTATAAAATGCTGATCGATGAGGGCATTATGGTTGACTACACTGACTGGGATCAATACATCGCATCCATGAACAAGGGAGACGCTGCCGGTGTTATCCAGGGATGCTGGATCATGTCCTCCATTCAGGCAGCAGAAGACCAGTCCGGTAAATGGGCTATCGTAAATATGCCTGCCCTGGATGACGTTGACGGTGCTACTAACTTCGCGAACTGTGGTGGTGCAAGCTGGGCAGTATCTTCTAATTGTCAGAACACCGAGCTTGCATTTGATTTCTTAAAGACAACCTTTGGCGGAAGTGTTGAATTATATGATGAACTGCTTCCTAACGCTGGTGTAATTTCCAGCTATCTGCCTGCAGCGCAGTCTGATGTCTACAACCAGAATTCTGATTTCTACGGTGGACAGGCAGTATATAAGGATATTGTTGAGTTCGCAGGTAAAGTACCCGCAATCAACTATGGTGCATACTACAATGATATTAGAAGTGCACTGACTGATGCAATCACTAACGTAGTACAGAATGGTGCTGATATTGATGGAGAAATCCAGAACGCACAGGATACTGTTGAATTTAACATTAGTGAATAAATAAGTAAAAAATGAGCCAGTACCGGGAATGCAGTGTATTGCGTTCCCGGTATTTGTTAAATCAGGAGAATTTATATGAAACAGAAGAAAGTAAAAATGAGTTTGGAAAAAAAGCATAACCTGACTGGATGGGTATTCTTGATTCCGGCTGCACTTCTTATCTTTATCTTTTGCTTTTATCCTATGGTGCAGGCGATCATCCTGTCCTTTTCCAAAAAGAATTCAGGCTTTGTAGGATTGGCAAACTACCAGAGAATATTAAAAGATAAGACCTTCCAGCAGTGTCTGTTTAATACGGTATTTTACTTTATTATCCAGGTTCCGATCATGCTGATCCTGGCACTTGGTCTGGCACAGCTTTTGAACAGCCCGAAGATTAAAGGAAAGAGTATTTTCCGTACTCTCATCTTTCTGCCCTGTGCAACATCACTGGTATCATATTCTATGATTTTCAAATCTTTATTTGCCCAGGATGGTCTGGTAAACAATATTATCACAACGCTTGGCTTTGTCAGAGTGGACTGGTTTCAGAACGCATGGGCAGCTCGTTTTGTTATTATTATTGCGCTGATCTGGAGATGGACAGGATACAATATGGTTTTCTATCTGGCAGGTTTACAGAATATTGATTATTCCGTATATGAGGCAAGTTATATTGATGGAGCTACCCCTTTCCAACAGTTTACGAAGATTACCATTCCATTACTGAAGCCTACCATTTTGCTGACAGCTATTATGTCAACCTCCGGTACGCTACAGTTGTTTGATGAGTCTGTCAATCTGACTTCCGGCGGTCCCGGTAAGTCTACTATGACACTGGCACATTATGTTTATAATATCTCTTTCGTGGAAACACCTAAGTTTAATTATGCAGCAGCAATTTCTGTGTTTATTCTTGTAAGCGTAGCAATCCTTTCTGCAATCCAGATGAAAGTAGGTGACAAACGTGACTAAAGTAAAGACGACTATTACTTATATTATTTTAATCGTTGCCAGTTTTCTGTCAGCGTTTCCCCTGTACTATATGATTTGCGGAGCAACCAATTCCAGTATTGCTATTGTCCGTGGGAAACTCGTGCCTGGCACTTATCTATTGGAAAACTATCGGAGTCTCATTGCCAACCAGAATCTGGGACGTGCCATATTTAACTCCTTCCGCAATGCCATTGTGATCACTGTAGTTGCACTGCTGATCTGCTCCATTGCAGGGTACGGATTTGAGATCTATCACGATAAGGGAAAAGACCTTTTGATGAACATCCTGCTTCTTGCCATGATGCTCCCTTTTGTGGCTATAATGATTCCTTTGTTTAAAATGTTTTCCTCCTGGAAAATGGTCAACACCTGGATCGCACTGGCACTGCCTTCCATTTCCACACCTTTTCTTATCATGATGTTCCGGCAGGCAGCTCGTTCCTTCCCTCACGATATTATCGAGGCATCGCGTCTGGAAGGACTTAGTGAGATTAAAATTTTCTTTACCATGTTCCTGCCTGTTATGAAGTCCACCTACGGTGCTGCTATGACCGTAACCTTCATGAATGCCTGGAATAATTACCTATGGCCAACTATCATCCTGCAGGACAGCAACCAGATAACGATGCCTATGCTGGTAGCTAATTTAAAGAGTGGTTACAGCGTAGACTACGGAATGTTAATGCTTGGGGTATTGATTTGTACCCTTCCTACCGCAATTATCTTTCTGTGCTTACAAAAGAGCTTTGCCAATGGAATTGCAGGAGCAGTGAAATAATGAATCAGAAATATTGTTTGGATAAAAAGGAATGGAAGGAGGCGCAGGCAGCCCTTCTTCTTGCAAAACAATTAGGACTTATTGAAGATGCATGCATCGGGGCTTTGGAGAAAAGACGGGCAGAGAAAAATGAGAAAAACAGGCAGGCAGAAAAAGCCGGGGAATTTTTTTATGGACCTCGTTTTTATAGTCCGGCCATGTATCTTCAATATGAACTCACCCGTTTTAAGCTGGATTTCGTTCAGCCCTCGGAAAAGATAAAAAAGCAGGGGCGCTGTCCTGACTTTAGCGAGAAAGAAAAACGGGCATTTTATGAAAATAATCGGGATCTGTTCGGACGCTACCATGGGGATCTGTTCGATTATGAGGATGTACGGCAGGTTATCGAAAAAAGACTGAGGGAGGATGTCTATGAAAAGCTCATACAGGACATTTTATGTCAATCAGAAAACGGGGTGTGATACCAATGACGGATTGACCATGGCTTCCCCTTTTGCCAGCCTTTTCTCCATAAACAGACAGACACTGAAACCTGGCGACAAAGTGTTATTAGCTCAGAATTCTATTTTTGCAGGGCAATTTTTACAGATTAAGGACAGTGGAACGAAGGAACATCCTATTGAAATTGGAGCTTATTCACCGGAGAGGGAAGAGGGAAATATGCCTCTGATCGCAGCTGATGGACAGGGTATCTGGTACCAGGATTATGGGACACCCCTGGATTCCCCCAATCACGTGTATCAGGGCTATGTATCCTCAGCAGTACTTTTGTACGATGCAGAGCATATAATCATCCACGATATTGAGATCAGCAATAAGGCATTGGAAATTCCGGGAGAAAGCTATAGTTCTCCTCATAAAATGAACCGTACTGGTGTGGCTGTAGTGGCAAAGGATAAAGGAATACGCAGCGGCATCATCCTGCAGAATCTTTCTATCCATGATGTCAATGGTAACGTCTATGACAAACATATGAACAATGGCGGCATTTATATGACAGCTTTAAAGCCTGCCAATGAAAAAGCCACCGGTGTTGCACGTTTTAAGGATGTCACTGTGACAGGATGCTTTGTATACAGGGTCAGCCGCTGGGGGATCGCTGTGGGATATACCTATTCCCATGACGAGTTCAAGGGTGCAGAGCTGTCAGAGGATATCTTCCTGAAATATGGACATGAGAATATTGTCATACGGGACAATTATGTGAAAGCTGCCGGAGGCGATGGAATTACTGCGATGTACGCTTTACGTCCTTTGATCGAACATAATACAGCAGATTCTGTTGCCTGCGAGATCAATGACAGAATTTACAGCAAGCCGGAAAACCGTGCCGGAAAAGTAGCAGCAGGCATATGGCCCTGGAAGTGCAAGGATGCTCTGTTTCGTTACAATGAGGTCACGGATACCAGACTGAATCAGGATGGGATGGCTTATGATGCAGATTCTGGTGATGGCACCATTTACGAATATAATTATAGCAGACAGAATGAAGGTGGATGCATCATGTTTTGTTTACAGGAGGCAATTCACAATACCTTTCGATATAATGTGAGCTTTGACGATCTTGGGGGCACGGTTAGCCCGTCGCAGAACCCAGACGCTTTGCTTGCCCATAATATCTTTTATGTGAGAGAAGGTGTACCCTTCATCCGTAACAAGATGGGTGGTGGAAGCTACACCGAGGAGGATAATACGATTATCCCGTTGTAAGCAGCTGCCGCAATAACTTAATTTATTGCAGGAGGAAAATACCGATGAGTATAACAAAGGGACGGGTAACCATTCCAACTAATCTGGATGTTGTGCCTGAAACGATAGAATTGATGAACCGCTGGGGAGCTGATGCCATCCGTGACTGTGATGGTACAGAGTTCCCGGAAGAACTGATTAAGACCGGGGCAAAAATATATGCTACTTATTATACCACGCGGAAGGATAATGAGTGGGCAAAAGCAAACCCGGATGAGGTACAGCAATGCTATGTGATGACTGCTTTTTATACCGCAGTGGAGCCTGAGCTGATGATTCCTCTTATGAAGGGTATTTCCAAAGAACTGATGATGGTCAATACCAGAGATGACAGAAAACGATGGTGGGAGGTTATTGACCGTTCGACGGGGAAGGTTGTGTCCGTAGATCTCTGGGAATATGATGAGGAAAAGGGGTGCGTGATCGTTCACGATGCTATCCCTTTCCATGAATATACCGTCAGCTTTCTGGCTTATATTATCTGGGATCCGGTACATATGTACAACGCAGTCACTAACAATTGGAAAAACTTTGAGCATCAGATTACGTTTGATGTGAGACAGCCGAAGACTCATAAATATTCCATGGAGCGTCTTCGCAATTATTGTGCCTCACATCCTTATGTGAATGTAATTCGATATACTACCTTTTTCCATCAGTTTACTCTGATGTTTGATGAGTTAAAAAGGGAAAAATATGTGGACTGGTATGGTTATTCTGCTTCTGTCAGCCCCTATATCTTAGAACAGTTTGAAAAGGAGGCTGGCTATGTGTTCCGGCCCGAATATATCATTGACCAGGGTTACTACAATAATCAGTATCGTGTACCAAGTAAGGAATTCAAGGATTTCCAGGCATTCCAGCGCAGAGAAGTTGCAAGGCTTGCCAAAGAGATGGTGGATATTACCCATGAGTGTGGCAAGGAGGCAATGATGTTCCTGGGTGACCACTGGATTGGAACTGAACCGTTCATGGAAGAATTTGCCACTATTGGTCTGGATGCAGTAGTAGGAAGTGTTGGAAATGGAAGCACACTTCGCCTCATCTCTGATATTGAAGGGGTGAAATACACGGAGGGCAGATTTTTGCCTTATTTCTTTCCTGATACATTTCATGAGGGCGGTGACCCTGTGAAAGAGGCAAAGGAGAACTGGATTACTGCAAGACGTGCCATCCTGAGAAAGCCAATTGACAGAATTGGTTACGGTGGGTATCTGAAGCTGACTCTGGATTTCCCTGAATTTCTGGACTACGTGGAGAGTGTGTGCAATGAGTTCCGGGAGTTGTATGCGAATACAAAAGACACCATCCCGTATTGTGTTAAAAAGGTAGCCGTTCTGAACAGCTGGGGAAAAATGAGAAGCTGGGGATGCCATATGGTACATCATGCACTGTATCAGAAACAGAATTACAGCTATGCAGGAATTATTGAGGCATTGAGTGGGGCGCCATTTGATGTAAGCTTTATTTCCTTTGATGATATTCTGGCAGACAGGAAAATCCTAAAAGACCTGGATGTGATCATCAATGTAGGGGATGGAGATACCGCTCACACTGGCGGAAGCATATGGGAGAATCCTGATATTTCTTCTGCAATCAGAGCGTTTGTATATAGCGGCGGTGGTTTTATCGGTGTCGGAGAGCCTTCCGGACACCAGTTCCAGGGACATTACATCCAGCTTGCAGACATGCTTGGTGTGGAAAAAGAAACTGGATTTACTTTAAACTACGATAAATATAACTGGGAGGAGCATCCAGATCACTTCATTCTGGCAGATACCACAAAAACCGTGGATTTTGGCGAGGGAAAAAAGAACATTTTTGCTTATGAAGGTACGGAAATTCTGGTACAGAAGGAGAAGGAGGTACAGATGGCAGTCCATGAGTTTGGAAGGGGACGCTGTGTTTATATCAGTGGTCTGCCTTACAGCTTTGAAAACAGCCGCATCCTGTACCGCAGCATTCTCTGGAGTACTCACGGTGAAGAGGAACTGCATCAGTGGTTCAGCTCCAATTTCAATGTGGAGGTTCATGCCTATGTTAAAAACGGTAAATTCTGTGTGGTAAATAACACCTATGAAAACCAGAAAACCGTGGTTTACCGTGGCGATGGCAGCAGCTTCTCTTTGGAGATGGAGGCAAATGAAATTAAGTGGTATAATATTTAATATATGAGAAAAAAGGATGGGTTACAGTCCACAGATAAATCTATGAACTGTGACCCATCCTTTTTAAAAATAGAACTTGGAACCGTTATAAAATACGGAAAATTCCAAATACCTTTCCAAGAATCTGACAGTCATTGACAATAATCGGATCCATGGTATCATTTTCAGGCTGGAGACGGATATGTCCATCTTCTTTGTAAAATGTCTTGACGGTAGCAGAATCATCGATCAGGGCAACCACAATCTCACCATTTCTGGCAGTATTACAGGCATTGACAAAAATCTGATCTCCGTTAAAAATACCTGCATTGATCATAGAATCTCCCTTGACGTTCAGTATGAAGGATTCTCCATGAGGTACCACCTCTGCTGGAACAGGGAAGTAGCTTTCAATATTCTCTTCAGCCAGGATCGGCTGTCCGGCTGCCACCTGTCCGATCACGGGAAGACTTACCATTTCAGTACGTACCATCTGAAAATTGTCATCACAGATTTCAATCGCACGCGGCTTCGTAGGATCCCTTTTGATATACCCATTCTTCTCAAGTGTTTCCAGGTGGGAATGGACGGAAGAGGTGGATTTCAGATTCACAGCTTCACAGATCTCACGAACAGCCGGCGGATAACCTCTCTTTAATATTTCTTCCTTAATATAATCCAGTATTTCCTGTTGCTTCACTGAAATCTTACCATATGCCATGCTTGATCCTCCCATATCACTGACCGATAACCTGCCAGTATCAGTTCTTTCAATTTTGATTCAGTAGTTGATAAATAAAGTATATCATACCTCATTTCCGAAAGCAAACATATATTCCAAATATTTGTTCGATTATTTTCATGTAATCTATTGACACGGGAATGTATGTTCGATATAATCAAAACATAAGAACAAATATTTGGAGCATACGTTCGATATTTGTATAAGGATGATTATCAGGGAGGCAGAATCATGAATAATCAGATCAGTGAAAGAAGGATCAGAAATAATAAGAAAAAAAGATGCCGTCAGCTCAAACGACATCTTATGATTACTGTTATAACCTTACTCTTAACAATAGGTATTTCCGGTGCTTTCTTCAGTATCGGATCCAGAGCCCAGGCGGCAGGAGATCATAACATCAGCTATAAGTATTATAAAAGCGTTACTGTAGCCAGTGGAGAAACTCTCTGGAATTATGCCGATCAGTACGCTGACAGTGAATTCTATGATTCTCATGATGATTATATTAAAGAGGTGATGAATATCAATCATATGAAAAAGGATACTATTATCTATGGACAGCATATCATTCTTCCCTATTACAGCGATGTATTTGTAGAGTAAAGATTATGGTTCTCTGAGGCGTACAGCATTGGCAGCCTTCCGTTTACGCATATCAGACTGGGCTGCATAGTGCTTTCGGGTAGTATTCACATCCTTGTGTCCAAGAACATCTGCTACCAGATAAATATCACCGGTTTCCTGGTAGAGGGCAGTACCATAGGTACTTCTCAATTTGTGAGGAGTAATTTTTTTCAGTGTCGTTACGGTAGAAGCGTATTTTTTTACAAGATTTTCTACAGCCCGGACAGTGATCCGTCTGTTCTGCAGGGATAAGAACAGTGCATTTTCATGACCTTCAAGCGGTATCATATGATGCCGCTTTTCCAGATAATCGTGTAGTGCATCTGCCACTTCATCTCCGAAGTAAACTACAGTTTCATAGCCGCCTTTTCGTCTGATCTTAATTCCATTATTTTTAAAATCCACATCATTGATGTCCAGCCCCACACATTCAGAAACACGTATCCCGGTTCCCAGCAGAAGAGTAAGAAGTGCCACATCCCGTATCACTGTTTTTTTATGATAAATCTGCTGGGTCTTACTCAGCTTTGTTCCATCTTCAACCTGGTCAAGAAGCATGGCAACTTCGTCTGCATCCAGACGGATGATTTCCTTTTCGTGCTGTTTGGGAAGAGGTACGAGGGCTGCCGGGTTTGTCTGTATCTGTTCTGCACAGAAATAATAATTATAAAAGCTCTTTAAGGCAGACAGCTTTCGTTTTTTTCCGCGTTCATTATTGGTATATTCCTTACCATCCTTTTCGTACAGACTCAGATAATCCATATATTCCTCAATGTCCTCCTTACAGATACTATCCAGGATAGAAAGAGGATATGCTGTAATCTCCATTTTTTTGCACATGCTGTTATTATCATGCAGAAATTCAAAAAATACCCGGAGATCATAGGCATAAGCAAGACGTGTCCGTGAAGAAGTATATTCCTGGATACCGCGGAAAAAGCTTTTGCAGAAGCCCGGCAGTGTAGCAAGAACTTCTCTCATATGGGTTATGTTGATCATGCTTTGCTCGTCATGATAATTTTTACTGTTTTCCAATGTTCAGTCCTCCAGTTCCAATAAACTATGATAATATTATCATAAATCAATAAGAATCCATAGTATATTTTCAGAAATAATGGTATGATAAATTAATATGGGTTAACATTTTTAGGAAGGAACAAGTATATAATGAAATTAAAATTTGAAAAAAAATACATCTGCTTTGGAATTACTGCATTCCTTGTAATTGCAGCTTCCATCTGTTTTTATTATTTATTATTTCATTGGGACCGTTTTTCAGCCAGAATAGATTCCATTGTAAAGATTGCATGTCCTGTTCTTTATGGTATGATTCTGGCTTATCTGCTGACACCATTGGTAAATACACTGGAAAGAAAATTTTTGATCCCGGCATTTACAAGGAAATCGAAAATCAGCTCTAAAAAGAAGAAAGGAATCCGTTTTATTTCTGTTACACTGACAATTATTATTGTTATTTTAGTCGTTTATGGTTTCTTTTCTATTATGATCCCCAACCTGATCAACAGTATCCAAAGTATTTCCATGGCGCTTCCCATTTATGTGAACAATCTGATGAAATTCATGGACAAGTATTTTGAAGCCAATCCAGATATTGAGAATCTTGTACAGCAGCTTATGACCACATATTCTACCGAATTTAATCATTATGTTAATAGTAATGTGCTGCCCCAGATGGAATCTTTGCTGCGGACAGTTTCCCTAAGTCTGATCAGTGTTTTAAAGGCTATGTGGAACCTGATCATTGGTCTGATTATTTCCATCTACGTTCTGTTCAGCAAAGAAACCTTTTCTGCACAGACTAAAAAAATTATCTACAGCATTTTTCCTACATCAAATGCCAATGAACTGATCCACGATATGCGTTTTGTCAGTGATACTTTTATTGGATTTATCAGTGGAAAGATTGTAGATTCTATCATTATTGGATTGTTATGTTTTATTGGAACCACGCTTTTGAATATCCCCTATGCATTGCTGGTTAGTGTAATTGTAGGTGTTACCAATGTGATCCCATTCTTTGGCCCTTACCTTGGTGCTATTCCAAGTGCACTATTAGTCCTAATGATCAGTCCCATGAAATGTCTGACATTCCTGATCTTTATTTTGATCCTGCAGCAGCTGGATGGCAATTTTATCGGGCCAAAGATCCTTGGACAGTCAACGGGATTGACAGGATTCTGGGTTATTTTTTCTATCACTATTTTCGGAGGATTATTTGGTGTACTTGGCATGATCATAGGTGTACCTTTCTTTGCTGTTGTTTATGCCTTTATCAAGCGCCTGGTTGAAAAAGTGCTGCGTAAGCGGGAGCTTTCTGTGAAAACGACCGATTATATTAACCTGAACTATATTGATGAAAGCAGAAATATGATTCCCAAGGATGAAAGCCTTGAGAAACCTTTCTTTAAATTTTCCTTTAAGAAGAAATCAACTCATGATAACAATAGTGATAAGAAAGAAGATTAGTATCTTACAGTAAAACCTATAAAAATGCTTGGAAGAAATAGGAGAGTAGTAAATTATGAAATTAGTCATTCAACGTGTTCAGGAAGCCTCCGTTAGTGTGGATCAGGAGGTTGTCGGTAAAATTGGCCATGGATTTATGGTATTGCTGGGGGTCAGTCAGACTGATACAGAAGAAATTGCAGATAAAATGTTCCAAAAACTTTTGAAGCTTCGTATTTTTGAAGATGAAAATGGGAAAACAAACCTGGATATTAAATCTGTAAATGGAGAATTGTTAATTATTTCACAATTTACATTATATGCGGATTGCAGGCATGGAAACCGACCCTCATTTATCGGTGCAGGAACACCTGATCAGGCAAATGCCTTGTATGAATATTTCCTGTCACAGTGCAGGAAGGAAATCCCTGTTGTTGAACAAGGCATTTTCGGTGCACATATGATGGTTTCCCTGATCAATGACGGTCCCTTTACCATAGTGCTTGATTCAGACGAAATCATTAAATAATTCCATGAAATCAATATATAATATTGAAAGGCAGCTTATATGAAGATATTAATTGGCCTGATCGTGGTGTTTCTAGCGATTGTATATATCTATACCTTTCTAAAAATCAGAAAGAAAAGGAAAAACATAACACCAGATGCTGTACAAAGCTTTCATCAGAAATATGATCGTATTCACAATAAACCTAAGCCAGATACTAAAATAAGGAATCATACTAAACAGATTACCCGTTACAATAGTGCTGTAGATTATATTACCAGGGAAGATCTGGCTGAGGACAAAAACCGCAACGGATCGTGATGGTTAAAGCACGCACTGTTCGTTAAACTTGTGTTTTGCGAATAGTTTTCTGTATCTTTCAGGCTTCTTTTCTTCGACCAGGCAGGCAGAAAAAACCTGTTGACTTCATGTACCCGTGCACTGAAAAAGCCATACCGATTTCTAACAGTATGGCTTTGATATCTTTTATATACTTCATTTACTGATTCTTAGCTTCAAAGTCTTCAATATACTGAACAAGGAGCTTTACTGTTCCTTCTACACCAAGAACACTGCTGTTAATGCAGAGATCATAGCTGTCAGCACGTCCCCATTTCTTGGAGGAATAATAATTGTAATAGCTCTGTCTCTGTTTATCCTTTTTAATGCACATATCCTTTGCTTTAGCAGCATCTACATTATATTTACCCATAATTCGTTTGGTTTTGGTTTCTTCATCACCATAAATAAAAATGTGGACGCAATTCTTCAGATCATTTAATGCATAATCAGCACACCGTCCGACAATAACGCAAGGGCCTTCGCTTGCAATTTTTTTAATAGCATCAAACTGCGCCAAGAATACCTTATGACTGATAGGCATATCTACGAAATGGGATGCATTATAACCAAAGGAATACGTATCCATAACCAGATTATAAAGAAATGAGCTGGTTGGTCTTTCATCATGATTTTCCAGCATTTCTTCACAAAAACCACTTTCCTTTGCTGCTCGGCTCAATAACTCCTTATCATAACATTTAATTCCAAAATACGCTGCAACCTTTTCACCGATCTCGCGGCCGGCAGAACCAAACTGCCTTCCGATTGTAATAACTGTATTCATACGGAACCCTCCTTTTTTTTCACTGTCAGTGTTATTTCTATTATATCAAAAAAACGAAAAAAATCCAGTTTATTGTCTGAAAGATCATGCAAGGATTGTGAGCAAATGCTCAAAATATCTAGGAAGTGATGCATCTGTTTCAATATACTTTCCTGTGGAAGGATGTGAAAATCCAAGGATTTTTGCATGCAGACACTGTCCCTGTAGTTTATACTGTTTTGAAGGTGTTCCATAGATTTCGTCTCCGAGAAGGGGGTGTCCAATACTTGCCATATGTACACGGATCTGATGGGTCCGGCCGGTTTCCAGTATACATTCCACGTAGGTATATTTCTCGAACTGCTGCAGTACCCTATAGTGAGTAATGGCATCCTTTCCACCCTCTCTCACAACAGCCATTTTCTTACGATCTGTGGGGTGACGTCCAATTCTTGTATGGATCGTTCCCTCAATTTCCGGCAGTCTGCCGCACACAATGGCATGATACTTTCTTATAATACTGTGTTCTTTTAACTGCTCGGCAATGGAAGCATGGGCGGCATCGTTTTTGCAGGCAATGATACTGCCTGTGGTATCCTTATCAATACGGTGTACGATTCCTGGACGTAAAACACCGTTAATACCGCTTAAATTATGGCAATGGTATAAAAGTGCATTGACCAGTGTACCACTGTAATGTCCGGGAGCCGGATGTACAACCATACCTTTGGGTTTATTGACTACGATAACATCCTCATCTTCATAAAGAACCTCCAAAGGAATATTCTCCGGAAGGATATCCGGTGTGATCAGGGGTGGCAGCAATACTCTTACTGCATCTTCAGTTTTGATCCGGTAATTCGCCTTTACTGGCTGTCCGCCTACGGTCACATGTGATTCCTTTAAAAGCTTTTGCAGATAAGAACGGGAAAGAGAGTCCATAAGCATCGTCAGATACTTATCGACTCTCTCCCCTTCTGATTCTTCTGAAACAATAAATTCATATTCCTTTAATTCTTCCGCCATATGTTTATTTAAGTTCCCTGAATTTTTTCTGATTAAAGCTTAAAAAGTTAAAATCATTGTCCTTATATACAAACAGAACCTGAATGATCAGTATCACTGTGGCAAATGTTACATACATATCTGCCACATTGAAAATCGGGAAATTAATGAGGACAATATAAATAAAATCTACAACATAGTCAAATCTGAGCCGGTCGATCATATTACCAATGGCGCCGGCGGCAATCATGGTCAGCAGGATATGCAGCTTTCTGTATTTCCTGTCATCCGGGGTACGGAGCAATACAAATATGATAACACTTAAAAAGATCACTGCAATAAATACGAAAAAGATTTTCTGATTCTGAAGCATACCAAATGCAGCACCTCTGTTTTCCAGATAGTTAAATTCCAGTACGCCATCGATGATATTAAACGCTGCCTGATTTTTCAGTTTGATCACAGCCAGGTATTTTGTATAATAATCGATCAGAACAAGTACGACAAGCATGACCAGATCCATACATAACAGTTTTATTTTCTCTTTGTTCAATGTTTTCTTCATTCTGCTGAATTCTCATCCTCCACATAAAGAATTTCTTTTACGGCATTCAAAATATCATCATCTGTAACATTTCTGTCAATGACAGCTTTTCCAACCTTCTTAAGAAGTACAAATTTTATACTTCCGTTTTCTGCCTTTTTATCTGATTTTGTCAGAGCGAGAATTTCCGCAGGATCAATATCTTCTATCGTGATTGGAAGGTTAAATGGCACAAACATGTCACGGATTTCATAATATTCCTCCATGGAAAGCCATTCATGCTTCCAGGAGATATACGCAGCCGCCACACAGCCAAGAGCAACACATTCTCCATGTGTCATATTAAAATTCTTTGCTTTCTCAATGGCATGACCGATCGTATGTCCAAAATTTAAAAGAGCCCTGTCTCCTTTTTCAGTAGGATCCTTCTCCACTACAAGCTTTTTGATCAGGCAGCTCTTTTGTACCATTTCCAGCATGGTTTCAGGATTTCTTTCATGGATCTCATACATTTTGTCAAGAAGCCATTCATAAAAATTGCTGTCCTTGATCAGTCCATGCTTCATCACCTCTGCAAACCCACCATAAAACTGTCTGTCGTCCAGTGTGCCAAGCACAGAAACATTCATATAAACCAGCTTCGGCATATAAAATGCACCAACCATATTCTTATAGCCTTCAAAATCAACACCTGTTTTTCCACCAATGCTGGAATCACACTGTGCCAGCAGTGTTGTGGGAATCTGGATAAAATCCACCCCCCTCAGATAGGTTGCTGCTGCATATCCTGTGATATCACCGGTCACACCACCGCCAAGTGCGATCAGCAGATCTTTGCGGTTAAACTTCTCTTCAATCAGAAAACGGTAAATATCTCTGACAGTATCCAGTGTTTTATTTTCTTCTCCTGCTGGAAAAGCATACATAACTGCTTTCAGGCAGAATGGAGTAATCCTGTCTAAAAGCTCAGTACCATAAAGGGATTCTACATGGGAATCCGTAATGATGCATACCTTACGGTCTTTCGAATCCAGCTTCAGAAGTTCTTCAGGAAGATCTTCAAAGGAAGCAGTGAACAGAATATCGTAGCATGGTTTTTTGTCATAATTGATTGTCATTCGTTCAGACATCGTTATTCTCCTTTAGTAACAGTAGTAAAAAAGCTTCCCGGCATCACCAGGAAGCTTGCTTCTATAATCCATTATTGATCGGTGGTACATCAAAGGAACCTGATAAGATTTCCTGAAAATCACCGGAAATATCTACAATAGCCGGTGTTATGATGAATATATAATGAGATATCTTCTGCAGATTCCCACTGATTGCAAAACAGGATCCTGAAGTAAAATCAATGATACGCTGTGCAATATCTACATCAAGACCTTCCAGGTTCAAAACAACTGTCCGGTTTGCTAGGAGTGTTTCTGTAATCTCTCTCGCATCTTCAATGGATGTCGGCTTGATCACACATACCTCCATGCCATTACCAGTCTTCTTATTCTGGCGCATGGGTGTTACCTTTGGCGTCACCTTCTTTGGTGCAGGCTTCTCATCTTCTATTTCTGCATTACTTTCTTTTGTAATAGAAGGAAGCTTCTTTGGTTTGGACTCTACTGGTTCCTCATCATAATAGTCATCATCATAGTAATCATCATCGTCATCGTTCAGTTTCATCGCATTGAGGAATTTATCCATTACTCCCATTTTAAGCACCCCTTTTTATACTGCATAATGCCTTTCACCAAAGATGCCTGTACCAACACGTACATATGTAGCACCTTCTTCTATGGCAACAGCGTAGTCTCCTGTCATGCCCATTGACAAAACATTCATATTAACATTATCAATGTTTTTTGTTGCAATGTCAACAGATAATTGCTTTAAATCAGCAAAATATTGACGATTTTTTTCCTCATCCTCTACATATGGTGCTATTGTCATAAGACCACATATTTTTATCCCGTCAAGCAATGCAATCTTGCGGATCAATGGTTCAGCTTCCTCCATGCTTACACCGAACTTGGATTCTTCCCCTGCTACATTCACTTCGATCAGAATAGAAACGGTGACCTGTTTCTTCTGTGCTTCTTTGCTGATCTCCCTTGCAAGCTTAATGGAATCTACACTGTGGATCATGGTTACCTTATCAACGATATACTTCACCTTATTGGTCTGCAGATGTCCGATCATATGCCAGTGGATATCCTTTGGCATTACTTCGTATTTATCAACAAGCTCCTGTACCTTATTTTCTCCAAACTCACGGCAGCCTTCCTGATAAGCTTCCATCAGATCCGGAACCGGTTTGGTCTTACTGACAGCGATCAGTGTTACTTCTTTCTCATCCCGTCCTGCTTTCAGGCAGGATTTCTGTATTCTTTCATTTACATATTTCAGATTTTCTGCGATCATCCTTGACACTTCCTATTCATTAATAATTTCATTATCTTCTACTGCCATAGCATCCAGTGCGATATAATCATATACGCTGAGACCATACTGTGTATTGGACTTTACAATTGCGTATTCTTCGTTCTGGTATAAAATGTCGATCTGCTTGAAATCGGCATAACCCTTGTTGATATTATAAACGCCCATCAGGCTTCCCTTTTTGCTGACAGCATACTTTTCTGTAGAATCAGGTTTGATCAGATAATCGCCGCTCCTTAAGGTGCTGTCATCCAGATAGTATTCTGTTTCTGTGGCATTATAGATCGTTGTTTCAACAAATTCAGTCGTTGCGGTACCTTCTTCCGTATAGCTTTCTCGCATGACCCCATCACGACCGTATTCACCGCCCTGGATCACGTATTCACTGGGAACAATGAAAAAGTCCTTCTGTATAATGGAAGAAACCGGGATCTTCAATCCTTTTTCATCTTCTGTGATCAGTTCGATCTCTATAAAACGGTCTGTGCAGAAGGTAACCATGGAATTGGTAAAGGTAAGGGATACAAAGGTATCTCCATCAGGATTGGTGTAGCTCTTTACCTCAGCCCAGGAAGTATCTTGATTTTTCAAAAATCTGATCTTTACATATTCAAGCTCAAGAAGCTCCTGTGCCTTTTCTTCATCCACCTGGATCACAATGGACCAGTCCTCATCCTCAGACAGCTTATATACAGGATCACCACGGGCGATAAGGTCATTACTGATGAGCTGTGTTTTTTCATAATCCTTGTTATCAAACAGATCTTTCGTAAAGTCTTCAAGCTTCAAAGCCTCATAACCATCTACAGAATAGATCACAATACCGGTATCAGGTGCATTACAGAAGGAAACAAGGCTTGTCGTTCCGGCATTGAGCTTATCAATATTTTTCAGAATATTGGCATTAGCCAGCTTCAGTACAGTACCTTTAACGTCATATTTGAATTCATACACAGTTGAAAAGTTTGTTGCATCAAAACCAGAAACAAAACCAAGGATCTCTGATTTCAGTTCTGCCAGATCTTTATCAGACAGTGTTGTTTCTCCACTGTTTTCGGCAGAAACATAATCAGAAAGCTTACCAGATTCATCCAGTGTATAAACAAGATTTCCTACGCCGACACGTTCACCTTCTCTGGCATAGTAATTAATGTACCCCGCCTGGTCAGCTGTAATGATCTTTTCATTTCGCAAGGCGATTCCCTGATAAATATTATTGGCTGAGAGAGACCCCTCCTTTACTTCATAAGGGACTACATGCTTGGCTGTGAAGTATCCGAACACACAGATGATAATATAGATCAGGATAACAGCGAAAATGACCATTCCAATATTGATATTCAGAGGTTTTCTGTATTTTACCACATTGTTCCGGGATGCATTCAATGGTCAGACTCCAATCTTTTCCTTTTCAGAACAAGAACCCCAGATATTTTCCGGGGTTCCTGCTGTTACCTTTTCTACTGCTGATTATAATGAAACGATGATCTTTTCTTTCAGTGAAGCAGGAAGCTCCGCTTCGTCACGGGAAATACTAAGTACAAAATCAATTCCAAACTTTTCTCCAATAGCATCAAGCTTTTTGATGATAGGCTCTATTTCAGCTTCTTCTGCGCATGCAATCTTTAAGAAGCTGTCAAAATACATCTGCTGCAGATCATGATCCTGTGAAACAATACCGCAGACAAATCCGAGAAATTCCTCCGGACTGGTGATCAGATAAGAGGAAACATCGATTAATCTGATCTTATTATTTAATTCATACATATGTTTTGTGCTTTTATCCAGATATACAATATTTCCAGATACAGACTGTACTTCACTATTTACTTTGTCAAGAAGCTGTTTTGTTTTGCCTTTTCCCTTTTTTCCTACAATTAACTGAACCATCGGTAAACCCTCCTGTAGTATGATTTGGTACTGCTTTTGACAGCACCTTCAAGAAATAACCCTGTTTTTATTATAAGATAGAAAGTGCCAAATGACAACCGTTATTTGTTAATTCCGGAAAGGAGGCTGCTCATCTCATCATACAGATCTTCCCTGCTTTCGGCTCTCATGATCACAGAAATGTAAGGATTTCCGGATGTATCTCTTGACACGAGCACAAGGCAGTGTCCGGCTGCATTAGTTGTTCCTGTCTTTCCTCCAAGTACTGTGATCCCGGAAGGTGCATCTGCATTTCCCTGCAGATAATAATTGGTACTGTTAACCGACAGATCCTTGGCGTTTCCGCTTTTGTCATAATATACTGTCTGATATTCTTTCATATGTATGATCTCATTGAACCGGTCATACTGAATCGCTGCATTGGTGATCAGATACATATCATATACCGTTGTATAATGGTCATTATCAGAAAGACCATGGGGATTTACAAAGTGAGAATTGGTTGCCCCGATCTCAAGTGCTTCCTGATTCATCATGTCGGCAAACGCTTCGACTGATCCGGCAATTCCTTCTGCAATCATAATGGCGGCATCATTGGCTGAATTGATCAGAAGTACATGAAGTGCCTGATCCAGGGTCATCTGATCCCCTTCCTTCAGCCCACAGGTCTGTGCTCCGGATTCCAGATTCCTGACATTGGCAGATGCTGTCAGTGTGGTATCCATGGAACCATATTTTAATGCTACCAGTGCCGTCATGATCTTGGTCAGACTGGCCGGATACAGCTTTTCATATACGTTTTTGGCATATAAAGTATTTCTGCCATTTACATCGAACAATCCGGCACCATCGGCCTTGGAGGTATCTATGCCGGGAATAGATATATCTGAGGATACTACACAGAGATCAGAAGCAAACGTCTCTGCATTTAAATTTTTTTCTTCAATATTAACAAGACGCAGACTGCTGACATCTGAATTAACAGTATATGCCATATCATATCTGCTCTGTCCACAGCCTGTCAGTAAAAAAAGCATCATACAGGAGCAAAGAACTGATACGCTGCGCTTTATCTGCATTTTCTGCCTATTTGTAATTTTCACGCCACTCCATATCTCCTCTGTCCAGGGACTTGATCAAAAGCTCAGCGGTGGCAAGATTGGTTGCCAGTGGAATATTATATACATCACAGAATTTGACTACATTGTTTACATCCGGTTCATGATGCTTCTGTGTCAGCGGATCTCTCAGGAAAATAACAAGATCAAGCTGATTATGTTCAATCTGCGCACAGAGCTGCTGTTCCCCACCTAGGTGCCCTGCCAGATATTTATGTATCGTCAGATTGGTTACTTCCTCCACAAGACGTCCTGTTGTTCCTGTAGCATAGAGTTCATTTTTGCTCAATATGCCCCGATAGGCAATGCAGAAATTCTGCATCAGCTTCTTTTTGGCATCATGGGCAATTAATGCAATATTCATAAGTAATTTGCCCTTCCCTTCTCACAGATTTTCTCTTTCAGTATACACTATTTTTGTTTACATTGTAACCCCACATTTAAAACTAATCCAATTCCGATAAAGGAACTGATCAGCGATGTCAGACCATAACTGACAAACGGCAGAGGAAGACCGGTATTTGGCAGCAGATAAGTAACTACACCTATATTGATAAAGCTTTGGAAACCGATCAGGGCACCGATCCCGGTAGCAATCACCGCTCCTGCTGTATCTTTTGCTTTTCTTGCCACCGCAAAGCATTCAAGACTGATCAGGAGAAGCAGGATCACAACTGCGGAAGAACCAATAAACCCAAACTCCTCCCCAATGACCGCATAGATAAAATCTGTTTCCTGTTCAGAAATAAAGTTTGCATTTTTTACCGAACTGATCTGGTTTGTCTTATAGCCTTTTCCGGTAAGCTGTCCGGAGCCGATGGCCATTACCGAGTATTCCTGTTGATAGCCAAGGGTATTGGCATACTCTTCTTTGTTAAAGAAGGCAATGATACGATTGCCCTGATATGTAGTATCTCCGCTGAATATCTTCTGATCCGGCTGCAGGATGAGAAAGATCAGGATTACGGCAGCCGGAATGGCTACAGCCAGAACACCGGCTATCAGCTTCCAGCTGATTCCTGCCACAAACATGATGGATGCAAAAATAAGGCAGAACACAATGGTTGTAGAAAGATCTGGCTGTGAAACGATAAGAAATGCCAGAATACCGAATAAAACGACAGACAGTACAATATACTTTACTGTATTCAGTCTTTCCCTGTTCTTTCTCAGAAACTCGGCAAAGAACAGGATCATGAATATTTTGGCAATCTCGGACGGCTGGAACCGGAAACCACCGATATCCAGCCATCTCTGTGCACCGCCGCCTTCATCCCCGATGAAGATGACAAGAGCAAGCAATACTACATTTGCTGCATAAATGAGCCAGTAGAACTTCAGTATGATCGAATAGTCAAACAGGGAAAGTGCGATCATGATAGCCACACCTGCCGCAAATCCGCCAATCTGTCTTGACTGCAGACTTTCCTGTGCACTTCCTACGGCAATGATCCCGATCATCGATATGGCAAGCACAAGAAATATCAGTTTGAAATTATAATTCCGTAATTTATACTGTCTCAGCATATAAGTAAATCCTTACCTCTTCTATCATTTGCTGTGAAGATCCAGAATCGGAATATTGGCATACAGTGTCGGCATTTTGCCATCATGCCCTTTTACTCCCGTTTTGCTGATCTGGATCTCCATGGATTTTGTATCTATCTGCATATATTTCGATATAACTTTTGCAATATCTGTTTTTATCATTTCCATCATTTCCGGTGAGCAGTTTACTCTGTCGGAGATCAGAAGAATCTTAAGCCTGTCTTTTGCAATTTCTCTGGATTTTTTCCGTGAAAAAAAATGTTTGAATCCCATATCAGCCACCTCCTAGTTCTTCCGAAATATTCCTGACACTCTGGTCCAAAAGGAAAAGCTTTTTTCAAATTCAAGAAAAGGCATTTCCTTTCCGGTTACCCTGTAGCATATGTTCTGATATGCTCTTCCTGCCAGTGTATTATTTCCAACCAGTGGTTCTCCCTGATTTGTGGCGATCACCACATTTTCATCATCTGGTACAATACCGATCAGTGGAACTGAAAGAATATCGATCACATCGGATGCACTCATCATTTCTCCGCGCTTTACCATATCCGGACGTAGTCTGTTGATCACCAGATCTATCTGTTTGAAGTCATTGGCCTCCAAAAGGCCAATAATACGATCTGCATCGCGGATCGCAGATACCTCAGGTGTTGTTACCACAAGCGCCCTGTCAGCACCGGCAATGGCGTTCTTAAATCCCTGTTCAATCCCTGCCGGACAGTCCAGGATGATATAATCAAACTGCTCCCGGAGTTGATTGATCATACGGACCATCTGTTCCGGAGTTACTGCTGTTTTATCCTTTGTCTGGGCTGATGGCATCAGATAAAGACTTGGATGACGTTTGTCCTTGATCAATGCCTGCTTGATACGGCATTTATTTTCTACCACATCTACAAGGTTATAAACAATCCGGTTTTCCAGCCCCATGACTACATCCAGATTGCGCAGACCGATATCGGTATCGATCAGAACCACCCTTTTCCCCATTGCTGCAAGACCCGTTCCTACGTTTGCGGAAGTAGTGGTCTTTCCTACCCCGCCTTTCCCTGATGTGACGACAATTACTTCACTCATAGTTTATCCTCCTCAAACTGTTGTGAATCAATTTCGTCCCCTGAGGCATATCCTGTTTAAAGTGGCATGTCACTCAGTAATTCTTTGGTAAGGGAATCCATAACGATTTTTTTGTTTTTTACGTATGCGATTTTCGGCTGTACCTTTGGCTTAATGCCCCATTTTGATTTCTCTTTGGCATGATATTTGAAATCACCGATTTTTAATTTTTCCGGCGACATTTCAAGCGCTGCTACATAATGGCCATCACTGCCATTTCCTCCGGCATAGGCCTCTCCATATAGCCCGCCAAGAACGATAATATCCCGTGCGGATATAATGGCTGATCCGGGATAAACATCTCCTAGAATCACTATGCTGTATTCTGTTTCCAGTACTTCACCATTTTTTAATGTGCCTTTATAAAACTGGCCGGCACTGTTCCCATTTCCGTCTTCTGAAAAGTCTGTTTCAGAAATAGCTTTTATAAACATCCTGTCAGTATCTTCATCATCACTTACGAGACACAGGATATGAATATCAGAATTCTCTGATATGATATTTAAAAGGGTATTTTCTTCCTCTTCCGTCAGCTTCCGGCCCTTGATGGACAGAGCCATTTTTGCATCCTTGAAAAAATCTCTGGATTCCCGGAAACGTATTGCAGTTTCCTGCAGGATCTCTTCAAATGTGTCTGCTTCGGAAAGATGAAGCACAATACCATTTGGAAAACTTTTTATAATGACAGATTGTTTCAATGAATATAGCCGCCTTTCTGTTTTAGTCAGTCTGTGCTGTACTTGCTCCAAGCTCAGATGCTGTATCTGTGATCAGATCATCTTCATCTACCAGATCGAAATAATAACTGATCACATCCTTGGTCGTTCTTGCCGCATAATCAGAAGAATATCCATAAGCAATTCTGGTTGCTACTGCAATTTCAGGATTATCATATGGTGCATAACATACAAACAATGCATGGTTTGCCCTGTTTTTATTCTCTTCTGCGGTACCTGTCTTACCAGCTACCTGAACCTTCAGATCAGAATAATAGGATTTTGCTTCCACCACCTGACGCATACCAGTATGAATGGCATTCCACTCACCACTGCTCAGTTCTACCTGATTACGTATCTGAGGCTCCTTTTCCATGAGAAGATTTCCACTTCTGTCAGTTACTTTATCGATCAGTGTCAGATCATAGCAGGTACCACTATTTGCTACTGTTGTAACATATCTTGCCAGACTGACCGTTGTATAGTTATTGGTACCCTGGCCAATGGCAGAACGGACAGCATCGGTATTTGATACCTGTGGTGCGTATTCTTCAATCTCTACACCGGAGGTTTCTGTAAGTCCATACATATCTGCATATTTCTGAAGCTTTTCAAGACCGGCTTCTGAAGAATAGACTCCATCCACCATACCAAGCCTGTATGCCATTTCATAAAAGAATACATTACAGGAATTTTTGATTGCTCCCGTCACATTCAACGCTCCATGGCTGCCTCTTCCGTAGATCCAGCAGCGGGGAGGTGGATCGATTTCATTAAACTGGCCATTACATACAAACGTCGTAGTTGTATTGATGATCCCTTCTTTGAAGCCGGCAGTTGCAGATACCATTTTAAAGGTGGAACCAGGTGCAGTTCTCTGCTGGGTTGCATAATTCAGCATCGGTGATGAAAGATCACTTCTCAACTGTGCAAAGTATTCTGCATCTACACCATTTGCCATCTTATTGTTGTCATATCCCGGGTAGGAAACCAGTGCAAGCACATCACCGGTATTGACATCCGTAATGACCATGGAGGCATTACAGGGATCCAGTGCAAGCTGAGCCGGTGTAATATCCAGGTTTTTGATCCGGTCCATCATAAAGGTATAGGAAGAAACAGCGCCGCTGATCAGTTTGTTCTGCTCTTCTTCTGAAATATCGATCAGGTTCTGCTCCAGCAGGATCATGCAGATCTGTCTGCCTGATATCACATCATCCTTGATCATATATTTGTAAATGCTCTTGGTAAAATCCAGGTTATTTTTCAGTTGTCCGAAAAGATAATCTACCAGTTTCCTATAAATTTCCTCCGTATCGGAATACTGGCTGTCAAGAGAAAGCTTCGTTACATCCACCCAGTTCTGTGCGATACAGTAATTCAGGTATTCATTCAGGCTGATCACCTCATCGGTTGTCCATGCAATATAAGTCTGATCTTCCGGATCCACCTTCTCCTTGTCGAGCACACCATTATTGTAAAGCATCCTGACAATATAGCTTTCGTAAACCTGATATTCCTTTTTCAAGTTTTCATAGGTTGTTTTCGTGTTAAAGAGTTCTTCCCTGAGAGTGGCAAATACATCTTCCTTTCTGGTAAGAAAGCTGTCATATACCGCCTTTTCATTTTCGGCTGCAGTTGTTTCTTCAAAATGAGAAAGATTAATAATATTGTTATTGATCAGTGCAAAATATACATCATAAATAGGAATCTTTATCTTACTGCTCGTAACATTTTCCGTATTGAATTCTTTAGTGTTGATAATATTGGAATACAGAATACCTGCAAGCTTCTCTTCCAGGATCTTGTAGCAGGCAATCTGCAGATCCTTATCAAGTGTCAGATAGATATCATTTCCGGCAGCCGGTTCCACATAGTTGCTTGTTTCAATTACTTTACCAACATTGTTGACAAATACCGTTTCACTTCCTTTTTTGCCCTGCAGCCAGGATTCCATGGATTTTTCAATGCCAAGCTTTCCAACCGTATCATTCAGGTCATAAGCATTGTTCTTAGTCTGAAGCTCCTTAAGTTCCTCCTGGTCTACTTTGCCGGTATAGCCGATGATCGGTGCAAAGTAAATGCTATCTACATATTTGCGTACAGTATCCTCTACAATGGAAACACCCTCCAGTTCATTACAGTTTTCCATGATCACTGCTACTGTTTCTTCGCTTACATCCGTTGCTACTGTGGTTGCAATATATTTCTGGTAGGAATTGGTATTCATATCATAGCGGATGGTCAGGATCTTCAGAACCTCCTCCTTGGTATAGCCATTACCGGGGATAAAGGTATCCTTAGTATCTTCAGAGGTATACTCTCCAATCCTGAAACGGCTCCAGCCGCACAGATATTCCACCACTTCTTCTGCTGTAGCAGTCCGTTCCTGCTCCTTCAGATCATCAATAGAAAGACAGCCATACACATCTGCCAGAAAACGCAGAAGCTGTGTATCCTCTACTGTAAATGCATATCTGCCATTATCATCCAGATCAATCTTAAAATCCCGTACAGTCGTGTCACCATTTTTTTCAAGCATCTGGATCAGCGTAGCAATCGTACTGTTCAGATTATAATTTTTCATCTTGCTGTTTTCATAGACATCTTCTATCGTCACAGAATGTGCCAGTTCATTGTACGCAAGAAGGTTCCCATTCCTGTCATAAATACAGCCACGGCTTCCGGAAATGGTTCTTTCCTTCATGATCTTTGTTTCAAAAGAATCAAGATATTCTTCTCCGTGTACTATCTGCAGATCAAAAATACGTTCAATGATAACCACCGCAATCAGAATCATTGCGATTGTCAGCACAAACGTACGGGATGTTATGGTATTGATCAAATTTTCCTTAAAATCCTCAAACAAATTTCCGCGCACTCCTTTGTTCTCTGCTTTCCAGCCTTTTATTGATCCAGAGGATCAGCGGATATAACAGCAGGGTTACCACGATGGTATAAACAGCCTCAGGCAGAATAATGTGAAGCAGGTAATATCCGAAATGAAATTTTCCTCTCATAAGGAAAAACAGAAGATAGCAAAGCAATCCATATGCCAGATCACTGCATAGAATCAGGGCAAGGGGAAGCTTGATATCCTCCGGATAAAAAATCCTGTTGAATTTGCCATTTAAATAACCAATATACATATAGATCAATGCATACAGTCCAATAAAGCTTCCAAAGAAAATATCTGCCAGAAGTCCGCAGAAAAAACCAAATAAAAGACCTGATTTTTCTCCACGCATAAATCCAAAGGAAGCAGTCAGGACAATCATAAGATTTGGCACAATCCCTCCAAAAGAGATTGCCGGAAAAACTGTGCTCTGCAGTACAAAGCAGAATATTGTCAGAAAAAATGAAACCAGAAATCTAAGCATGGATCAGTCTCCTTCCGCAACAGTCTGCTTTGTCTGTGTGATCACAAGAACCTCTTCCAGATGCTCAAAGTCCACTGCCGGTGTCAACACTCCTGATTTGGTCAGATTATTGGAATCCACATTAATGGCCGATATGTAACCGATCAGAATCCCTGGCAGATATTTGTCACTGACATTGGAGGTGACGATCTTATCCCCCTCTACCACTCTGTCAGCACTGTCAACCAGCTTTTCAAAGCTGATCAGACCATCTGCGTACAGCTCCAGGTCTCCTGTTACGATAAGATTATCGGATGTGGAAAGTACCATGCCGCTGACGTTGGAATTATCGGAAATGATCGCCATTACCTTTGCCCAGTCAGGTCCTGCATCTATGATCCTTCCGACCAGCCCACTTCCGGCTATGACATTCATATCCACGGACAGTCCATCATTCGTTCCTTTGTTGATGGTAAAAGAATGGAACCAGTTGCCAGAATCCTTGGCAATGATCCTTGCTCCGATCTTCTGATATTCATCATACTGGGAATCCAGCTCATAGAGCTGTCTTAAATTGGTCAGCTCGTACCGATCCTGCTGAAGGCTGATATTTTCCATGGTAAGCTCGTCCACTTTCTGCTTCAGCTCCTCATTTTCCTGAATCAGCGACCGGATCTCGACCAATTCTTCTGATCTTGTTGAAAGCCATGAGCCTGCCTTACTGATCCCGTCCTGCATGGGAACGATCAGAAAGCCTCCCACAGCACTTAACGGGGTACTCAGAAAACCGGTATAAAAAGTCAAAATGATCAGTGCGGTACATACAATTGTTAAAATAAAAAGGAGATATTTACTCGGTAATGTAAATTTTTCTCCTTTTCTCTTTACGACAGGACTCATTTACTCATTCCTTCAATAGCATAAGCTACGGACTTGTAATTATCTTCCTTGATGATCTTGGCAAGTCCAAGTGCAACACTGGTAACCGGATTCTCAGAGAGATTTACCTTAAGACCGGTTCCCTTGTGGATCAGTTCAGCCAGATGACTGACCTGGGAAGCCCCGCCAGTCAGATAAATACCATGACGGTAGATATCAGCAGCCAGTTCCGGAGGTGTTCTCTCCAGAATGACTTTTATACTGTCAATGATCGTATAAAACAGTTCCATCAGACATTCATCAATCATAGAGGTAGGAAGTTCTCTTTCTACAGGAAGTCCGGTTACAATATCACGGCCGTAAACAACTGCACCTCTTCCCTCTTTTTCAAGCTCTTTCAGCGAAATCTTGACATTTTCTGCTGTTTTTCCACCTATGATCAGGCTGAATTCCTTGCGCACCGCACTGCGGATCGCATCATCAAATTTAAGCCCGCCAATCTTGATCAGCTTGCTGAGCACAATCCCCCCAAGGGACAGAATGGAAATTTCTGTGGTATCATACCCTACGTTAACAGTCAGTACCCCCTGGGAATTCTTAACATCAATATCCATCCCAAGGCCGTCAGCAACTGCCTTTTCCACAACAAGGATCTTCCTTGCCTTCACACCGGATTCCTTGATCAGATCATAAAAAGCCCTTTTCTCTACCTCTGTGATGTCAAAGGGGACTGCAATATAATAATCTGCAGGACGTACATTGCCTCTTGTCAGGTCATTGATGAAATATTTGACAAGAAGCTCCATGTTCTTGATATCAGCGATTACACCATTGGACAACGGATAGGAAATATGAATGTTGGCCGGTGCTTTCTCGTACATTTCAAAGGCGGAATCTCCATAGGCAAACAGCGTGCTCTTGTTTTCGATGGCGATCATATTTTTTTCAACAAGGATTGTATCATCCGCCCTGTTATAAATTTTAATATTGCTTGTACCAAGATCGATACCAAAAATATTTGAAGACAAAATAAATACTCCTTTCTATAATAAGCCGCATTTCTTAAAGCTTGTATAAGCATTACTCCCTATAACGATATGATCTGTCAGCGGAATGCCAAGCAGTTCTCCGGCTTCTTTTATCTTTTCTGTAACACAGACATCCTGTCTGCTTGGTGTTGCATCCCCACTCGGATGATTATGAAGCAGCATAACAGACGATGCCTTATTTTGAAATGCCAGTACGAAAATTTCTCTTGCAGAAAGCAGGGAATAATTCACGGTTCCAATGGAAAGCACATCCTTTTCAATCAGATTAAGTCTGGAATCCAGTGATAATAACAGTACCTTTTCTCTTTCCTCGTGCCGCAGCTCTTCCATAAAATAACGGGCTACTGTATCCGGTGAATCAAAGGAAAGTGTTGAGGCAGCCTGTTCTCTTGCCATACGTTTCGACAGCTCTGCAAGGCTTTTCAGCTTCACTGCCTTGACTTCACCAATTCCCGGGATCTTCAGCAGTTCCCTTAAGGGTATATGGTGCAGTGCATTTAATCCCTTTTCCCTTCCCCTGGCAAGCGAAAGTACCTTTTCTGCCAGCTCCAATGCAGAACAATTTCTGGTGCCTGTCCGCAGGATAACGGCAAGCAGCTCTGCTTCTGTCAGTGCTTCAGCCCCGAAACGCATAAATTTCTCATAGGGCTGTTCCTGACTCATTGTTTCTGTGATAGCTTCCATATTTTCCTTTCTGCCCTTCTCTCATCACAGATACCTCCCGGCATCTGACTATGCAGAAAGTAATGTTTTACATATTTCAAAGGAAGCGGTAAATAATAATTCCAATAATAATCCCAAGAATACTGGCTACAGTGATCTTAATGGAAAGTCCAAATGTCAGGCACAGGATACCAAAATCCAGGACGACCGGACTGGAAAGTCCAAACGTCTGCCCATAGTTTAACCACTGTACCGGTAAAAGACTTCCTATAAAGCCACCTATTACAATTCCTGCCAGGATCAGCAGAAAGCAGGCCCAGTTATTCTTACGCATAAATCGTTACCCCCGGCTTCTCTTTTGCTTGTTCACAATGTCATTATTTTAGCATAGAAAAAAATCAATGTATACCGCTTTCATGGAAATTTTATGATTTACGGATGTAATTTATTCCCCTGTTCCATCAAAATTCGAAGGGATCATTCCCTGTTCGACAAGACTCTGCAGGCTTTTCATAATACCGAATTTTCCATGCTGCCAGGTCAGTCCCCCCTGGAAGTAAACAGTATAGGGTGGTTTGATCGGGCCGTCTGCGGAAAGCTCAATAGAGGAACCGGAAACAAAGGCACCTGCAGCCATGATCACCGGGCTGTCATAGCCTGGCATATCCCACGGTTCTGGTGTTACATGCCCATCTACAGGTGCTGCCTGCTGGATTCCCCGGCAGAAAGCAATCACACCCTCCGGCTTTCCAAAGGTTATTGCCTGAATGATATCATACCGGGGCTCGGTACCATTCGGCACAACAGAAAATCCAAGCTTTTCATAAATGTTTGCAGCAAAAATGGCATTCTTCATGGCATTTGCCGTAACAGAGGGTGCCAGAAAGAGTCCCTGATAAAAGGATGGAAGTGCCTGCAGGGAAGCTCCTACTTCTCTGCCAAGTCCAGGTGTTGTCAGACGGCAGGCTGCATTCTCGATACATTCTTTTTTGCCGGCAAGGTAGCCACCGATCGGAGCGAGACCGCCGCCCGGATTCTTGATCAGGGAACCGACTACCAGATCTGCTCCCACATCAGAAGGTTCTATGGTTTCCGTGAATTCTCCATAGCAGTTATCTACCATGCAGATAATATCAGAACGGATTCCTTTAATGAACCTGATCAGATCTCCGATTCTTTCGACTGACAGGGTAGGCCTTGTCTGATATCCCTTGGAGCGCTGGATTGTAACCAGCTTCGTACAAGGCTTTATGGCCTTTCTGATATTCTCATAGTCAAAAGAACCATCAGGCAGCAGATCCACCTGGCTGTAGCTGATACCGTATTCCTTTAAGGATCCCCTGGATGGACGGATTCCGATCACTTCTTCCAATGTATCATATGGTTTCCCAACAGGAGAAAGCAGTTCATCCCCTGGGCGGAGGTTACTTAAAAGTGCCAGTGCCAGCGCATGTGTTCCACAGGTAATCTGGGGTCGCACCAGTGCATCTTCTGTATGGAAAATATCTGCATAGACCTTTTCCAGGGTATCCCTTCCAAGATCATTATATCCATAACCGGTCGTACCAAGAAGGCAGGCCTCACTCACCTTCTGGTTCTGCATGGCTGCAATGACCTTGATCTGATTATACTCTGATATCCGGTCAATCTCCTGAAAACGTCCAGAAAGAGCTTCCCAGATCTTTTCTCCATATTCGTATACTTTCCGGCTGATGCCAAGCTGTCTGTACATCATTTCTGCTGCACTCATTTTATAATTTCCTTCTTTCTTAAGTTTTCCAGTATGCAGGAAAGAACGGCATCCTCATCATAAGCAAACGCCTGCTTATCAAGCCAGATCACATCCCTTTCCCTGCGGAACCAGGTAAGCTGCCGTTTGGCAAAATGTCTGGTTTCCTTCTTGATCTTTTCTACTGCTTCCAAAAGGCTGCATCTGCCATCCAGATATTCCAGTATTTCTTTATATCCAAGCCCCTGCATGGATACCATGGAGGCATTGCAGCCCCGTTCCTTCAGGGTTCTCACCTCGTCGCCCAGCCCTTTAGAAAGCATCTGGTCAACCCTGCTCTCAATCCTTTCATAAAGCTTTTTTCTGTCATCCGTCAGGACAAAATAGCAGGAGTTATAGGCTGACGTCTTCTGCCGCTGTTCCTTATTATGGGTCGAAATAGGCTTACCGCAGTTCTCATAAAACTCCAGGGCACGTATCACCCTTTTCCTGTTATTTTCATGGATCTCTTCTGCGGACTCCGGATCTACCTTACGCAGCAGCTCGTGGAGATAATGGTTCCCCTTTTCTTCTCCAAGCTGCCAGAGTTTATCGCGGTAGGCAGTATCTGTTTCTTCTTCTGTAAAATCGATCTGATATAAAAGAGCCTGAATATAAAAGCCAGTTCCTCCGACCACAACAGGAATATGTCCTCGTTCATAAATCTGTTCCATGGCTTCCAGTGCAAGCTTTTCAAAAAGACAGACATTGAATTCTTCCTCCGGCTCCAGTATATCAATCATATGATGGGGAATTCCACCCATTTCTTCCGGCTTTATTTTGGCAGAGCCTATATCCATCTGCCGGTAGACCTGCATAGAATCAGCGGAGATGATCTCTCCGCCGATTTCTGAAGCAAGTTTAATGGAAAGTGCTGTTTTCCCAACAGCGGTCGGTCCGGTCAGAATGACCAATGGTTTCTTTTCCGTCACGTCACGATCCTCTTAAATTTCTTTTCAATTTCATATTTGCTCATAGTAATGATCGTTGGTCTGCCATGTGGACAATGGTAAGGATTTTCCAGTGTCAGCAGTTCATCGATCAGTGTTTCCATTTCTTTTCTGTTCATGGAATTATTTCCCTTTACTGCAGATTTACAGGCCATGGATGCCAGCTTCTGAAGGATCACATCCGGTTCTCCCCTAGCAGGCACTTCAGAAAGCTCATCCAGAACCTGGAAGAACAGTTCCTTTTCATCACAGCCATAAAGGTCTGTCGGCACACTTCTGATGGCATAGGCACCAGTTCCAAATTCTTCGGCTTCAAAACCCATCTTTTCAAAGTATTCCCGGTATTGTCTGAACACAATTTCTTCTTTGCTGGAAAGATTTAAGATGACCGGAGGACTTAAAAGCTGGGAAGCTGCCTGCTTTTCCTTAAGCTGCTTTACCAGCCGTTCGTATTTTACTTTTTCGTGAGCCGCATGCTGGTCAATGATCAGGAGCTTATCCCGGTATTCCATCAGCCAGTAGGTATCAAAGATCTGCCCAAGGATCTTATATTCATCCCTAGCCTCTCTTGTCAGGATCTTTTCTTCGAACAGATTCATCTGTACTGGTTTTTCTACAAAAATATGGTCAGCAGCCTTGATTACATTGGATCGGATTTCACTATTGACTAAAGGAGTCCCGATTTTATGTGCAGCTGCACCTAGTACTGCACTGGTCAATTTGCGATCCGCCCGGTCAACCGGAGCACCTTGCCCTGTTTCTGGACCTGTAAGGTAAGTCTTTTTTTCCTCCTGTACCAGATTTTCAATCCGTCTGGTTTCGAAGGGCTCCGGTGTCTTTACCTTCTGCGGTGCTTCTTCTTTTTCCTCTGTCAGAAGAACCTTTGGTATCATCTCCAGCTCGTGCAGTCTTTTCTTTATATTCTCCGAAAGAAAGGCAAACATTTCATTCCCGCGCTGGATCCTGATCTGCATTTTGGAGGGATGCACATTCACATCAATCTCCTTTGGATCTATGGAAATGTGCAGCACGGCAAAAGGAAACTTATGCTGCATCACATACTGTCTGTAGCCTTCTTCCAGTGCCTTGGACAACAGATCATCCCTTACAAATCTTCCATTCACAAAGAACAGCTCATAGGCTCTGCTGGAACGGTTGATCTCCGGCTTTCCAATGTAGCCGCTGATATGGCAGAGATCTCCTTCTTCTTCAAACGGGATCACACTATCTGCCATTTCCCTTCCATAGATCCGGTAGATCACTTCCTTCAGATCCCCGTTTCCGGAAGTGTGGAATCTGACAGCACCGCCATTTACAAATTTAAAGGAAATATCCGGTCTGGACATCGCAATGTGCTCCATCAGATCTGATACATAGCCGCCTTCTGTTTTGGGCTGCTTCATAAATTTCCGTCTCGCCGGTGTATTATAAAACAGATTATGCACAAGGAATGTTGTTCCTTTCGGAGCCCCGATCTCTTCCACGTCCTCTTCCATGCCGCCTGCAATGGCATACCGGATGCCGGTCAGTTCTTTCTCTGTTTTGGTGATTGCTTCTACCTGTGCCACTGCAGCGATACTGGAAAGTGCTTCGCCGCGGAAGCCAAGACTTTCTACGAAGCTTAGGTCATCTATGGTACTGATCTTGCTGGTAGCATGACGGAGAAACGCCCGTTTAATCTGCGATTTATCAATGCCGCAGCCATTATCCGTTACCCGGATCAGAGACAGTCCGCCGTCTTTGATCTCGACAGTAACTGCGTCTGCTCCGGCATCTATGGCATTCTCTACAAGCTCCTTTACCACACTGGCAGGCCGCTCAACAACTTCTCCTGCCGCAATCTGATCAATTGTGCTCTGACTTAAAAGATGAATTTCAGGCATACAGACCTCCCTTTTTTACAGCTGCCATCTGTTGTTCAGTTTATTCTGTAATTTATACAACGTATTCAGTGCATCCAGAGGTGTTAAGGTGGAAATATCAATTTCCTTCAGCTCCTTTATCACATCCTCATCCTTCACGGTATCAAACAGGGACATCTGAGACAGATCCACTTCATCATACTTGACGGGTTTATGTCTGCTCTCCTTCTGATCCACAGTGATGCTTTGCACTTTTTCCAGAATATCATTGTCAGAAAGCTGTCTTGCAATCTCTTTTGCCCTGTCAATGACCATATCCGGAACACCTGCCAGTTTGGCTACCTGGATACCGTAGCTTCTGTCAGCACCACCCTTTATGATCTTGCGCAGGAATACAATGTCATCTCCTTTTTCCTTAACAGCGATACAATAGTTGGTGACATTATTCATCTTGCCCTCCAGCTCTGTCAGCTCATGATAATGGGTGGCAAACAGTGTTTTGGCTCCAAGAAGCTTTTTATTGCTGATATGTTCGATCACTGCCCATGCAATGGATAGTCCGTCAAAGGTAGAAGTTCCCCTTCCAATCTCATCCAGTACAAGCAGGCTGTCTTTTGTTGCATTGCGAAGAATATTCGCAACCTCGTTCATCTCTACCATAAAGGTACTCTGCCCGCTTGCAAGATCGTCTGAAGCCCCGACTCTTGTAAATATCCTGTCCACGATACCGATATTAGCACTGTCAGCCGGTACAAAGCAGCCAATCTGCGCCATTAGGACGATCAGTGCTGTCTGACGCATATAGGTAGACTTACCGGCCATATTGGGACCGGTGATCACAGCTACACAATTCTTGTGATTGTCAAGGAAGGTATCATTGGCGATAAACATATCACCATCTGTCATCTGTTCCACAACCGGATGTCGTCCTGCCCGGATCTGGATCACACCTTTTTCATTGATAGCGGGCCTGACATAATGATTCCGCTCAGCTACAACGGAAAATGACGCATATACATCAAGCATGGCGATCGCCTTGGCCGTTTTCTGGATTCTCAGGATCTCTCCTGCTATGGTATCCCTGACACGGCAGAACAGATCGTATTCCATGGCCGTCAGTTTATCTTCTGCATTCAGGATAGTATCTTCCAGCTCTTTCAGCTTCTGATTGGTATAACGCTCGGCACTAGCCAGTGTCTGCTTCCTGATATAATCTGCAGGCACCAGATCCTGATAGGAATTGGTCACTTCAAAATAATAGCCGAATACCTTGTTGTATTTGATCTTCAGATTTTTGATCCCTGTCCGGTTCCGGTCTTCTTCCTCAAGCCGTGCCAGCCAGTTTTTCCCCTCTGTTTTGGCATGACGCAGGGTATCTACATTTTCATCAAAGCCTTCTTTGATAATATCACCTTCTCTGATGGAAATGGGCGGCTCCTCAATGATCGCGCTGTCGATCAGATTACAGATATCCGTCAGCGGATCAATGTCCTGACCAATCTCCGGCAGAAGACCTGTTTCGAAATCATTCAGGATTGTCTTGATATGCGGCAGCATCTTCAGGGAATTGCCAAAGGCGATAAGATCCCTAGGGTTTGCTGTTTTAAAGCTAACCTTTCCAAGCAGACGCTCAAGATCATAGACTGGATTTAAATATTCACGGATCTCATCCCTGAGCATGGGCTTCTTTGAAAGTGCTTCTACTGTATCCAGTCTTTTCTCAATGGAAGCCTTATCGATCAGAGGCTGTTCCACGTACTGACGCATACATCTGGCTCCCATGGCTGTTTTTGTCTTATCAAGCACCCAGAGAAGAGAGCCTCTCTTCTGTTTTTCCCGTAAGGTCTCTGTAAGCTCCAGATTCCTTCTGGTAGCACTGTCAAGAAGCATATAACGGCTTGTCAGATACGGATATAAATGAGTAAAATGGGAAAGATCATTCTTCTGTGTATCATAAAGATATTGCATCAGCGCCCCGGCTGCGATCAGCCCGGACGGAAAATCCTCGACCCCCATCCCCTTCAGCGTACTGACATGAAAATGCTTCATCATGCATTTCTTGCAGCGGTCTTCGTCATAATAATGGGAATCCAGTGTATTACAGATAATACCAAGTCTTCCTTTCAGATCATCAATATTGACCCCACTGACAAGAAACGCATCATTACAGATAATCTCACTTGGTACGTATTTATTGATCTCATCCAGAAGCTTCCGGTTGTCCTCCACCTCTGTCAGGTAATAATCACCCGTTGTCACATCAGCTACGGAAATTCCACTTTTGCCCTGAAAATAGGCTATACTCATGAGATAATTATTCTTACCTGCATCCATAGCCTGAATATCCATATTGGTACCGGGTGTAACGATCCTTACCACTTCACGCTTTACAATTCCTTTGGCAAGCTTCGGATCCTCTACCTGTTCACAGATTGCCACCTTGTAGCCCTTCTGGATCAGCTTGTTCAGATATCCTTCTACCGCATGGTAGGGAATCCCGCACATGGGTGCTCTCTCTTCCTGTCCGCAGCTTTTGCCGGTCAGGGTAATTTCCAGCTCTCTGGATGCTGTCAGGGCATCCTCATAAAACATTTCATAAAAGTCACCCAGTCTGTAAAAAAGGATGCAGTCCTGATAATCCTTTTTTGTTTCCAGGTACTGTTTCATCATAGGTGTTACTTCAGCCATTTGTTCACCATCCGATTTCTATACTCGTTCTCCCAGATAATAAAATCCGTGACATTCCTTCAGGCAGACTGGTACGATCTGTCCGATCAGATCTTTTTCTCCTTTGAAATGCACGATCATATTGTTTGACAGTCTTCCTGTCAGAAGCTCCGGATCCTGGTCATTCACATCCTCCACAAGAGCAGAATGTGTCTGTCCCTGCAGAAGTGCCGCCCGTTTCTTTGCAGTCTGCTGTACGGTTTCCAGTACTCTTGCAAAATTTTCCTTTACTTCCTCTTCCGGCACCTGTTCCATTGCTGCAGCAGGTGTTCCTGTCCTCTTGGAATAAATAAAGGTAAACGCATTGTCATATTGTACTTTATTGATCACATCAATTGTTTCATCCACATCTGCCCTGGTTTCCCCCGGGAAACCCACGATAATATCTGTGGTGATCGCCATATCCGGTATCTCCCTCCGGATCTTTTCTGCCAGTGCCAGATACTGTTCTTTGGTATACCGGCGGTTCATCTTCGTCAGGATCTCTGTAGAGCCTGACTGCAGAGGCAGATGCAGATGCCGGCAGATTTTTTTCGATTCCTTCATCATCTGAATCAGTTCATCTGAAAGATCCTTTGGATGGGAAGTCATGAATCTGATTCTCTCAATGCCGTCGATTTTTTCCACCTCCCGAAGAAGCTGAGCAAAGGTAATGGGCATATCCAGATTTTTTCCATAGGAATTGACATTCTGTCCAAGGAGCATGATCTCCTTCACCCCATCCCCGGAAAGCTTCTCAATTTCCCTGAGGATATCCTTCGGGTTCCTGCTTCTTTCCCTGCCTCTTACATAAGGTACGATACAGTAGCTGCAGAAATTATTGCATCCAAACATGATATTAATTCCGGATTTGAAAGGATATTTTCTTTCTACCGGAAGATCTTCCACAATCTGGTCAGTATCCTTCCAGATATCCACGATCATACCATCTGACTCAAACATGGCTGTCAGAAGCTCTGCAAATTTATAGATATTGTGGGTTCCAAAGATCAGATCCACAAAGCGGTAGCTTTTCCTGATCTTTTCAATCACTGCCGGTTCCTGCATCATGCAGCCGCACAGAGCGATCTTCATATGAGGATTTTTCTTTTTCAGTCCATTCAGATAGCCAAGTCTTCCATAGACTCTCTGATTGGCATTGTCCCTGACGGTACATGTATTGTAAATAACGAAATCAGCCTCTTCCTTCTCTACCAGTTCATAGCCCACCTTTTCCAGGATACCGGAAAGCTTCTCGGAATCCCTTGCATTCATCTGGCACCCGAAGGTAACTACACAGCAGGTCGGCTTTCTGCCAAGCTTTTCTGAAAGCTCCTGCACATAACCGGCTGCCTTTTCCATGAAGGCGATCTGTCTTTCTGTTTCCCTGGCACCATCTATCTTTTCTGTTATCTGTGTAATTGTTTTCTGTTCTGTCATGTCAGTCTCTCATTCTGTATTTATTATTTTTCAGACCTCTGGAAGCTGCCTTGTTATTTTCTTTCAAGAAACAGCTTCCTGGAAATAAAATTGTATACCATAACAATACCGGTTGCCACCACAGAACTGATGGATACCATCAGGCCATCTGTAATCATATCCTGCAGGAAAGCGCTGTGATCATAGATCACGTCAATGCAGAGATACATCACGATCTCATTGATCAGAAGCCCAAAAGCAGACAGTATCAGAAATATAGTGAATTCCTTCTTCTTGTCCATTTCCTTTTTATCAGTAAATACAAACTTGATACTGAGGATATAATTGACGATTGCTGAAACTACAAATCCAAGGAACTTGGATACCAGATAATGGATACCAAACCAGTTATAAAATCCACTGGTGATTCCAAAATCGATCAGGAAGCAAATAAATCCCACTACGCCAAATTTCAGAATCTGTTCTATCAGTTTTTTCATTGTTTTTCAAAATTTCCTTTCTTTTCATTTCCTGCTGGATGATCTGTGACATGCTTTAGCTGTTCACAACAAAATGCCATGTTAAAAGGCACACAGGCTATTATAACATGACATTTTATATTTGAGACATATTATTTTTGCATTTATTTGATGCTTTTTCTTATTTTCAGTTTGAAGAATTCTCACAGCCGCAGGATGACTGGCTCTGGAATGAGATAAAGTTCCTGGTTGTATCACTGCAGGAAGAAGGTTCTCTCCGCTCCGCTTCACAGCCACAGGAAGATCTTCTGCCGGAAGAGCAACTGCTACCATTACCGTTTCCGTTACTGTTGTTTCCACTTCCCTGACAAGGTCTGTTTCCGGTTTTAGATGGACACTGGTTATTCTGGAAGCAGCAAAGTAATAATAAAATAATAAGACAATCCATATTTTTCCGCTCCTTTATTTTATACTGTATCCTATGCAGTAAAGGAGCAAAGAGTGAGCCATCAGCGTTTCTTATGAAAAATTTCTTTGCGGATATAGGAAAAAGTTTCCTTTTCTCCCTTCTGTGCCAGCATGGTGAGCAGCTTTTCAAGAAGGGCTTTGGTTTCAGGGTGCATCATTGCATTTGCCTTTCCCTTACGGAAATAGGCAAGGGGATCTCCGTCCGTATAACTGCTTCCGTGATAGGTCTTGCAGGCTGCGATCCGATCCATAAGCATTTCCACAACATATTTATCAGGCATTCTGGCTGGTGTCATACCTCCCTTGATATCAGAAGCACTGTAATCGATCCAATATTCATAATGATGCTTGTTTCGTCCCTTATGGTGCAGCCATGCACTGGAATAGCCGACAGCTTCTCTCTCTGCATTATTGGGACTTCTGTCACCCTGATAATATCTGGCTCCCACCAGAAATTCTGCCGGACTGTATTTGGACATATCATGAAGAAGCCCCTGCCCGTAAAGGCCGACTTTAAAGCATCCCTGCATGACCAGTATCTTATGATGGGTTATGGTTTTAAAATGGGAAAAGGCTTTCATGCATTCTCCTTCTGACTGACATACACAGCAATGCTTCTTCCGGGTATCACAATCTTATTTTCCGCTTTTTCCCCAGAAGAATCTTCTTTTTCTGCAGCCTCATTTTTTCCCACAGAGTCATCAGAAACCGGTCTCATAATTTCTTCAGACCAGAGAACCGGGACAAATTTTTCACCCTTTGGCAGCTTTGGAAGTGCCAGCTCATGCTCTATCCAGTGCATATTATACGCAATATAGATAGATGGTTCATCCTGTTTTTCAGCATAATTTCCACAAAGCATAATACCGATCATACGGCTGATATAGGACAGATCCGGTCTCCAGGCTTCTGTCCCGTGGTAAGAAATATCCGGGTAGCCGCATCCAAGCGTATCAAGTATTTTTAATTCCTTCTGGCTGTGCAGAACGGAGTGTTCCTTTCGGAAACGTATCAGTGCCTTCGTAAAGCCAAGGATCTCATCCTGAAGCTTTCCGGTCTTCCACTTTATATAGCCGGTATCATTGTCCTGACAGTAAGCATTGTTATTTCCATATCTGGTATTGCCAAATTCATCTCCACTGAACAGATATGGTACCCCCTGGGAAAGAAATAAAAAGGCAAGCGCATTTTTTATCTGCTTCTTTCGAAGCTCCAGAACCGATTTCTTACGACACTCTCCTTCAAAGCCGCAGTTCCAGGAATAGTTATGATCAGTACCATCACGGTTGTATTCTCCATTTGCTTCATTGTGCTTCCGGTCATAGGAAACCATGTCATACAGGGAAAATCCGTCATAATCTGCCAGATAATTAACAACAGCACAGTCTCTTGGATTATTCCGCTGGTCAAAGATCACCTGTCCGACCAGATTCTCATCCCCCTTCAGGAATCTGCGCATATCATTCCTGTAATTACCGTTATCAGCTGCAAGATTTCGGTAATAAGGTATCTTATCACCATAGATCTCTTCTAATGGGAAATAACTGCTTCTGATCTTGGTTTCCTGCAGAACTGGTTCTTTGGCAATGATCAGATACGGGATCTGAAAACCACTGAGGCGCACACCATCAATATGATACTCAATGACCCAGTATTTCAGGATATCCAGAATCACAGACTGATTCATTTCTGGTGGAAAATAAAACTGCATCATAACCTCTATGCCATTTGCATGCAGCTCCTTTACCATATTTTTGAAGGAAACCTCAGGATCCCCACCGGCACTGTAAGAAGCCTTAGGTGCAAAATAAAATCCCTCCTGATATCCCCAGCAGTTCAATCTTACCTTCTCCTTAAAGGCTTCCGGAAGATTTTTTACTTCCCTTGCGATTTCTTCTTTAACCGGTTTATCACTGGCAGCTCCGGAAGCCGGGTAGATACACTCATCATATTCATAGCAGGGCATCAGTTCTACTGCCGTAATACCAAGTCCGTTCAGATAGGAGGCTTTTTCTGCAACGCCTTCATAGGTTCCCCTGTTTTTCACATGGGAACTCTTATGCATGGTAAACGCCCTGACGTTCAGGCCATAGATCACGCTGTTGCTGTACGGGATCAGGAGTGGTTCATCCTCACCCCAGTCAAATTCCTTATAAGTAAGAGAACCCCGAGTTTTTCTTTTGGCAGTCAGGCCATGTCCGAATTTCGACAATCCGTTGACCTTTCTGGCAAATGCATCTGTATATACAGTATTTTTATAATAATAATTGTACTCCAGATAAGGGAATTCTCCGGAAACAGCTTCTACCATAATACCACAAAGAGATCCTCTTTTTCCTTCTTTCTGAAAGGGGATCTTTTTCTGTTCTCCATTTTCTGCATATAAAATCAGGCCGCTGTTCCCATCATCCAAAACTTCCTCTGCAAAAGAGAATCCATTCTTAATGGGATATACGCCCTGCTTTGTCGGTTTAAAATATGTGATTTTCAAATTTTTATTCATGGATTTATTATAGCATGAAGTCGTAAAAGGGGCAATAAAGCCTTTTAAAAGAAAACAGTTGTATCTCATCCTGTTATTCTGTACAATAGAGGCGGTAACCAATAACATACAGAAGCTGAAGCTTCAGAATGGAAGGAAAAATGGGCAGACAAGAAAATTACGAAACACCGGAAGAAAACGATGAGGAAATGACCGTCACCCTGGATCTTGATGATGGCACCAGTGTTACCTGTGCGATCGTTACGATCCTGACAGTAAATAATCGGGACTATATCGTCCTGCTTCCTCTGGAAGAGGATGGGGAAAACCATGATGGAGAAGTCTGGTTTTACCGTTACAGCGAAGATGAAAATGATCCCAATGCTGAGCCTGTTCTTGACTATATCGACAGTGATGAGGAATATGATCAGGTTGCAGAGGCCTTTGATGAATATCTGGATAATGCAGAATTTGATGAGATCATGGACGATTCCACGGAAGACTGATATCACACAGGAAGCGGGTCAGTTTCCGGTTCCGTTCTCCTGTATAATACAGAAACAGTTGTTCTCTGGCTCTTGTTATGGCAACATACAGGAGCCTTCTTTCTTCTTCAAGCTCTTTTTCTTCCTTTACCTTCCTGTCAGGAATAACTCCTTCATTCAGATCCGGTAAAAACACACTTTGAAATTCAAGCCCTTTGGCTGCATGCATGGTAAGCACGGTTATGCCTTCTTCTGTCTGCTCTTCTTCACATGGCGTTTTCTTTCTCATCTTATCAAAGAAATCATCCACACTCTCGCCTCTTTCAGCCAGCCGGCATCCTTCCTGTAATTCATCCAGTATTTTCATGGTTCCTGCTTTATCCCCGGGATATTTTGAAAGAAGATAGTTTTCATAGCCAAGCTGCTTCCGAAAGCAGCGGACTGCCTGTGAAAAAGACAGTTTTTCAGCAAGCAGAAGTCCGGTAAAAAGGGTTTCTATCCTTGCACACATTTCTTTGTTCTGTCTGTAATAAGAGAGTATCTCTTTCCTGGAAACACGCTCTGAAAGAAGTGCCTTGCTGGAAAGATATCTGTCTGGTTTATTCATGAACCGCAGAAAATCACTTCGTTTTTCTCCTTCCTTACAGAACCTGAGAAAGGAACGGATATCCTCTGCCACTTCTCCTTCAAAAACATTTTGAGCTTTTTTCCCTTTTCTTTTCACCGGTATTTTATGTTTCGTAAGTAATTCTTCATATAAAATTGCTTCCCGGTTTGTTCTAAGGATCACAGCACTCTCTAAAAGCTCCTTTTTGTCAAGACTCCTGATATCATCAAGAAGCTTTTCTTCCTCCAGCATTCTTGTTTCACAGCAGTATCCTTTTATTTTGCCACCGGCCTTGCCGGCATGTATCTCCTTCCGGATCCGATCTTTATTTTTCTTTACAACTTCTGTTGCAAAATGGACGATTCTTTCACCACTCCGGTAGTTATCTGTCAGAAATAATACCTTTTCTTCCGGATAATCCTGTGAAAACCGTTTCATGATCCCTGGAACGGAACCCCGGAATCCATAAATGGACTGGTCATCATCTCCCACCACAAAGATATTTTTCTCTTTACCGGCAAGAAGTTTTATCAGTTCATACTGTGTCAGGTTAACATCCTGAAATTCATCCACCAGAAGATAGCGGATGCGATGCTGCCATTTTTCTCTGTAAGCTGCATTCTCCTGTAGTAAAACAAGACTTTGCAGGATCAGGTCATCGAAATCGCAAAGCCCCCGCTCATTCATGAAGGCAGTGTAATCATTTAAGAGAAGCTGCAGGCTTCCCTTCGGAATTCCGAAGTCCTTCCCGGAAAAAGAAATGCCATTCTTTATACGGCTGATCTCAGACAGAAGCTCTGCTGCAAATCCGGCTGAACACATACGTTCAAAACCTCTGTTTTTCAGAAGCTCTTCCATGATCCTGATTCGTTTATTTTCACTTGTAAGGGAAGCATGATAGCCCCTCCGCTCTTTCAGAATAGAATAGCAAATACCGTGGATCGTACCAAAGTGTGCCACATTTCCCAATCCCTTAGTAAGGCACTGGCTTCTTTCATCTGCAAGGAATCTGCTTTGCATTTCCCCGGCCGCTGCTTTTGTATAAGTAATTGTGAGTATACTGTCAGGACTGATCTGACGGTTGAATATAAGATAAAAGATTCTCTGAATGATCGTAAAGGTTTTGCCGGAGCCTGGACCTGCAACGACTCTTGCAGGTCCTTCTCCGTGCATAATTGCTTCCAGCTGAATTTTACTTGGCTGCTGCATTTTGAAGTAATTCAATTCCTTTTTTGATTCGGTTAATAGATTCCTCTTTACCGAGGATCTCCATGATCTCTGTTGCACCCGCAGGTGTCATCTGCTTACCGGATACCGCTGTTCTTACCGGCCAGAGTACATAACCGTTCTTGTACTCATGTTCTGCTGCAAAGGTTGTCAGAAGCTGGTACAGGGCATCATTGGAATAGTCCTCCTGCTGTTCGAATACTGGACATAATTCCTGAAGTACAGCAAGAGATGTTTCCTTATTGGTCTTCATTTTCTTATGTGTATACATTTCCGGATCATATTCCGGCAGTGTCTCAAAGAAGTCTATCAGATCACAGATATCCGGGAAAACTTCAATTCTTGTTTTCACCATGGCTGCGATCTTGTGAAGATCCAGATCCTTTTTAATGACACTCTTTAAATAAGGCTCTGCCATGGTATAGAAAGCCTCGTCAGCCATGGCCTTGATATATTCCCCATTCATCCATTTCAGCTTCATATAGTCAAAAACAGAAGGAGACTTATTGATTCTATGATAATCAAATTCTTTGATCAGTTCATCCAGAGAAAAGATCTCACGATTATCTTCCGGACTCCAGCCAAGCAGTGCAATGTAGTTCACAACTGCCTCAGGAAGAAATCCCTGCTCAAGCAGATCCTCAAAGGAAGAATGTCCGCTTCTCTTGGACAGCTTCTTGTGATTTTCATCCGTGATCAGCGGCAGATGGATATAAACCGGAGATTTCCAGCCAAATGCATCATAGAGCCGCTGATATTTCGGTGAGGATGACAAATATTCATTTCCACGTACCACATGGGTGATATTCATGGTATGATCATCCACTACATTGGCAAAATTGTAAGTCGGGTAGCCGTCTGACTTGATCAGTATCATATCATCCAGCTCTGCATTTTCTACAGTAATGTCTCCATATAATTCATCATGGAATGTAGTGGTTCCTTCCATGGGGATATTCTGTCTGATTACGAAGGGCTTGCCCTCTGCCAGATTCTTCTCTACTTCCTCCTTGCCAAGATGCAGGCAGTGCTTGTCATAGATCATGATCTCTTTGCCTTCTACTACCTCTGTCTTCAGCGTGGAAAGACGTTCCTTATCACAGAAGCAATAATATGCCTCTCCCTTTTCAATGAGTTCCTTGGCATATTTCATGTAGATGCCAGTTTTCATACGTTCACTCTGTACATAGGGACCGTAACCGCCATCCTTATCTGGTCCTTCGTCATGGGTAATACCGGCTTTGGCAAGCGTATCATAAATGATATCTACAGCACCCTCTACAAAACGCTCCTGATCGGTATCTTCGATCCTGAGCATAAAATCTCCACCAGCATGCTTGGCAATTAAAAACTCATACAGGGCGGAACGCAGATTTCCTACGTGCATCCTTCCTGTCGGACTTGGTGCAAATCTTGTTCTGATCTTTGTCATGATTTTCTGTTCTCTCCTGTCCCTATTTATTCTGTTATATCCCTGTCAGGGATCTTCTTATCTGCTGCAGCTTTGAAGCCTGCCACTTCCTTCATGGCCTGTGGAATGGCTATATTCGTGCCGGCTCCGGCAACACATCCGCCAGGACATGCCATACCTTCGATCAGGCAGCCGTTTTTCTTACCGGCCTTCGCAAGCATCAGGATCTTCTTGCATTCCGCCAGACTTTCTGCATGCTCAATATGCACATCGATATCCGGATAATATTCCCTGATACATTCTTCGATCGCACTGGCTACACCGCCTGCCACTCCATATCCTCTTCCGGCTCCGGTTGCATCGTTTAAAGGCTCTCCTGGCTGAATATTATCAAGCAGCAGTCCTTTTGCCTCAAACATTCCCTGAAGCTCTTCAAAGGTAATAACGAAATCCACATCGGAACGTACTGTTCTTCTGGATGCCTCCAGCTTTTTGGAGGCACATGGACCGATAAACACCACACTGGCATCAGGATGTTCCTTTTTAATTTCTCTTGCAGTGGCTACCATAGGCGTCAGAGCATTGGATATATTGTCAATCGTTTCCGGGAAGAACTTCTTAGCCAGCATTGCCCAGGATGGACAACAGGACGTCAGAAGAAAGGGTACTTTTCCAGTTGCTACTTCCTTCGCATAATGCTCTGCCTCTGCCATGGCACCATAATCAGCTCCGATTGCTGTTTCGTATACGTCATAGAAGCCAAGCTCCTTTAAAGCCTCTTTGATCATATCCGGTGTCACCTTGCTTCCAAACTGTCCAACAAAGGAAGGTGCCACCTGTGCAATGATCTTTCTGCCTGACTGGATCGCACGGATCAGCTGGAAGATCTGGGACTTGTCTGCAATCGCACCAAAGGGACAGCTTACCATACACTGGCCACAGGATACACAGATGTCAGTATCAATATATGCTCTGCCCTTTTTATCACTTTTAATAGCATTCACACCACAGTTGGCAAGACATGGCCTTACCTGATGGGAAATGGCATCATAGGGACATACAGACTTACATTTACCACATTTGACGCATTTTTCCTGATCAATGATGGATTTGCCATTTTTCATGGAAATGGCTCCTCTTGGACATACCTCACGGCAGGGATGCGCAACACAGCCCATACATTTATCTGTCACTTCATATCGGTTCTCCGGACAGGCATTGCAGGCTGATGGTATTACCTGCATCAGGGGCGGCTCATAATACTTTTCATCAATATTACTTTCCTCAAGTCCCTGTGTCACATGCACCGGCTGATCCTCAGGACGCAGGGAAAGACCCATTGCCAGACGGATGCTCTCTCTGACAATGGCCCTTTCCCTGTAAATATTCCCTGACTCGGATTCGTCATAATCTACTATTTTATAGGGAAGTGCTTCCACATCATCCTTCAGATTCCTGGATTCATAGGCAAGTGAAGCTACTTCCTTGAAGATTCGTCTTCTGTTTTTACGAACCTGTGTGTCAATTCCCCGCATACTCATACTAATGGTCTACATCCTTTCTGCATCATCATTTTATTTTTGCACAAACCTGCGAGGAAATCAAGCACTATTCTGTTTCAGATCCTGTTTCTGTCTCCGTTTCTGAATCAGCTTCAGATGTTGCAAAATCATCCATTGTCTTCTCCAGGGCATAACGTACAGAGCTTTCTATTGTATAAACAGTATCTTCGTCATTAACCCTGACATAGAAAAACCCGCCGGCATTACTGTTCTGGTCTCCAATGGTGATCACATACAGATCATCATCCCACTGCAGGGATATAGTATTCTCCGAATCTGTCAGACCATACTGGTCAAAATCTGTCACATCCGGAATCACAAGATCTGCCGGTATTTCACAGGCATCTGTAAGAAAGCTTTCTACCTTGTCACTATCTATGGAAATACTGTCATCATCTTCTGAAGTCCATACGTCCCCCTCTTTTTTCAGATTGACACTGGTTTCTCCCTGCGTGATCCCGATCTCTGTTACTTTGGATGAATCAATCTCCAGTACCTTTGCTGTTACCGGCTCTTCTTCCGTCTGATGGTTTTCTTTATAGTATCCATATCCCAGATAACCGGCCATCAATATCAGAAATAACACAATAAGGAGAATCAGATTTCTCTTTTTCTTTTTATTCATTTCCTCGTACTCCTTTATTTCTTTCTCCGTCTAAACCATACGATAAAACCACCCACAATGAAGAGAACCGGAAGTAATACTACGGTAACAAGGGCAATGATCATGATCGTGCCCTGCGGTACTGTCAGATAGTCTGCTTCCATACTCTTGACCGGAATAGAAACACTGGTCTCATGAGAGGCGAAGGTTCCAAGCGATGCTGTGAAAAGCTTTACATTGGTTCCTGATACGATCATATTGGCATCATTTGTGAACATATTACTGCTTGTATAAATGATGGCTGTTGAGGTTTCCTCTCCTGCACTCTTTTCGCACTTAACACCAATTTGGAACGGTCCGTCCTCATCACTGTCCTGTTTCTCATAGCTGTCCACACCGGAAATATCATTTCTTAAATAGCTGTTGTCAGAAGAGCTGAGCAGCTCTGCTATTGTCACATCCTCCTTCTCTTCTGTTGTGATTCCCTGCGCATAAGGTGCAAATACATAGCTTCCATTATTATAAATGCCCGATGTAATATCATCATAGCTGATCTCAGGCAGGATATAAAAAGGATCCTGATAATAATGCCCTCTGTCAGTTTCGATGATGAGTCCTTCCTTCACGTTTACTCCATAATAATCCAGGAGTCTGTCAATATTTTCATGGGCTTCTCCTGTATAACAGGAAACAAAGAAAATATCACCGCCCTTTTCCATATAAGAAAGCATCTTTTCTGTATCATCCGCCGAAAAATCTGATGTCGGTGCATTGATCACCACGCAGGAGGCATCCTCTGGTACTTCATCATAATCCATCAGATTAATGCTTTCATAATCCAGATTTTCCTTTTCAATCGCATTGCTGAAGGTACTGTCAAAGGAAGACTCCCCATGACCTTCCAGCAGGTAAATCTTCGGCATTTCATTACTGGTCACATAGGCAAGGGCACTGGTAAGCTGTCCTTCTCCGTCATAACCGGTCACGCTCTGTGTATAATTGGTATAGTCATAGCTATATTCATAAATATCACTGTAATCAATGACACGGCTTCTCTTTCCACTCTCCACGATCAGGCTGTTTGAAGAAACACTGCCATCCGTATACTGCAGATAAAACTTTGGATTTACCGCAGGATCCACATAAGAAACCTTAATATGGGAATTGAGTCCTTCATACTTTTTCAGAGTCTCATCCAGTGTGGTATCTGCATTGTCCTCATTTGCCAGTACATAAATCTGGATATCATCTGTAATACCATCCGCAATCTCCTTTGTTTCCGTTGTCAGGGAATACAGCTGATCTGATGTCACGTCAAATACAGTATATTTCTCAGGAAGCTGTGCCACAAGCAGATTCAGTACCACGATAACGGCAAGGGAAAGCACAACCACAGAGCTGCTGTAGGTTCCAAGACTCAGTGTTTTTCTGGATAACTGGTACCTTCTCTTTTGAATGGACTGTACCGTAAGGATCAGTGCCAGTACGATCACAGAAAGATAATACAGCACACTGGTCAAATGGAAGGAGCCATTCAACAGATTGCTGAATCTTTCTGACATATCAAAGACTGACAGAAATCTCGTGAACAGATTTCCCGTAGAAGAGATCATGCTGCAAAGACCGTTTACGATATAACCAAAAAACAGCACACCAAAAGAAACCACTGCTGCGATCACCTGGCTTTCTGTCAGGGACGAGATAAATACGCATACGGCAATGCTGGCAAGTCCATACAGCAAAAAGCCGAATACGGCCAGATAGGATTTTCCGATATCCACGGTGCCAAAGAAGCTCATCACAACAGGATACAGGGAAACAAGCCCTACTGGTATAGCAAAGATCGTAGCAAGAGCCAAAAACTTGCCAAGCACAATTCCCGTAACACTGACAGGTGAGGTTAATATAAGCTGATCCGTTTTCTGGTGCCGCTCTTCTGCCAGGATCTTCATGCAAAGAACCGGTATGGCAATCAGAAATAAAAAGGTTACGGAGGAAAGAGCATATCCGATATAAGGATAGCCCATGAACAGATCATATACCGCAAAGTAAATGCCAAGCAGCAATAAAAATGCCCCTATAAATAAAGGTCCAAGGAACGAATGAAAATAGGACTGTAACTCCTTTTTATAGATTGCCTTCATCTTCATTTCCTCCTTTATTTTCACTCATATGTTCTGCTGTATCCGGATCAGATATGCTGCTTTGATCCTCTGTCAGTTCCAGGAAAATATCCTCCAGTGATTTTTCTACCCGGTTCATGGAAAGGATCGGCATTTTATTTTCTGCCAGCGCATAAAAAAGATCTTCTCTGATATCCTCACCCGCTTCTGTTCTGATCACTGCTTTCACTGCACCCTTCTCCGGCGCATTTTCTATGGAAAACTCAGCAATTCCGGCAATAAACGGCAAAATTTTCCGTAACGCCTCTTCGCTTCCGAGAATATGTACCTCCAGTGTTGCATTTCCTTTCATCAGACCGGTGAGTCCTTCCGGTGTATCGCAGGCGGCAAGCTTTCCCTTTGACAGGATCATGATCTCATCACAGACTGCCTGCACTTCTGAAAGAATATGGGAGCTTAAGATCACCGTATGCTTTTCTGAAAGACTCCTGATCAGCTCCCTGATCTCAATGATCTGTTTGGGATCAAGACCAACCGTAGGCTCATCCAGGATAATCACTTCCGGATAACCCAGGATTGCCTGTGCAAGACCAACTCGCTGCTTATAGCCCTTGGACAGGTTTTTGATCAGCCTTTCACTGACATCAGTTGTCATGGTCATTTCCATAATATCCGCAAGCTGCTTTTCCACATCCTTCTTTGGAATCTTCTTCAGGGCTGCTGCGAAGCGCAGGTACTCAAATACCGTCATATCCTGATAAAGTGGAGGAATTTCCGGAAGATAACCAATGCACCGCTTTGCCTCCTCTGCATTTTTCTGGATATCAAAGCCATTTATCCTGACAGTTCCCTCTGTGGGGGCAATATACCCCGTCATCATATTCATCGTGGTACTTTTTCCGGCACCGTTCGGTCCCAGAAAACCATAGATTTTTCCAGGCTCCACCTGAAATGTCAGGTGATCGACAGCAAGGTGATTTCCGTATCGTTTGACAAGATTCTCAACTTCTATCAAAATAAGCTCCTCCTTTTTAACCCTTTGGGAAATTCGTATTTACCGGGTTGTTTTTATTCTCTACCACTGTAAAGCATAATTGTGTTCGAAAATGGGAAAATTTGTGAACATTGTGTGTTCCCTCTTTCGGTCTCTCTGAAAATACAGTATATGAAGCAGCTCGCGCAAAAATGATTGCAGAATCATTCTTTCAATGATATAATCAAGCCGTTTGTTTTTTATTATGAGGGAGAAATAAATTATGAAAGAATTAAAACCTATGTTATTTACCTGTCTGAAGGGCTACACAAAGGAACAGCTTCTGAAGGATGTAGTCGCAGGTGTCATTGTAGCGATCATTGCCCTGCCCCTTTCCATCGCCCTGGCACTGGCTTCCGGTGTCGGTCCTGAGGAAGGTCTGTATACCGCAATTATTGCCGGATTTCTGATTTCCTTTCTTGGCGGCAGCCGGGTACAGATCGCAGGACCTACCGCTGCCTTTGCTACTATCGTTGCTGGGATTGTTGCCAGGAACGGTATGGATGGTCTTATGCTTGCCACACTTCTTGCCGGTGTTTTCCTGATCCTTATGGGTCTGTTCCACTTTGGAAACCTGATCAGATTTATCCCCTATACGATCACCACCGGTTTTACTGCCGGTATCGCCGTAACCATTGTCATAGGTCAGTTGAAAGACTTTTTTGGCCTGACCTATGCCGAAGGAGTAAAACCGATCGAAACCATGGAAAAATTAAAAGCTGTTGTCAGCAGCTTTTCTACCATAAATCTTTATTCGGTTCTTGTGGGAGTCATCTGTCTTGCCATTTTGATCCTGTGGCCAAGGGTCTGCGCAAAGATTCCCGGATCCCTGATCGCTGTCCTTGCAGGGATCCTTCTTGTAAAAGGTCTGCACCTGCCTGTCAATACCATTGGAGATCTTTATACTGTAAGTAACAGGCTGCCATATCTCCACGTTCCGTCATTCAGTCTTTCCATGGCACAGACTGTATTGCCGGATGCATTTACCATTGCCATACTGGCGGCGATCGAGTCTTTGCTTTCCTGTGTGGTTGCTGACGGCATGACAAACTCCAAGCACCGCTCCAATACTGAGCTGGTTGCCCAGGGAGTTGGGAATATAGGCTCAGCACTCTTTGGAGGTATTCCGGCAACAGGTGCTATTGCAAGAACAGCAGCCAATATCAAAAGCGGTGGCAAGACACCGGTAGCCGGTATGGTACATTCCATTACTCTGCTTCTGATCCTTGTTGTCCTGATGCCCTATGCAGCCCTGATCCCCATGCCGGCCATTGCCGCTATCCTGTTTCAGGTTGCCTATAACATGTGCCAGTGGAGACCCTTTGTCCATCTTGTGAAGACAGCTCCAAAGAGCGATATTTCCGTTCTCGTCCTGACCTTTGTCCTGACCATCGTCTTTGACCTTGTCGTTGCTATTGAGATTGGACTTTTGCTTACCTGTCTGCTGTTTATGAAGCGCATGAGTGATGAAACGGATATCAGAAGCTGGAAATATGCAGAGGATGAATGGGATGACACTGCAAAACTGATCCATCTTCCCCTCTCTGTCAGAGTCTACGAGATCAATGGTCCTCTTTTCTTCGGCGCTGCTGGAAGAATTGCAGAGATCAGTGTCAAAGATTTTACGAAATGTCTGATCATACGGATGAGAAGTGTCCCTGCGATCGACGCCACTGCCATGAACGCACTGGAAGAATTATATAACCGCTGTTCCCGCCAGGGAATCATTATGATCTTCTCCCATGTTAATGAGCAGCCAATGCATACCATGGAAAAAGCGGGATTCCTTGACAAGGTTGGCAGGGAACACTTCTGCACTCATATTGATGATGCGATTGCCATGGCTACAGAGATTTCAGGAAACGTTCCATCCTGTTAAGTCCATCTTCAATTTTCTCCATGGAAGTACCATAGGAAATTCTGACATACCCGGAAGCATTTTTGCTGAAATTGCTTCCGGGTATAACTGCCACATGTTCTTTTTCCAGTAATCTTTCTGCAAACTCCTCTGCAGATAACCCTGTTTTCTTTATATTGGCAAAAACATAAAATGCTCCTTTTGGCATGATACAGCTGATCTTATCCATTTCATTAATCCTGCTTACCAGAAAATCCCGTCTTTTTTTGTATTCCTTTTTCATAGCCATCATAGCCTCCATTCCTTTATCAAATGCAACAAGAGCCGCATACTGGGATGGGGTTGCAACTGCTGAATATACATTTTCCACGCATTTTGTCATAAGCTCGATCAGATGAACGGGACCTGTGGCAAAGCCGACCCTGAACCCTGTCATGGCAAAGCTTTTTGATACACTGTCGATGATCAGAGTACGTTCCTTCATGCCTGGCAGCGTTGCGATACTGAAGATTTCATCACTGTCAAAATTCAAATGTCTGTAAACCTCATCCGAAAAAACAAACAGATCCTTCTCCTTCGCGAACTCTGCAATTTTCTGTAGTGATTCCCGGTCGATCAGCCCTCCTGTCGGATTACATGGAGAATTCAGAAGAAGAATACGGCTTTTTTTTGTCACAGCCGCTCTCAGATCTTCTACGGAAAGGATAAAATCATTTTCCTCCTTTACCTCTATTTCCCTGACAGTCCCTCTGCACATAGCAACCATCGGGCCATAATTTGAGAAGTAGGGAGCCGGTATGAGAACCTCATCTCCAGGATTGAGCAGGCAGAAGAACGCAAGGTACAGAGCTGCCATGCCACCGCTTGTTACCATAGTTTCCGGCATACTGTAATCACTGCCTATCGTTTCATTCAGATATCTGATATATCTTTCCCGCAGAGGATCAATTCCGGCTCCCGGCGCATATTTGGTACAGGAGGATAAATGCTCTGCCGTCTCTTTTAAAATACATTCATCTGTAATAAAGTCCGGCTCTCCTACCCCGAAGGAAACTACATCCTCCATATGGGCTGCTTTCACCATCATGGCCCTGATTGGGGATGCTACGATACTTTCTGCCAATTTTCCATATTCCATATGCTTTTTCCTCCTCAAAATAAAATGTGTACTTGTATTGGAGAACAGTATAGTATAAATTAATATATAAGAAAATTTAAATGTTTTTATATTATATATAAATTTTTACTATATAGGAGGCCTTATGGAAATCCGTGAACTGAAAACATTTGTTACAGCCGCTGAATACATGAATTTTTCGAAAGCAGCTGAAAAGCTCGGATATACCCAGGCATCAGTCACATTGCAGATACAGCATCTCGAGAAAGAGCTTTCAGTCTGTCTCTTTGACCGGATTGGGAAAAAGGTGTATCTGACTGACAAAGGCACACTTCTGTTGGAGCATGCCCAGATCCTTATACGGAATATAGAATCCCTTACAGCAAAGCTGCAGGATAACACAGCAAGCATGGAAACGATCCGTATCGGTATTTCAGAATCTCTTCTTTCCTGTGATTTTTCTGATCTGATACATACCTTTGAATCCCATTACAGTAATATATCTCTTATCCTTAAAACTGGTGTAAGGGATCATCTATCCGAACTCATGATGCGGAATGAGCTGGATTTTTCATTTATTATTGACCAGAATGTTGGCGATCCGGACTGGAATGGCACTGTCCTTGGCAGTGACCAGGCCTACTTTACTGCTGCTCCGTCACATCCGCTTTTTCAGAACCGGAATCTTGCGATAACAGACCTGCTTTCCGAAAAAATTATCCTTACAGAACAGGACTTCGGATACAGTCAGGCTCTTCTTCAGCTGCTTTCCAGGGAAGGCATTTCCTTAAAGGCAAGTCTGGAAACAGGAAATACGGATTTTATCCGTGCCATGCTTCTGAAGGAAAACTGTATTTCCTATCTCCCCAGATATGTGATTGAAAAAGAACTTTCTTCAAGACAGCTTGCCATTCTTCCGCTTCCCCAATATAGCGTCACTGTCTACAGACAGATCATCTATCGGAAAAATAAATACCTGACTCCTGCAATGTCATCTCTGATCCGCCTGATCAGGGAACAGTATGGAACATCAAAATAGCCCTTTCATACAATATATTAAATAAACAGAAAAATATGAGAGGATTTTATGCAGGATTACAGCTTCAACGAATATTTTGAACGATTTCCTATTGCTATGGCATATGTTCCATGGCAGCATCTTACAAGCATTTATGAGGATCTTGAAGAAGGCTATTGTAATGGCACCATCTTTCCTGAGCTGACCAAACCATTTACAGGAAGGAGATGTGTGAATCCATGAATAACCGTAGCAAAATGACAGATCAGCAGCAGCTTTATCACGACATAGGTGTGATTGATTTTGTTGTTGTGGAAATGACAGAATATCTGGATACCCACCCGACTGACCGTGAAGCCATGGAGTATCTGAATCATTACGTCAGAATGAAAAACCAGGCCATGCAGGAATATGCCATGAAATACACACCCTTGCGCATTTCTGATGCACAGTTCTGTAAAAAAGGTGAATGGGAATGGGCGACAACCCCATGGCCCTGGGAAGGAGGCTGCTGACTATGTGGAACTATGAAAAAAGATTACAATTTCCGGTAAATATCAAAACTCCAAATGCCATGCTTGCACAGGCAATCCTCAGCCAATATGGTGGACCTGACGGAGAGCTTGGCGCTTCTATGCGTTATCTTTCACAGCGTTACTCCATGCCTTATAATGAAGTGGCAGGTGTACTGACTGATATTGGAACGGAAGAACTTGCACATCTTGAAATGGTCTCTACCATCGTCCACCAGCTTACAAGAAACCTTTCCATGGAAGAAATTGAGAAATCCGGCTTCGCCAATTATTATGTGGATCACACTGTCGGTATCTGGCCTATGGCAGCAGGCGGCATCCCCTTTAACAGTTGTGAATTCCAGTCAAAGGGCGATGCCATTACGGATCTTTTTGAAGATATGGCAGCCGAGCAGAAAGCCCGTTCCACCTATGACAATATCCTCCGCCTTGTCAGGGATGATCCGGATGTCTATGAACCCATAAAGTTCCTTCGCGCCAGGGAAGTCGTACATTTCCAGCGTTTTGGCGAAGCTCTCCGTATTGTCCAGGATAAGCTGGACTCCAAAAACTTCTATGCCTTTAACCCGGAATTTGATAAATGTAAATCCTGATATTCGCATATGACACAGAAGCATTTCTGATGCCATAAAATAATGCAGGGGAAGCCTGTTTCAGCGGCTTCCCCTTGTATTAACTTTTTACGGTATTCATCTGTTTTGGGTCGTTTGTAAAACTGTTATAAGTGCATCCTGTAATACTTTGGACACATTAAGACCTTCCCTATCTGCTGCTCGATTTAACCAGTTCGGAAGTGTTACATTTCTCCGGACTGTTCTCCTATCAACCTTCTTTCTATACTCAGCAAGATCAACATCTACATAAGTTACACAGGTTTCCCCTTCACCAGAAAAGATTCCTTCGTCTTTATTAATCTTCTCAATAGCCGAGGGTTCTTTAATGTCAATTCCTTCATCTTCTCTTGTAATAATTTCCAGACCGATTGCATCCCTGGCCATTTCTATAGCATCTGCAATTCCATAGCCTTCTGTCTGAATATTCAGATCCGGAACCTCAACTAAAATTGTATTTTTCGTGTCCTTCGTTTTGGTCAACAACACCGGATATGCTTCTTTCATCTCTGCTCCTTTCTACAGTCCCCATTTCCGCAATATTGCCATTGCTAATTTCTCATGTATTTCCTTATGTCTTGGAATTTGCTCCGTATCCCCATTTCTGATATATACATCATGATTTCCACCATGACGTAAAAAACGAAAGCCAGCCCCTTCAAGCTTCTTTATTAAGTCCCTTCGTTTCAAGTGTAACTCCTTTCTCTTATTATACACATTGAGTGTGTATAATACAATTGCATAACACTGCAATTTTTATAAATAAATACAAAATCAACCATGTTGGATTTTACTGACTGCATGAATATTTCCAGCCAAACAGATTTTTAAGATTCTATCAGATCACTGTTTTGAATATCTTCAAAGACACTTTTATTATAAAACAGGGATCAAAAATGTCAATCTGATCATTTTTGATCCCAGGCTTTTCCTACAACTCCATTACTTCCAAGTCATCCGGCACGAACAGATTCCCCTTATAATACCTTTTCCCCTCTTCCAGATACTTTTCTTTCCGGCAGGCTATATTCTTGTCCTCGGTATGATACAGGACAAGATTTTTCACCTGCAGCTTTTCTGCCAGTTCACAGGCATCCTTTACCGTAGAATGATGCTTCTCATAAGGTTTGAAGATATCCGCCTGTCCATACAGACAAAAAGCCTCATGGAGAAGCCATTTGCTTCCCCTCGCATATTTCTCTTCACATTCCTTATAAGGTTCATCCCCGCAGCAGGTCAGCTTCTCTCCGTTTCCAAGATCCATGCAGAACCCAAACTGCTTCGCCTTGGTGGACTGAATATCGAAAAAAGTAACCTTTCTTCCAAGGATTTCCTTTTCTTCTCCATCTGCTACCGGTATGAGATGCAGCTTTTCATCCAGATACTGCACTTCTTTTTTTGCAAAAAGCATCTCTGACATACTGCGGATCAGCCGTATCACTTCCTCATGCCCGTAGATCACAGCTTCCCCTTCATAATTTCCCCTGCTCATATTCTGACAGATCATCCTTACCATCCAGAGGATCCCAAGCAGATGATCCACATGCTTATGGGTTACAAAAATCGTCCGCATATCCTGCCAGTTCAGCTGTGCGGCTTCAAGCTGATGTAAAAGACCATTTCCACCACCACCGTCAACCAGAAAATATCTGTCATTTTCCTGCAGTACAAAACAGGTATTATAGCACTGCGTCACTGTTGCATTGCCAGTTCCAAGCATAATCATTTTCATAATCGTTTCTCCTCATTTGCATCATTATAATATGATTATAGCAAAGATAGCTTTTAGTTAGAACAGCGGATTTTCCCACTTATTTATCCGCCTTCTGTCTTTATTCTCTTGCTCCCGGGAGTCTGTAACGGATAAATCTTCTGGCAAGACGTTTCAGATTTAATGGAAGCAGCGGATAAATATAGCTTTTCCCGGAAATTGTTTTATTAGATACCAGCGCAATGACCATAACGAGCAGTGCAGCTATATACCCCCATATATCGAAAAGCGCTGTCAGGATCAGAGCCAGGATCCTCATAAACTTGATCGCATATCCGAGTTCGTAGCTTGCCTGTGTATAATTGGCGATCGCCACGAAAGCCATATACAGCATAACCTCTGAATTAAACCAGCCGCTATTCACCGAAAACTCCCCAAGCACCAGTGCCGCCATGACACTTAATGGTGTACTCAGCATATTAGGGGTATTGACCGCCGCAAGACGCAGACCGTCAATGGCTAGCTCCAGAAGCAGGAACTGCCAGATAAGCGGAATATTGACCGTATCTTTGACTTCAATAAAGGTAAAACCTGCAGGAATCCATTCCAGATGCTGTGTCAGCAGAAGAAAGGTTGGTGTCAGAAGATATGTCAGAATGGCGATCAGAAACCTGGTCAGACGTAAGTACGTTCCAGTGATGGGAGGAAAATAATAATCATCTGCTTCCTCGATCACATCAAAGACAGAGGTCGGTGTGATCATGGCTGAAGGGGAATTATCAACAAGTATGACCACATCCCCCTCCAGGATCTGTGCCGATGCTGTATCCGGCCGTTCTGTAAACTTAAACTTTGGAAAAGGATTATACCATTTTTTCTGATACAGACACTCTGCGAGGCTCTCCTGATTCATAGTCAGGGCATCCACCTTGATATTCTGGATCCTCTTCCTGATCTGCTCCAGGAATTTCTGGTCTACTCTGTTTTCCATATAACAGAGCACAATATCTGTCTGGGAGCTGTTGCCAGCATGGAACATTTCCATTCTGAGATTAGTACTGCGGATCCTCCTGCGTATCAGCGCTGTATTAAATACGATAGTTTCCACGAATCCATCCTTGGATCCACGGAGTGCTTTATCCTTCTCCGGCTCTGAAACACTTCTTGCAGGATAGGTTCTGGAGTCGATCAGAATACACTGATCATATCCATCAATAAAAAGAGCAAATACCCCGGACATGATAAAATAAATGATCTGACTGAAATCAGATTGCAGATCCACTTCAACATACGGGACACATTTTTTGGACATTTCATGGGCATTTTCCGGAAGTTCTTCCGGTTTGATATCCATAAAGCGCTGCAGTATTTTCTGCATCAGCTCGTCCTTACAGAAACCATCCACAAAGTACATACAGGCTTCCCTTCCCCCGATCTGGATCACACGGTACACCAGATCGAAGTTTTTATCAATATCAAGCTTTCGGTTCAGAAAATCCATATTTTCCTTCAGCGAAGCTGTCATGGCATCCTTTTGCTGTCTCAGATTATCAATTCCATTAACATCCATAATAAAAAGACTCCTTTTACGCACATACTGATTACCTCACCATTATGTGGCAAAAGAAGTCCTTTTATACTCATTTTTTCATTTTTTATTGCTTTCCTGTTGTGCCAAAGCCGCCTCTGTCCACACCGGTAAGCGCTTTTACCTCTTCAAACTGGATCTTTGGCTGATTTTCCATAATACGGAACTGGCAGATCCTGTCATTCACTTCAATATATGTATCTCTCATAGCATAAACCGGCATTTTCCATTCATCATTGTCCCCACAATAAGAACTGTCAATCACACCCTGATGATTAGTCTGGATAATCCCGAAATTCTTAAAGGTTGAGCTTCTTGGCACAATATGCGCCTCATAACCCTTTGGCAGCTCCATGGCAACACCAAGAGGGATCAGTTTAAATTCTCCCTTTTTCAAATCCACCGACTCCGCTGCCCGAAGATCGATCCAGTCAGATTTGCCGTCAATGTAGGTCAGTTTTTCAATTTTGTCTGTAAAATATTTGATTTTAATGGTTTCCATAGCTGTAATCTCCACAATGCAGAACCGGGATCACTGGATCTGTCTGTTTTAAACTTTTTTGTACATCGATCACTCTTTGGTTACTGCTTCCTTTCCAGAGAAGCTTCACATCCTTTTTATCTGCCATAAATTCTCCGTCTACCAGGACATCAATATATTGCATCATGGCATAATGAAGCACATTTTCCCACAGATCTCCTGTATAGAGCCATATCGTCTTATCCGGATATTTCTCCCGGATCTCGACCATGAGGTTCCTTACCTCAAGCCGGTTTGCTGAATGCAGCGGATCTCCTCCAGAAAAGGTAATCCCGGAAATATAGGGCTTATCAAGCTGGTCAAAGATCTCCTGCTTTGCTGCCTCATCAAACGGGATTCCACCGTTTGGATCCCAGGTGATCGGATTCTGGCAGTCCTTGCAGCAATGGGAACAGCCCGCTACCCACAATACAACCCGCAGGCCGTCACCATTCAGCATATCGTCTTTCGTAATATTGTGATATCTCATTCCCTACATGCTCTTCCTTTCTGAAATTTCTGCCATTTTTGCCTCATTCAGTCTGGTATCCCCATGTACTCTGGAATAGGAAAGATAACCATTCATTCTCTCTATTTTTGTCAGATTCTTGCTGCCGCATTTAGGACATACATCCATTTCAAGCTCCTGATGCCCGCAATCATCACAGTATGCCAGTGAAAGATTTACTCCTTCATAAAATCCCATTTCCATTGCCCTGCGGATCAGGGTTTTGATCGCTTCTATATTGTAATCAATTGGGTACTTCACATACTGGATCTTACCGCCATTGGATAATTCCCAAAAACGGTATTCCAGATCCTGCTTCTGGATCGGTGTAATATCTTCAGTCACATGGCAGTGAAAGCTGTTAGAAACATATTCCCTGTCAGAAACGCCTTCAATAATGCCATACTTGGCACGGAACTGCTTCACCTGAAGACCGCAGAGACTCTCTGCCGGTGTTCCGTAGATGGCATAGAGATTGCCATCCTCTTCTTTAAATTCATTGATCCTTTCATTAATATACTCCAGCACCTCCAGTGCAAATGCCCCGTCCTCTACCAGAGATTTCCCATTATAAAGCTCCTGCAGTTCATTAAACGCAGTAATGCCAAAGCTTGCTGTCGCCGTTTTCAGGATCGGCTTGATCTTGTCTGTCAGCTTCAGATGTCCGCCAAGAAATCCACCTTCACAGTAAGCAAGCGGATTAGTGGACGCCCTCATTTCTCCAAGGTAAGCATAGGTTCTGATATGAAGCTGTCTGATCAGGTTCAGGTAATAATCAAGAACCTCGTAAAAGTCCCTTCCTTCCTGTCTTGATTTGGCAAGGATCATCGGAAGATGCAGGGACACGGCACCGATATTGAATCTTCCCACAAATACAGGCACATCATTTTCATCTGCCGGATGCATACCGCCTCTCTCATACCAGGGAGACAGAAAAGCACGACAGCCCATGGGAGAAATAACCTTTCCGTACTGCTTATACATACTGGCAATATAACCTTTTCCAGTAAGGGAAAGCCAGTCAGGATACATGGTTTTGGCAGAACATTTCACCCCAGCCTCAAACACATCCTCAAGCTCCTTTCCGGGACCATGAAGATTTTCATCATAAAGGAATACAATTTTCGGGAAAAGCACCGGTTTTTTACAATCCTTTTTCCCCTGTCCCTTTCTGCGGACATTCAACAGGGAGATTGTAGCAAGTTTTGCAAATCTGCCTGTACCGATTCCTGCAGTTACTGTAATAAATGGATAATCTCCACGGCTGCTGGCTACTGTATTAAACTTATACTCCCAGCCCTGGAAGCCCTGCTCGAACTCTCTTTTTACATCTGCATAAGCCTCTGCTTCTGCACTTTCTTCATCAATTCCCAGTCTTTTATACTTTTCAAGGCTCTTATGATAGGTCTTCTCTGCATACGGCTCCAGGATCTTATCTACTTCTGGAACTGTGAAACCGCCATATTGCTGGCTGGCTGCACTTAAGACGATATCACCGATCACGTCAAAGGCAACATCCAGTGTCTTTGGCTCATTATACCAGATATTTCCCATTTCAAAGCCGCCTGTCAGTACGCTTGCCACATCAAAAAGACAGCAGTTCATGGTATCTCTTCTTGCAGACATATCATGGACATAGATATAGCCATCCCTGCAGGCCTGGATCTCTTCTGTGGTCATAAAGAACTTCTGATACAGCTCTTTGTTAAACTGATTGAAGATCAGACTTCTCTTGGTTGAAACCAGTGCACTGTCGGTATTGGCATTTTCTTTATCACCGACATACATAATGGACTGACTCTTTTTATAGACATCATCCATCATCCTTACAAAATCCTGCTTATAGTTACGGTAATCCCGGTAGCTCTTTGCTACAATAGGCTTCACATCCTCCAGGGCACTCTCTACGATATTATGCATGATCGGAATGGGGATCCTGTCCTCTTCCAGTTCATCTACTTTATCGATCACATACTGGCAGATATGCTTTTTTTCTTCTTCCGTGAATTTGGTCAGGGCGCGGTAAGCACTCTTTCCAACCGCATCAATGACCTTCTGTACATGGAACGCTTCCAGGCTGCCATCCTTTTTGATGACCTTAACATCTCTCTTTGGTCTGTATGCTTCATCCAGTGCAGAAGCCTCCAGTTTTTCCTCTGTTTCAATACTCATCTGTTGCTTTCATCCCCTTTTATCTGTTATTTTCTGATCATACCGCTGTTTTCAATCGCTTTTACCGCTTCCTTTATCCTTTCAACAGGCATGGTCAATGCAAAGCGTACATGTCCCTTTCCCCGTTTTCCGAAGCTGCTTCCCGGTGTACATAAGACACCTGCCCTTTCAAGCAGCTCCATAACAAAGCTGACATCATCCGTATAGCCTTCTGGAATGGCTGCCCAGGCAAACATACTGCCCTCACTGTCCTCGATATACCAGCCTATCGAACGAAGCCCGCTGCATAGAGCATCTCTTCTCTTCTGATACTCAGCACACTGTGCCTTTACTTCTTCATCACTGCCGGTAAGGGCTGCTACCGCACCGTACTGCACCGGAAGAAATGCACCATAATCGATCTGTGACCTGAGCTTCTTAAATGTCTGTACCAGGAATTCATTTCCCACAAGGAATCCCATTCTTGCGCCTGTATAATTAAAGCTCTTTGACAGAGAGTAAAATTCTACACAGATATCCTTTGCCCCTTCATGAGAAAGGATAGACTTGCCAACGTGTCCATCATATACAATATCAGAATAAGCATTATCATGAACGATAATGATATTATTCTCCTTTGCCCAGGGAATCAGCTCATCATAAAAGCTGTCCGGTGCGATCCTGCAGATCGGGTTTAACGGATAGGAAACGATCATCATCTTTGTCTTCTTTAATAATTCAGAATCCATTCCTTTCAGATCTGGCAGATAATCATTCTCTTTCAGCAGAGGATAGGTTCTTACATCTGCCATGGCAAGGGATGGTCCTATGGAAAAGATCGGATATCCCGGATCCGGAACCAGCACAACATCTCCCGGATTACAGTATGCCAGCGCAATATGGGCAATTCCTTCCTGAGATCCGTAAACGGCTGTAAATTCAGCTTCCTTCAGTTCTACCTGATATCTTGTCCGGTAACGCTCTATCAGTGCCTGCTTTAGTTCCGGGATCTCTTTCAGGGAATATTTGTAGTTTTCCGGCTTTCTGGCTGCTTCTTCTACAGCTTTCATAATGCGTTCTGACGGTGGAAAATCCGGTGTACCAACGGAAAGGTTATATACCTTTTTCCCTGTCTTTTCTACTTCCGCCTTCTTTTCATCCAGAAGCTGGAAGATTCCTTCCTCATATTCCTTCATTCTGTCTGCTACCTGTAAATTAAGCATATCTCTCCTCTTTTCCTGTGCACATTTCTGCCAGGGAACTATCCTTTGCAGCTTTTTTACGCACGTATAGTATAGAAAAAGTGTTCATTGGCTGAACACTTTTAAGGGGTTTGTACACTATCCTGTACATCCTTTTCTTTTTCATTTTTACTTTTGCGGAGCTTAATGCCGATGAAAATTGCCACTCCTACGATTGCTGCTATCAGAAGCAGTAATAAAAAATAAGACATAAAGGAATTAAAAAATAAAATCAGATTATTCATGTCTACCGCCTTTCTCAACTGCTTTTTATTTTAGCATGACCAGACTCCTTTTTCAAGAAAATCAGAAGCCATCTTTTCAGCTGTTTCTGTTATTTTTTTGTCATATCCCATTCCTGCCAGCAGTCTGATCGCATTTCTTGATCTGACACGTCCCTCCTTTAGCTGATATGGGAAGATCACTTCTCCATTTTCTACCACTTCTGTGAAATGATAATTATGATATTCCTTCTGCAAAAGCACAGTCAGCTCTACATCATGTGTTGCGGCAAAGCAAAATACACCCTCTTCCTTCAGATATTTCAGGATCTGGGCAGCTGCTGCTATCCTCTCCACAGTATTTGTCCCTCTCAAAATCTCATCTGTAAATGCAATAACGGGTGTCCCCTTTACTTCTGCTGCATCTATTATTCTCTTCAGCGCCCTGATCTCCGCAACATAAGTGCTTTCCCCGTTCAGAAGATCATCACTGATAGAAATTGAGGTATACAGTCTGTAACAGGGAGCTGCAAATGCTTTGGCCATGCAGGTATGAACTGTCTGTGCCAGAAGGACATTGATTGCAGCCGTTCTTAAAAAAGTAGACTTTCCTGAAGCATTGGAGCCTGTGATCAGTACGCAGTCAGTGGTATTCATGTCATTTGCTACCGGCTTTTTCAGCAGCGGATGATAAAGTCCCTCTGCCATGATCCCCTTCTCCTGGTATTCCGGAATACAATTTCCGCTGTTGCCTGCCCGAAATGCCACGATCGCTATGAATGCTTCTATCTTTCCCGTAATACGGATCAGCTCTGAAGCTTCTTCCTTGTACATAAGAATCTGTTTTTTTCTGTGATAAAAAAACAGCAGATCCATATGCAGCAGCATATTTATATAATCAAGCAAAACAGAAAAGGGATCAGATGAACTTCTGATATTTCCTTCAGGCAGAAGAAAGGCTCCTCTTTTCAGCCTCTGCAGCTTATTTACAATGTTTGTAAGCTTATTTATATCTTCCTGCCACGGTCCTGTAAGCTGTGGAAATTTTTCTGCCTGCTTCACAAATAAAATCAGATACGAAAAGCAGCTGATGTAAGGTGTGATCTCTGCTTTCCTTTTAAAATAAGACAAAATATTATAGATGCAGACTGCCACCATCATGCAGATTCCAACCGGAAAATTCCACAGGATCATAATCACAGAAAAAAGCACAAGCCACACTGCCAGATAATCGGATACAGCCTTCTGCTCCGGTGCTTTCTCAAGCTGCTCCAGCTGTTCATACAAAGAACGGGAACACTTCTTTACTGACAGCCTGTGAAATAACATCTGGCATGCTGCCCTTTCCCTTGGATGTTCCTGAAAATAACGGATCTGCAATTCTCTCTGTGCAAGAAGCTCAGGATCTGTCAATGGTGTTCTCAGAATTTCATAAAGAGACTCTTCTCCGGCCTGTGTTTCCACAAAAGCAAGCCGGTCATAGACCTCATCCATCTGAAGATCTTTCCAGGTAATATCGTCTATATAAAACTCCCTGTTCCTTCGTTTATAGCCATCTGCGATTTTCTGCTTTCTGGCAGCACTGACCTTTTCCGGGGGCTGTTCACCAAAATGATATAAAATGCGATCCCTATATTCTTTTTCTTCTCTGCGGCTCTGCAGATATGTTCTGGTGATCAGGAGCAGAAAAAACAAAACAATTGCTGCCAGAAACATAAGATAACCCATATTTTTTACCTTGCATTATTCAAAGATAAACATTTTTACACAATCTTCCAGACTGACAGCAATTTCATGCAGATTATTGGCATTTGCAGCAATATTGCTGATAACAGCATTGACCTCCTCTGCAGATGCTGATGTTTCCTCTGTACTTGCAGCGTTTTCCTCTGCAATGGCCGTCAGATTCTGGACAATATCCACAACCTTGATCCTTGCTTCATCAAGTCCGGCTGTCCGTTTCGCAATCTCACGGATTCCTTCTACAGAACGGTCTATTCCGTCCTTAACCTTATTAAACGCATCCTGTGTATTTGTTACATTGACATCCTGCTTATCAATAACTTCCTTTACGTTCTTCATCGTGTCTACAGACTTTTCTGATTCCTCGATCAGCGTATTAATGATCGCTTCGATCTGTCTTGCAGACTCATTGGACTGCTCTGCCAGCTTCTGGATCTGGGCTGCTACTACAGCAAAGCCCCGTCCCTGTTCACCGGCTCTTGCAGCTTCAATAGATGCGTTTAAGGAAAGCAGATTAGTTTCTTCTGCGATATCCGTAATGATCTCTGTCGCCTCTTTGATCTTCTGTGCAGACTCATTGGTTACATTTGTCTGTTTATAGATCACTTCCATAGCATCCTTTGTCTGCTGATTGATCTGTCCAAGCTCTTTCAGAATGGTAACTGCAGAATTTCCGGCATCACGCATGGCTCTTGCATTGGTACGGAGATTTTCAACCTCTGTATTGGCTTCTTCGATCATGTTCCCCATTAAAACCACATTTTCAGATGCTGACTGCGTTTCCTGCGCCTGGGAGGTTGCGCCCTTGGCAATTTCTGTGATCGCATTTTCTACCTGTTCCACTGCTGTAACTGTTTCACTTGTCCCTGTGCTGAGTGCTTCAGAAGATTCATATAATTCCTGGCTTTTTCCCTTGATCTGCTTTGCAATATCAATCAGTTCCAGACGCAGAGTATTGACTGCATGTCCCATTATGCCTGTTTCATCTTTCTGCTTCAGCATATGCTTCTGATCATCATTTTCCCTGAAATCCATATCTGAGATTTTATTTATCACTCTGGTAATCACGCCAATCGGTCTGAACATCAGTGAAGTTATGAAAAAGGTAAATACACTGCAGACGAGGATCAGTATAAGTGCTCCTATCAGACTGTAATTTGTAGTTTCATTCAGACTTGCAAATACCTCATCTCCATCGGCTGTAATGATCAGGACAAACGCTGCTTCATTTCCTATATAATAAGCTGCATATTTCTGTTTTCCCTTAAACTCATACTCAATTACGGAAGGCTCTGGTTTCTTTCCCTCTCCGATCTCTGTAAGAAGCTGCTTTGCCGCTACATTCTCTACCGGAAGGCCGATCTTGTCTGCTGTCGGATGATACAGCATGGTGCCGTCTGTCCCTGAAAAAATATAAGCGTAGCTTGATGGCATCCCACTGATCGAAATGCCTTTAAGATCGTCCTGCAGCGCTTCTGCGGAAAGAACTGTATCAGCTCCTTCTCTTGCCAGCTCCCTGTCCAGATTTTCGCCTTCGACAACAGTAACATCCTTCATATAATTTTCAATAACCGTCTCAAGATTACTCTTTGATTTTGGAACGATCATCAGCAGGCAAAGACCTATGGCAAATATGATGGCAATAAATACCAGTAAGAAGATTTTCATTTTTAATGAATGCATCGTATTTGCTTTTTTCCCCTGTGTTTTGTTTATTTCCTGATTATTCATGGCTTTTCCCTCCTTATATCACAACACATTTTTTGAAATTTTCTGTTTCTTGTCCTTTATGATCTCTTCTGCTCTCTCATAGATGGCAGCCGGACCCTCCGCTGTCTGAAACACTCCATTTTCATAGAGGATCTTTCCGCCGATCATAGTTAATTTTACATTTATCTTGCTTCCACTGTAAACTATATTCTTGGCAATATTGTTAAATGGCCTCATATTAGGCTGATCCAGATCGATCAGTATCATATCTGCCAGTTTCCCTCTGGCAAGCACATCTGCATCTGGAAGTCCCATGGCATGAGCCCCGTTCACTGTCGCCATTTTCAGAACCTCCATCGCATCAACGGCTGCTGCATCCTCCTCCTTCAGCTTGGCAAGCCCTGTTACCAGGAACATCTCCCTGAACATATCAAGACAGTTATTGCTTGCCGGTCCATCTGTTCCGAGTGCTACAGGTATTCCTTCCTTCAGATACCTGCTGATCGGCGCTGTTCCACTGGCCAGCTTGGTATTGGAACCCGGATTGGATATCGCATACAGCTTTCGTTTTTTTAATACTTCAATATCTTCTTCTGACACGTGTACCAGATGGTAACCGCCTCCGCCATAATCAAACATGCCAATGGAATCCAAAAATGCAGCCGGTGTCATCCCATACCGATCCCTGCATCCCTCTACCTCAGCCTTCGTTTCACATAAATGGGTATACACCGGCGCCTGATATTTATGGGAAAGCTCTGCGATCTTCAGCAGCAGCTCCTTTGAACAGGTATATTCAGCATGAAATCCAAGCTTAAAGGACTGCAGCGGACTTTTATTATTCAGTCTTACATACCAGTCCTCCAGTGCCTCCACTGACTGGCTGAAATTGTTAACGCCGCCAACCTGTACGCCTCTCATTCCCATGGAATCAAAGGCTTCAAATATTGTATCCGGTGTCAGATACATATCAAAAACCGCTGTAATACCACTTGTCAGGTATTCCAGTACGGCAAGCTTCGTCAGCTCACCAATCTCATCTCCGGTCAAAAGTGCTTCCACCGGAAAGATCTGCTGATTCAGCCACTGGTCAAGCGGCAGGTCATCTGCAAAGGATCTCAGCAGGGTCATTCCTGAATGCGTATGTGCATCCTTGAATCCCGGCATCAGCAGATTACCATTACAGTCAATTTCGCGATCCCAGATAATCACAGGTATCTTAAGCTCCTGAAAGATATCATCGTTGCTTCTGCCCTCTCCCACATACAGGATACGATCACCACTCACCCATACCTCTCCGGAAAAGATTTTCCTTCCTTCTTCCATGGTGAGGATCCTGGCGTTAAAAAAACGAATGTTCATTCCGTGCCTCCCTCCAATTCTTTAGCTGACAGATTCTCCGGTCCAAAGCTGTTTGGCAAAAGCTCCTCCAGGCTGAAAATCTGAAAATCTGTTATATTCCTTGCTACGATCACCTTAAATGCAGCATCCTTTACAAATTCACGCATGACCTGTCTGCAGACACCACACGGGAATGCATATCCGCTCAGCATATCTGTTTCCTTTTCGTTTCCTCCTGCAATGGCAATCGCCTTCAGGGAATGTTCCCCTTCACTTACTGCCTTAAAGATGGCACAACGTTCTGCACAGATGGTTGGTCCATAAGCTGCATTTTCAATGTTGCATCCTGTATATATCTGTCCACGTTCTGTCAGAAGTGCTGCTCCTACCTGAAAGTGGGAATAAGGTGTGTACGCATTTTTTCTGGCTGCAAGTGCCTTCCCTATCAATTCCTCTACAGGAAGCCTGTCCTGATCCGGGTCTTCACACTGTACTTTTTCCATTTTCATCCCATCCTTAAAACAGCATCAATGCTTCCGTGATCAGCTTTTTGAACAGGGGTGCTGCAATATCTGCAGCTTCCTGAACTTCTTCATGCGTCAGAGGCTGGTCTGTCATACCGGCTGCAAGATTGGAGATACAGGAAATCCCACATACCTTCATTCCCATATGATTTCCTGCGATTGCTTCTACCGCTGTACTCATGCCAACTGCATCTGCCCCAAGTGCCCTCAGCATCCGGATCTCTGCAGGTGACTCAAAGGAAGGTCCGGTAAGCTGTGCGTAAACCCCTTCCTTCAGTGCTATATTATGTATACCTGCAGCTTCTCTGATCTTCTGCTGCAGCTTTTTATTGTAAATCGTACTCATATCTGGAAATCTGAGTCCCAGCTCATCAATATTAGGACCTACAAGCGGATTAGGAGCAAAACAGGAAATATGATCTTTAATCAGCATAAAATCCCCTGCTCCAAAAGCAGGATTAATTCCACCGGATGCATTGGTAAGAAACAAAATTTCAGCGCCCATCATCTTCATCAATCTGGTTGGAAGTACCACATCTGAAATCGGATATCCTTCATAATAATGGATTCTTCCCTTCATGCATACAACAGGAACCTGTCCTACATAACCGAAAATAAACTTTCCCTCATGTCCGGGTACTGTAGAAACAGGAAAATCTTTAATTTCGCAATATCTGATTTCACCTTTGACATCAATAGCATCTGCATAATTGCCAAGACCTGATCCAAGAACAAGTGCAACTCTTGGAATAAAAGGAATCCTTGCCCGTACACTTTCGTAACAGTCAAGGAGTTTCTGGTATGTCTGATTCATAAAGGAACCCTCCATTCATTTTCTAATTACTTATTAATTCTATCACAAAACGGCATTTGCTTCAACCAACGAAGCACCCTTTTGACAGGTCTTTACAGCTTCTTAACACTAGCAAAAAAGTACTGTCTTCTGCCTGATTTGCCGAAAAAATGTTGAATGATATTTGCAAAAACAGGGACTGCTGTTCCGGGCAGTCCCTGTTCTTCTCAGATAATAATGCACACCATGCCTCCGTTGGAATCGTTCACGATCTTCTGCATGGTCTCCTGCAGCTTCACCTGACTTTCTTCACCGATCATCGTCAGCTTCCCGGTAATACCGTCATTTACAAGCTGTTCTACTGTTTTTCCGAAAATGTTGGTTTCCCAGATGCCTTCCTTTCCGGTTTCGGACTCGGAAATATACCGTATCAGATCCTTTGCCTGTTCCTCACTTCCTACGATCGGAGAGATCTCTGTTTCAATGTTGGCACGGATCATATGGATGCTCGGGCTCTCTGCCCGGATCTTTACACCAAACTTGTTGCCATGCCGGATCAGCTCCGGTTTATCTAACAGGATTTCTTCTCTCTGTGGCATAACAACGCCATATCCTTTTTGTCTCACTGACATCACCGCACTCAGAACCCTGGAATACTCTTTTTTCATAGCCGCCATTTCTTTCAGTGTTGATAAAAGCTGGTATTCATTGTGAATGTCTTCTCCTACCAGACTGCTCAGCATCTCAAAATAGCAAGCATCATCCACATCAATATAGATTCTTACGCAGCCGTCTGCCATTCCTACCTGATCCATCTTACATTTTCTGACAAAATCTCCTTTAATGGAAACCGGCCTCTGCAGTACATCCCGGATGCAGGTGTATTCCTTCATGACCTCTCTGACCTTTTCTACAAGCTGTACCTTAAGGGGGTGATCCCTCTCCAGCATTTCCACCCACTTCGGCATATAAAATTCCATAACTGTAAGTGGAAATTCACAGAGCAGCTTTTCAAGAATCTGCCGGATATCTTCTTTTTTTAACTGTTCACAATTTACAGGCAGCACAGATACCTGATACTTTTCAGAAAGAACTTCTGCCAGCTTCCCTGTTTCTTCGCTATAAGGCTTTGTGGTATTCAAAAGTACGATAAAGGGTTTGTTCAGCTTCTTCAGTTCCCGTACCGTACGCTCCTCTGCCGGTTCATACTGCTGTCTTCCGATCTCAGTAAAGCTGCCGTCACAGGTCACCACGATCCCAACACTGGAATGATCTGCGATTACCTTTCTTGTACCCGTTTCAGCCGCCTGCGTAAAGGGGATCTCTTCCTCACTCCATGGTGTCTTCACCATCCTCTCTTCCCCGTTTTCCATATGGCCTGCAGCACCTTCTACCATATATCCCACACAGTCGATCAAACGTACCCTAGCCTGTGCCCCTTCCCCAAGGGAAATACTTGCTGCCTCCTTTGGGATAAATTTGGGTTCCGTTGTCGTGATCGTCTTGCCTCCAGCGCTCTGTGGCAATTCATCATTTGCACGTTCCCGTTCAAATTCGTCCTCTATATGAGGCAGGACAAGCAGATCCATGAACCTCTTGATAAAGGTTGATTTTCCTGTCCGCACAGGTCCCACCACACCTATGTAAATCTCCCCGTTGCATCTCGTCTGTATGTCCCTGTATAAATCATAATCCCTTTGATTATCCATATAATAAACCCCTTCCATATTTATTTAAATGTATGAAAGGGGTGTTTGTTTTATGAACAGAATATTCAGCTTTATTCTTTGTGCTTAAGGTTCATCAAATAAATCTGTCTGCTGTCAAGATTGGTATCATTTAAGAACTCAGAAAATGCTTCCTTCCCTGAATGTCCTCAGAAACCTGAAATATTCCTCATCGCACTTATCAAAGGTGCCATCCTCTTTAAACCTCTGAAAGTATTCCCAGTATATGGAAGAAAGGCTCTCCTGGTAAGGCAGCCAGTCCTCTGCCATCTCATCTGCCCCGTAATGCTGGATACAGTAGCCATCCGGTCTGCTTTCCAGATACCTGCCGCCCTTTGGTCTGTCCTCTTCTGATAATATGCAGCCGGCAGCAGTCAGTGCAGCACAGATCCCTATGGCATCCTCTCCGACAAAGGTATAGGCATGATGCCGCATTCTCATATAGTAGATCTCTTTTCCCTCCAGATGAAACCGGTCAATGGCATACAGATTCCCTTCCTCCTGTAAAAGAGAAAGAATCTTCTCCCTCTCATTTCCGGTAAGTCCTCTTGTTTCTATTGCTCTTTCAAGATCGGAGGGTGCAAGGCTGCAGCCCTTTTCCCGGCAGCAGCGCCCCTTACAGTGACTGCACTCCTCTCCCGGTCTGTAACCGTCTGTATTTTGCATTATACCCATAATTCATCTCCCCTGCTAAAGCTCAGAACAGATACAGTTCATTTCCGTGTTCTGCCAGCCATTTCTTCCTGACTTTATAATCCGGACAGAAGGCTTCGACCATCTGCCAGAAATTCTGCGAGTGATCCATATACCGCAGGTGGCACAGCTCATGGATCACCACATACTCTGCCACAGCTGCCGGTGCCAGCATGAGGCGGAAAGAAAAATTCAGGTTAGAAAGACCACTGCAACTTCCCCACCTGCTTCTCTGATCCTTGATATGGATCTCAGAAAAGCTTACCTGCATCATTCCGGCATAAAGCATGGCCCTTTCCCTGATCCACTGCGCAGCCATCTTCCGGTACCATTTTTCTATGGCCATTCTCCTGATCTCATAGTCTGCTTCATAGGGAACAAATAAAAGAAGTCTGTCTCCTGCCTTCTTTACCCGGCATCTGCTGCTTTCCTCCCGGAAAACTGACAGTGTCAGATGCTCGTTAAGGAAAGGAAGCTGATCTCCGTTCACAAGCTGCAGCCGCACTGCTTCTTTTTTCTTTTCCTGCATGGCAAGCCGTTTTGCTGTCGCAAGGATCCATTCCTCCTTGCTCTGCACAAATCTTTCTACCTCCCTGTCGCTGACAAACCAGGGCGCTTTCACAACAAGATTGCCACCCCTGTCAAAAGAGATGGCAATCGTTTTTCGTTTGCTTTTGATTAACTGATACTGCATACTGTCCTTATTTCACAATAATCTTGCGGAAGTTCTTCTTTCCACGTTTTACAACAAGTCCTTCTCCTGCAAAAGCATCCTTTGCATAAGCTGCCTTTACATCAGTCACCTTGTCCTCACCTACTGTTACGCCGCCCTGCTCGATAGCACGTCTGCCTTCAGATCTGGTATTTACCAGTCCTGCCTTGCACAGTACAGAGATCAGATCAATGCTTCCATCTTCCATATCCTCATCTGTCAGCTCACAGGTGGGCATCTGTGCTGCCACACCAGTACTGAACAACGCTCTTGCACTTTCCTGTGCTTTCTTTGCTTCTTCCTCACCATGTACAAGGTTTGTCAGCTCATAAGCCAGGATCTCCTTGGCCTGATTGAGCTGGCTGCCTTCCCAGTGATCCATCTCATCAATCTGCTCAAGAGGCAGGAAGGTAAGCATACGCAGACACTTAAGTACATCTGCATCTGCCACATTTCTCCAGTACTGATAGAATTCAAATGGAGAAGTCTTCTCTGGATCAAGCCATACAGCCCCCTTCTGTGTCTTACCCATCTTCTTGCCCTCAGAATTCAGAAGCAGGGTAATGGTCATGGCATAGGCATCCTTACCAAGCTTTCTTCTGATCAGTTCAGTTCCGCCAAGCATATTGCTCCACTGGTCATCACCGCCAAACTGCATATTGCAGCCGTATTTCTGGAACAGCTCATAGAAATCATAGCTCTGCATCAGCATATAGTTAAACTCAAGGAAAGAAAGACCCTTTTCCATTCTCTGCTTGTAGCACTCCGCTCTCAGCATATTGTTAACTGAGAAGTGAGGTCCTACCTCTCTTAAAAATTCAATATAATTCAGATCCATCAGCCATTCTGCATTATTGACCATCAGAGCCTTGCCCTCTGAGAAATCAATAAAACGGCTCATCTGCTTCTTGAAGCAGTCACAGTTATGCTGGATCGTCTCCGGTGTCATCATAGTACGCATATCACTTCTTCCGGAAGGATCTCCGATCATACCGGTACCACCGCCGATCAATGCGATTGGCTTATTCCCTGCCATCTGCAGTCTCTTCATCAGGCAGAGTGCCATGAAATGTCCAACATGAAGAGAATCTGCGGTAGGATCAAACCCGATATAAAAGGTGGCCTTTCCATTGTTGATCAGCTCCTTGATCTCCTCTTCATCTGTAAGCTGTGCAAGAAGTCCTCTTGCTTTTAATTCATCAAAAATCGTCATCGTTTTATCTGCTCCCTTTTATTTTTCTAATTGTACTGTAACAGGGTCTGTATCATCTCCACGTTGGGAAATCTTAACTTCCCTGCAATCCTTATCAACTTCTATGATCCGTTCACTGACAGCCGCCTTCCCTGCCGGGAAGTATCGTCCATCCTGCCATCTGTCAAAGGCTGATGTATGCTCCATCTCCTGAATATAGGCGTTACTGTTATCTGGCTTCTTATATGTGAAATATAGTGAGCTGTCCCAGTATCCATAATTACTGTTATTTTGCAGCATCAGCTTTACTTTATAATAGTCCCTGTCATCGCGCACATTTTTCAGCGTCCCACTGTCTATACGCTCTGCTGTAGCAGAAACCAGCTCCGGCTTCACAGCAGACTCAAGCTCGTAGGATGCATATTTCAGTTCTCCCGATGCATAAAGAAGAAGTGCGATCAGGCAGACAAAGCCACAGACTGCAACAACCAGTACAGTGATCCCGTTTTTCAATACCTTACTCATAATGATACCCTCCCTCTTTTGCAAGTCTGCCTGGGATTTCCTCATCATAAGGAAGAACACCCATGTTCCATGACATAACCGTTTCTATTTTGTCTATCGTATCATACTGCAGATCATATTTTTCCATATACAGTGTAATTTCCTGTACATCTGCCGGAATCAGGAAGAAAAAATAACCGGTAATATCAGCTCCATTACCACATCCGTAATCTGAAAGAAAGCTGCTGCTGTCAAATCCATATCCAGCCACATAGGGATAATAAACATCCCTTCCAAGCGACTGTTTATATTCCACTGTTCCGTTCTCTTCGTAACCGATGTAACAGTTTTTCATGACATAGGCATTTTGGACATAAGCACTGCTCTCCACATCTACCCTAATGGCAATCAGGGAATAGTCTTCCGGAAAGCCTGCATAAATATCATGATTTACGATTGTATAACAGTTATTCTCCAGTGTTACCGTATTGTTATCATAATAATCAAATACCGGTGAAGTAAGATTTTCTTCTGTGTAGGATACCACACGTGCTTCCTTTTTCTGTACGTTTTTTGTAAGAGATGCTGCCGCTGCAACCGCCAGAATGACAAATACCATAATACATATACTGATCAGACAGATAATAGTATGTACATGTACTCTTTTCTTCTGTTGCTCCGGTACTTCTCCGGTATAAATATTGTCCGATTTCTGTTCACGGTAAACATTGTCTGCTGCCTTGTCCCAGTAAGTACTGTCTGTGTTTTCCTCATGAAACACACTGCCCTTTACCTCATCCTCATGGACATGGCTTTGGTAATACGGGTTTTCATTCCAGGAAGGCTCATTTGTTTCAGGCTTTGGCTCGTCCTTTTTTAACCAGTCATCACCGACCGGCTTATTCCAGAAATCATCATTGGATGATGAACTCCAAAAATCATTTTTCTGTTCGTCACTCACCTGCAGGTTCCTCCCTCTGTTATCACTATCCTACCAGGATATTTCTGCACTGTTCTGATACAGATTCCTGAGATCAATATTTTCTACCTTCTTGTCACGGAGCATCAGCTCCTTTACTGCATCGGCTGCACTTGCTCCTTCAAAGAGTACCTTGTTTACCTGTTCAATGATCGGCATGCTTACCTGATACTTTTTAGAAAGTGCATAACCGGCCTTAGCGGAATATACCCCTTCCACGACCATCTTGACCTCTGCCATGGCTTCTTCCATAGTTGCACCCTTACCGATCAGGATACCAGCTCTTCTGTTTCTGGAATGCATGGAAGCACAGGTTACGATCAGATCTCCTATTCCTGTCAGCCCGTAAAAGGTTTCAATCCTTCCGCCCATTACGATACCAAGCCTTGCGATCTCAGCAATACCCCGGGTGATCAGTGCAGCCTTGGTATTATCACCATAGCCAAGTCCGTCTGCAATACCGGCAGCCAGAGCCACAACATTTTTAAGTGCTGCACCAAGCTCTATGCCAAGCACATCTGAGCTGGTATAAACACGGAAAACCTCACTCATAAACAGATTCTGCAGATACTCTGCTGTCGCCTTATCCTTGGATCCTGCCACGATCGTTGTCGGCAGTCCTCTTCCTACCTCTTCCGCATGGGAAGGTCCTGAAAGCACTGCCACATTTGCCTGTGGAATCTCTTCTTCTATGATCTCGGAAAGCGTCATCAGTGTGGTCTCCTCGATTCCCTTGGCCACGTTCACAATGATCTGTCCATCCTTTACATAAGGCTTCATTTTTGCAGAAGTACTTCTGGTGAAGGGCGATGGTACTGCAAGCACAAGCACATCCTTCCCCTTTATTGCTTTCTCCAGATTGGTTGTAAAAATCATATCCTCCGGCAGCTTCACTCCTGGAAGCTTATCCTTCTGCTCCCGTTCCTCCTTCAGCATCTGAATCTCATTTTCCAGTGCTGACCAGACAGTTACCTGATTTCCGTTTTTATACAAAAGCAGGGATAGCGCTGTTCCCCAGCTTCCTGCCCCTATGATTCCTACTTCAGCCATATCTCCGGTTCCTACCCTTTCTATGTAATAAACTATTTGATCGCTTCTTTATTCTTCTTCGTCAGATAAGTCTTTCTTTCCTCTCCCTTAAGAAGACGCTTAATATTCTCTCTATGCTTATAATAAGCCATGATCGTAAGAAACGCTGTGATGATATACATTTCATTCAGTATCCCCTGCGATGTATGGAACAGTCCCATCTGTCCGCTTACTACCATCTGGATCATAATACCTGCATAGACCAGCAGTGATCCAAGGGAAACATAATGCGTCAGCAAAAATGCACCAAAAAACAGAACCACACCTACAGGAATAAAGGTCGGATGGAAGGAAAGTACCAGGCCTGCCGTTGCTGCGATTCCCTTACCTCCTTTAAAATGAAGATAAAAAGGGAAATTATGTCCAAGGATCGCTCCAGTTGCCGCATACAGCTTAAGCAGATACAGCTCCTCCGGATGTGCCTTGCCAAACAGGGCACCACACAGTACAACCGCCAGAATGGTTTTTATTATGTCACCAAACAGAACAAGCAGCCCTGCCTTTGTGCCAAATACACGTAAGGTATTGGTGGTTCCTGCATTTCCGCTTCCATAGTTTCTGATGTCGATCCCATGCAGCTTTCCATATATAAAGGCTGTCTGGAACAGACCAAATACATAGCCGATCAAAATACAATACAGACGTTCCACTTTACTTGTTTTCCTTTCTTTCTCTTATAATGAATTTCAAAGGTGTCCCCTGGAAATCAAAGGCCTCCCTGATCTTATTTTCAATATATCTGGTATAAGAAAAATGCATCAGGTTCTTATCATTCACAAAAATAACAAAGGTAGGCGGCTTCACAGACGCCTGTGTAATATAGAAAAGCTTGAGTCTTCTTCCCTTGTCTGAAGGAGGCTGCTGCATGGCAACGGCTTCTGCCATGATCTCATTCAGTACACCGGTCGCAACTCTCATGGCATGATTCTCTGCGACCGTATCGATCAGGTCATACAGCTTCACCAGACGCTGCCCGCTCTTGGCAGAAATAAAGGTGATCTTGGCATAAGGCATAAAGGACAGTACCTCACGTATCCTGCTTTCATATTCTCTTACCGTCTTTTCTGTCTTCTCAATAGCATCCCACTTATTCACAGCAATGATCGTCGCCTTGCCTCTGTCGTGGGCAATTCCTGCGATCTTGGCATCCTGTTCAGTTACACCTTCGACTGCATCAATTACAAGTACAACAATATCTGCACGTTCTACGGCGCTGACTGTACGCAGGATCATGAAATGCTCCAGCTCTTCCTTGATCTTGTTTTTCCGGCGCAGCCCCGCTGTATCAATAAACACATAATCCTTACCATTGTGGGTGACCGGTGTATCTACCGCATCTCTTGTCGTACCGGCAATGTCAGATACGATCAGCCTGTTCTCCCCAAGCAGTCTGTTGATCAGGGAAGATTTTCCTACATTTGGCTTTCCAACAATGGCCACACGTATCCTGTCATCCTCTTCCTCTTCTGTACTGTCCTCATCAAAATACTTGATAACCTCGTCCAGCATATCACCAATTCCCATCTGATTGGCTGCCGATATAGGAATCGGCTCCCCGATCCCAAGGTTATAGAATTCATAGACATCTGCCATATACTTTTCAAAGTTATCTACCTTATTTACCACAAGCACCACCGGCTTGCGGGAACGTCGCAGCATATCTGCCACCTTGGCATCTGAATCCACAAGTCCCTGCTTCACGTCAACCATAAACAGAATCACATCTGCTGTGTTGATAGCAATCTCAGCCTGCTCCCTCATCTGGGACAGGATCACATCACTGCTGTCCGGTTCGATACCACCGGTATCGATCAGGGTAAAGGAACGGTCAAGCCAGCTGACATCGGCATAGATCCTGTCTCTTGTGATTCCCGGTGTATCTTTTACGATTGATATTCTCTGCCCTGCCAGCATATTGAACAGGGTCGATTTACCCACATTAGGTCTGCCTACTACTGCCACAACAGGCTTTCCCTTTCTTTTACTCATGTAGTACCTCCATTATTTTATGCTCTGTCAAGCACTGCATTTACAAAATCACGTCCGCTTGATTTTATAATATCTACCTTCACTTGTAAAGCCTTTTCCATCTCTGTAACAGTTACGTCATCCAGGAACACCTCTTCGCCGCTCCTTAAGACATTCTGTGGCAGATACAGGGCTTCTCCCAGTTCCTTGCCGGTAAGCTGGGCGATCAGATCCTGTCCTGTCAGAAGTCCGGATACTGTGATCATCTCTCCGAAGAAATCATTTCTGATCTCATAGACATGGATCATAAGTCCGGGAACCATCTCCATCATACGTGCTGCCATATCACGGATAAAGGGATATGCCAGTCTGGCTGTTGCCATGGATATTTCCCTTGGTACAAAATCCAGATCATCTGCACTGATCTTCTCCTGCAGCTCCTTCATCGCTTCTTCAAACTCATTAAGCAGAAGCCTCATCATGCCTACACCATTTTCAAGCTGCAGATAGCCGTCATAATTTTCTTCCTGTGGCAGTTCTTCTCCTGCCAGAATATACCATTCATCACTGGCATGGATAAAATGATTTCCATATTTCTGATAGCTCTCATTCTGGTAATGATGGATCGTAGAAAGTACCTCTCTGGCATCCTCCCTTGTGAACGGTTCCAGTGGAAACAGTCCGTCTCTGTATTTTGAAAGCCCGACCGGCACCACAGATACACTCTGCAGATTGGGAATATATCTCATCATCTCACGGATGCTGAATGCCAGTTCTTCTCCGTCGTTGACTCCCTTACACAGTACGATCTGACCATTCATCTCAATTCCTGCTTCATTTAATCTGTCAACCTTTTTAAGTGCTTCTCCGGCAAATCTGTTATTCAGCATTTTACATCTCAGCTCCGGATTCATGGTCTGAAAGGAAATATTGATGGGTGAAAGGTGATACTGGATGATCCTGTCAAGGTCATGGTCAGACATATTCGTCAGAGTCACATAATTTCCCTGCAGAAAAGACAGCCGGGAATCATCATCCTTAAAATACAGGGTGTCCCGCATTCCCTTCGGCATCTGGTCAATGAAGCAGAAAATACATTTATTATGGCATGATCTGTATTCATCCATCAGGCCATTATCAAATTCGATTCCAAGATCCTCGTCCTCTTCCTTGTCTACCTCCAGGATCCACTGTTCTCCGTCTGGTTTCTCTATTAATATTTCTATATAAGTATCTTCTGCATAAAACTGGTAATCAAAAATATCCTCGATCTCATGCCCGTTTATTGAGATCAGCCTGTCTCCCGGTGCCAGTTCAAATTCCTCTGCGATACTTCCCGGAAGGATCTTTTTGATCAAATGTCCCTTACTTTTGTTCATGTTATTTTACTCCGCTATCTCTTATTCTATTATAAATTTCTTGACGTGTCACTAGCAGAATGATATAAATTAAATGAAGTTTTATCATATTTTTTCACGCTGGAGGGTTATCATGCCTAATTTACATGAACTGGAAGCAGCCATTCCTGTTGCTCCCTTAAAGCTTATCGTGCTGGATTCTGCCACCAGACTCGGCAATCAGATCAACAACTATCTTGTAGGTTTCCGCAGAGACATTAAGAATATTGCCAAAAATGATCCCGCCTTTGAAGGCTATGTATCCGACAATTACATTGTTGACTCCACCTGCTATCGTTTCGGTACCGGAGAAGCCAAGGCTGTCATCTCTGAATCCGTCAGAGGTAAAGATCTCTTTATTCTTGTTGATGTATGTAACCACAGTATTTCCTATACTATGAACGGCTATACCAATTACAAATCCCCCGATGACCATTATCAGGACTTAAAACGAGTGATCGCCGCTGTAAATGGCAAGGCACACCGTGTTAATGTCATCATGCCCTTCCTTTATGAAGGCAGGCAGCATAAGCGCAGCGGACGGGAATCCCTTGACTGTGCCTACGCCATCGAAGAACTCGCCAATATGGGTGTCAACAACTTCATTACCTTCGATGCACACGACCCCCGTGTGCAGAATGCAGAGCCCTTACGGGGCTTCGACAATATCACCCCTCCGGTTCAGTTCATGAAAGCTCTGCTTCGTGCCAAAGAAGATCTGATCATTGACAAGGATCATCTGATCGTCATCAGTCCAGATGAAGGGGCACTTGACAGAGCGGTTTACTTCGCCAATGTCCTTGGTGTCGATACCGGCATGTTCTACAAGCGCAGGGACTATTCCAAAATTGTCAATGGCAAGAACCCGATCGTTGCCCACGAATTCCTTGGTGACAATATTGACGGTAAGGATGTCATCATTATGGATGATATGATCTCTTCCGGAGGAAGCATGATCGATACCGCAAGACAGCTTAAGGAAATGAATGCAAACCGTGTTTTCATCTGTGCAACCTTTGGTCTGTTTACCGATGGGCTCGCAAAATTCGATGAAGCCTATGAAAAGTGCTATTTTGACAAGATCGTTACCACAAACCTTACCTACCAGCTTCCTGAACTAAAAGAAAGGCCTTACTACGTAGAAGCTGATATGAGTAAGCTGATTGCCTCTATTGTTGACTTTATGAACCATGACTCATCCATGTCGAACGTTTATACATCCACAGAAAAGATCCATCAGATCCTGAATGCCTATAACCGCCGGGAAGATTTAAGTCAGCATCATCTGTAAAAATACTATAAAAGAAAAGGACGGGTTCCTTTCGGAGTCCGTCCTTTTCTTTTGTTTCCAGTTATTGTTCTGTCTCCTTCTGTGCTTCCAGCTTCGGGAACTGCAGTATCACCTTGAACAGATCACCATCTACCTTCACATTCAGCTGTCCATTCATGGCAACCGTCAGATTCTTCGCAATGGAAAGTCCAAGTCCGCTTCCTTCTGTAGTCCTCGATTCATCTCCGCGGATAAAGCGTTCTGTCAGTTCATCCCCACTGACAGATACCGGGTTTTCTGAAATGTTCTTAACAGCTACCTGTACCAGTGTTCCACTCTCACTGTTCTTATCTTCTACATCAATATAAACCCTTGTACCTGGCAGAGCGTACTTGATTACATTGCTAAACAGATTTTCAATGACCCTGAAGATTCTTCTGGAATCTGCCTCAATACAGGCACTTCCATTTTGGGTACGGAGTACGGGGATCAGTCCTCTGCCTTCAAACTTCTCCGAGAATTCCCCGATCGACTGATGCAGCAGTTCGATCAGATCGATCCTTTCGAAGTGGAGTATAATATTTCCTGAAGAAATCTTGGAAGCCTCCACCAGATCATCTGTCAGCTGCTTGAGCCGCTGCGATTTGGCATCCAGAACAGCAATATATTCCTTCACCTTTTCATCTTCTATATTCTCACGCTTCAGCAGGTCAACATAATTGATGATCGAAGTCAGCGGTGTTTTGATATCATGGGATACATTAGTGATCAGATCCGCTTTCAGTCTTTCATCCTTCATGCTGATCGCTACTGCCTCCCGGATCCCGTCTCCAATATGGTTCACCTCCCTGGCAAGAACCAGATTGTCTCCGGTAAGCCCTTCCTCCGGAATCTGATAATTCATATCCCCTGCATTCATTTTTTTGATCCCTGTCAGGATCCTATCCCTGCCAACCGCTGCACGCAGCAGAGAAATAATCACCAAAATACCAATCAGAATAAGCATCAGTATGAGCACCACCGTCGTACCGGCAGTTGCCCTGTAGGCAATCAGTATGGAAATCAGTACTGCCATAAGGAGCACACCTGATGGGATCAGCACCCGTAGTGTTGTATTTGCATGCCCGTACAGATAGCTGCCTGCCCTCCGGCTTATCCTTACCAGCTCTGCAAGGAGACTGTCTTTCCACAGTGTTCCTGCCTTGATCCTCCTGATCAGGCTGAAATAGAAGAAGGAGAAACCACCGCTTACAAGCAGCGCATATAACAGGGCAAGACCGCAGGTCAGTGGCCTGCCTTCTGCAAATTCATCTGTCACTGTCTTAAGAAGTCTGTTTCCCTGATATCCGAGGATCACAAGAAGCTCTCCTGTCACAACTGCCAATACCAGCATGATCTCTGTAGGAATCTTATCCTCCCATTTCAGCAACACCTTCTTTTCTCCGTTTTCCAGCATGACTGCTTTTCCTTCTGCTGCAGTCAGTACCACCATAAGCAGGAGATATAATCCGCCAAGCAGTACAATCCAGATCAGATTCTGCCACAGATAAGGGGAATACTGGCTGTATGCGTTTTTCGCAGTCTGAAACGCGTCTGCCTCCTTATATCCGGTTTTCACGCCAACCAGGATCTGGGTATCATCCGGATAAGCATACGAATAGCCATTCAGCACATAACGCGGTGTCTTTTCCTGTACCTTGGTATTAGTAATAAAGGACATATTCTGTGGATCATAGATCAGATACCTGCTGCATTCCTCCTGAAGCTGTGCTGTCAGTGCATCCATGCTTTTATTCTTTATATTTTCATTGCTGTAGACAACAGTCTGATCTCCTGTGGTTCTGCGAACAAAGTAAACAAAATTGCTGTTACCACTGTCATAATAATCCTGATAGGTCAAATATTCATTATAGTTGATCAGCAGATCCTCTGCGGCTGACTGTACATGATCCCGGAGAGCTGTATATTCCTCCCAGGAAGAAACGTAATCTTCAATATTCTTACCATCCACTGTATGATAGCGATTCTTCAGTATATTAACTGTCACATTATCCCGGATTGGATTCTCAGGGTCAGAAAGCACATTGCCGGATACATCTACCACTCTTACCTTCTGCTCCAGATCCGTATTCAGATAACTGCCACCATCCACATTTCCCTCTACATAAGTGACTTCTCTGGTACGGCTCAGAAACTGATCTGCTTCTTCCCCTGTCATATAGGTTTCTTCTGTTTCAAATCCATACTGTGCCCACTTCAGCAGATCCTCCAGATAATACCTTGCTGTAATATATTCTCCAGCGATTCCGGAATACCTGTTATCAAAGGCAGTTACATCAATGACCTTCTTCGGATCAAACTTCCCGTCAGTTTCCATCTGCGAACGGATCGCCCCATAGCAGATGATATCTGATATATCCCTGCCAAGAAGCTTATTGAATACCATGGAATCCTCAAACTCCGTATTGGTATCCCCCATATCAAAAAAGAAGGTTTCTGTATCTTTCCTGCCTTCCACCGTAACAAAGGAAGAAAGAAGCACCACCGTTGCAAGGCAGGCTGCTCCTGCAAAACAGATATGCTGAAGAAGATGCAGCGTGCCTAAAGTACCCTTCTTTTTCTTTCTGACCTTTTTATCCTTTTTTTCTTCGTTTTCTTTTTTCATTTACACTCCCTCTTCTGCCGCAGGGGATCTACTGCTTTTCCACCTTATAGCCAACACCCCAGACTACCTTCAGATAACGTGGTTCCTTGGGATTGATCTCGATCTTCTCCCTGATATGCCGGATATGTACCGCAACCGTGTTGTCAGCGCCGATTGCTTCTTCATTCCAGATATTTTCATAGATCTGATCAATGGAAAATACCCTTCCCTGATTTTTTACAAGAAGCAGCAGAATGTTATACTCGATCGGGGTCAGCTTCACCGGTTCTCCATCCACCGTTACTTCCTTGGTATCATCATTCATGCAAAGACCCCCAGCGACAAAGAGAGCATTATTCGTCACATTCAGGCTGCCAAGACTGGTATACCGTCTCAAATTGGACTTGACCCTTGCCACCAGCTCCAGCGGATTAAAGGGCTTAGTCACATAATCATCTGCCCCTACATTCAGCCCGAGGATCTTGTCAGTATCCTCTGACTTGGCTGAAAGGAAGATAACCGGCACACTGTTGGATTCCCGGATTTTAATGGTAGCTCTGATCCCATCCAGCTTTGGCATCATGATATCAATGATCACAAGCTGTACGCTTTCTGTTTTCAGTACCTCAAGAGCCTGCTCTCCGTCGTAGGCCTTCAGCACACGATATCCTTCCTGGTTCAGATAAATTTCAATGGCATCCACAATCTCCCTGTCATCGTCGCAGACAAGAATATTCATCATCTTTTTCTCCTTCTGCCCCGCAGGGCTTTCTTTTGCTTCCTGTGTTTATAGTAAAACACAGGATTGTTAAGTATTATCAGGGAATTTCTTTAAGATTTTCTTAATTCCATAAAAGCAGCCAGATTTCCCCGTTTTCCATGGCTTGCCCGGTGTGAAAACAGATAATCCGGATTATGACAGGTACAGATATCAGTAATTTCCAGATGCTCTTTTAAGATCCCGGCATCCAGAAGTACCGTTTCATTCGCCTTCCAGAGATCAAGCTGGTATTTTCCTTCTTTTTTCCCCGGAAGAACAATTCCCTTCTGCTCCGGGAATTCCTTTAAGAAGGATTCTGCCACATCAAAGCCAATCTCATAACAGTCTGCACAGATTGACGGGCCTATGGCAGCATACACATCCTCCGGTCTTGTTCCAAAAGCATTTTTCATGGCAAGCAGCGTCTTTTCCCCCATTCTTTCTACCGTGCCCCGCCAGCCGGAATGGGAAAGTCCGATTGCCCTATGTCTGACATCCACAAAAAACAGCGGCACGCAGTCAGCATAAAAGGTGGCAAGTAAAAGCCCAGGTGTATCCGTGATCAGTCCGTCCACATCCGTAAACTCTCTTTCCCTTGTGACACCCTTCCCAGCATCTTCCTCTGTTACCAGCCGTACATTTGTCGTATGAGTCTGATGGGAGCATACAATCCTGTCCGGTGTCTCATCGAAAATGGCTGCCACTCTCCTGAAATTTTCATCTACAGCTCCCGCTTCATCCCCTCTTGTATAACTGAGATTTAAGGATGAAAAAATGCCGGTACTGACACCGCCCATTCTTGTTGTAAACAGATGGTCTGCAATACCGGTTTTTGCAAGCTGCGGAAAACATAAATATTCCAGTTCACCATATTTTTTCTGCTGTAATATCTCCGCTTCCCCAATCCTTATAACCGGATAACAGGAAGCTGCTTCCTCTAATAACATAACCTATACCCTTTCCGGAATCCGGTCTTAATCTACCAGGCACATGCCCCTGTATAGGGGAATGCGTTCTGATACCAGCTGATTTCTTCTCCAAGTATAGCCACTACATCATACCTGACCTGGTATCTGAAAAAGTGGCGGTTCCTGCTTCGGTAAAAATCAGATGCCCTGCATATCTTTTTCTGTTTGGCTGCAGTTACTGCTTCCTCCGGAAGTCCCTTTCCTTTGCTCTTTCTGTATTTTACTTCCACAAATACAAGATATTCCCCGTGGATACCAACAAGGTCAATCTCTCCCTGTCTGCAGTAAAAATTCTTTTCAAGTATCTGAAACCCATGCTGTATCAGATAAGCTGCGGCTCTTTCCTCGTAAACCGCTCCCGTTTCTCTTTTGTTCAATCCTTCTCCTATCGTACCTTATCTATTTTCGCCTTGATCTTATCCATGGCATCCACAAAAACAAGGATCTCCGCTACCACCTCATAAAGTTCCGGCGGGATCATTTCTCCGATTTCCAGTCTTGACAGCGTTTCTGCCAGAGAATCATCCCTGTGTACCGGTACCTTGGACTCCTGTGCTCTCTCTATGATCCTTTCTGCCAGCATGCCTTTTCCGGATGCAATGACCTTCGGCGCTTCTTCTGCAGGGTCATAGGAGAGGGCAATGGCCTGTTTTACCTTTTCTTTCTTTTCTTTCATAGCCTGTCTCCTATGCTCTGGCATCAAAGGAGCTGCTGGATATCAGAACCTTTTCCTTTGATGATACCTTTTTATCCCTGTCCAGCATTTCATCTATTGGATGCTGTGCCTTGTCCTTCTGTTCAAAAGAAGCGTCCACGGAATATCCTCTCTTCATCAGTCTCTGGTTCAGTGTATCAATATTGGCCGCCACCAGATCAAGTGCCTTTTCATCTGAAAGGCAGAATTTCGTTGATACATGGCTGTCTCTCAGGCTGACATGGATATCTATCTCACCAAGATGCTTAAGGTCAAGGTGCAGGAGTGCACTGACCTGCCCATCCTTCTTTGCAAGATTCTTTTTATTGGTATAAACATAGAGCTCCCCGGCAGCTTCCTGCCCTGACAGCTTCAGCGGAAGCTGTACATAGGTAAACATCTGGTTCAGCTGATTCATAAACTCTACATTAGAAGAAAGATTCTGAATTGACTGGGACAGTGCAGGATTTTCCTTTGCCATTCCCTGCAGTGCCTGATTCATCCGTGAAAGCTGACTGTCCAGTCTCTCATAGAGCTTTTCCACCTGACCATCCTCTCCAACCTCGTCCGGTGTCAGAAGGAATTTCTCTGTCAGGCCCTTTTTCAGGTTTTCAAGGAACTCATTATCCTTAAGCAGCTCCAGGATACCATTCTTCTGTTCGGTTGACAGCCTGCCATCCTTCACCAGCCTGCCAAGCTCTGTAAGAAGCTCCTTTGCCGGCAGTTCCCCTTTCAGACAGGCATTTACCGTTTCTTCAGAAAATCCGGCTTTCTGCAGAACATCTGAAAGCGCCATTCCTAAGCCTTTCTCTCCTGCCTGTTCTGCCATTCCCGGCATAAACGGGAGCTTTTCCTTCCCTGCATTTTCTTCTGGAGCTTCTGTCATTACAGCATTTTTGAAGGTCTGAATGACATTGTCATCTCCTGCCATATTTTCCTCTGTCTGTACATTCTCTGTCCCGGAAGGCTCACCAAGGACTACTTTCAAAAAAGTAAATACATCCTCCGGATTATCTGAAGCAGCCAGAGAAGAAAGCTGCTCCGCCACCTCTCCCATCAGGATTTTTACCCCCTCTGTTACCTGACCTTCATAATTTTTGTAGGACTGAAGCTGCGTGATATTCTCTTCCGTCACCGGAAGCCCCATCCTGTTAAGCTGTACCAGTGTGGTAATATCCGCATCCATATGGGCATTCACAGTCCTGTACATGGAAGAAAGAGAATCCGGATCCAGCTTCATTCCTTCCTTCATCATGGCTTCCACCATCTTCATGGTTTCTTCATTTCTTGGAAGTCCTGCAAGCTCAAGTGCTTTCTCTGCTCCTGAACCGGATGTCATATTTTCAAAAAGAGGACTTAAGACCACCTTCATCCCACCGATGGATTTAATTCCAAAGGTCAGCTGCTGGCCCGCTTCCACATCCATGGCAAGTGAAAGCCTTGCCCGAAGGAGCTGGTTTTTCCCTATTGCAAGCAGGATATCCTGTCCATCTGCTTCTATGACCTCTCCTGTCACAGACTGCCCGGGCATCTTGCCCTCCATCTCCTTCATGCCGTTTCTCAGACCCTTTTCCAGCGTGGAAAAGGACATATCACGACTGTTCTCCTGTATCTGCTGATTTCCCTGTGTAAATAAAGAAGAAAGCCTCATAACGCCTCCTATAGAAAGTTCCTGATAAAGCTCCTCCGGTGGATTGGTGTCGGACCAAGTTCCCGGATGGCTGCAATATGCTCTGCGGATCCATAGCCCTTGTTGGCTGCAAAGCCATAGCCCGGATACGTCTTCTCATATTCAGTCATCAGCCGGTCTCTTGTCACCTTGGCAATAATGCTTGCTGCCGCTATGGAAATACTCTTGGCATCTCCCTTGATGATCGGTACCTGTCTGATCGTTACCTCAGGTATGGTAACCGCATCATTTAGAAGAAGATCCGGCACAGGATCAAGTTCTCCTATGGCCATACGCATAGCTTCATAGGTAGCCTGCAGAATATTGATCTCATCGATCCTCTCCGGCGTCACAAAGCCAAGTCCCGTACTGACCGCCTTTTCCATGATCACCTCATAGAGCTCTTCTCTCTTTTTTTCGGATAACTGCTTGGAATCATTTAGATATAAAATATCACAGTTCTTTGGCAGGATCACGGTTCCTGCTACCACAGGTCCTGCCAGTGGTCCTCTTCCCACCTCATCAATTCCACAGATATAGGAATAACTATCATATTCCTTTTCAAAGCGTTTCATTGACTCCGTCCGTTTCAGTTCCTTTTCATAGGCATCTATCTGCTTTCTGGCCTGTTCTACCAGCTTTTTTACACCGCTTCTCTCATCTGTTTCATAAGTTCTGATAAACGTTTCGTGATCCTTTAAAAAATCAGGCAGCCCCGGTAAACTGGCTGCCTGTAATTGTTTCTTTATCTCTGCAATGCTTTCACTCATTTTCTGCTCCTTTACTGATGCCGGATCAGTCCTATCTGATCCAGCGGCCAGATCCGCATCCACGCTTTTCCTATGATCTCACTACGGTGGATATTCCCCACTACAGGATCCCGGCTGTCAGAACTGTTATTCCTGTTATCACCCATGACAAAATATTCATCTTTCCCAAGTGTGATCGGTTCATAAGCCCGGCCAGGATCAAGAATAACCTCTTTTCCATAGTGCTCCTCAAGCTCCTCACCGTCAATGAAGATCGTACCATTCTCATCAATATAGACTGTCTCACCCGGAAGACCTATGATACGCTTGATATAATATGTCTTATCCTCATAGCGGAATGGAAATACTATAATATCGAATCTTTCCGGATCAGAAAACCTGTAGGAAATTTTATCTACGATCAGATTGTTCCCATCATGAAGTGTCGGCTCCATGGAAGCACCGCTGACCTTCGTCCGCTGTCCAACATAAGTAACTACCAGAAATGTAAGGACAAGAACGATCAGTAAATAAATACTGGTGCTGAGTATCTCTTTTAATGTATTGTTTTTCACTTCCACTCCTCCGGACTCTCCAGCGTGATCCTGCCAAGTCTGCCACCCCTGAAATCATCTACGATGATACGGGAAGTCCTTAGAAGATCCGGTTCCTCTCCCTTCAGAAAGCACTTTCTCTGAATACTGATCTCCTTTAACATGGCATAAGCATCCCCGGATTCCTCTGTTTCATATCGTTCACGGATCTTCCCCTGATAATGCTTTTGCAGATAGATAAGGATGGCAGCTGCCAGCTCATCCGCATGAAGTATCTCATCATTGATAGAGCCGATCATGGCAAGCCTTTCACCTACCTGCTGATTTTCAAATCTTGGCCAGAGAATCCCCGGTGTGTCCAGAAGCTCCAGATTCTGATTCAGTCTGATCCACTGCTTTCCCTTGGTTACACCTGGCTTATTACCGGTTTTGGTACACCCCTTTCCGGCAAAAGCATTGATAAAGGTTGATTTTCCCACATTGGGGATACCGACCACCATAGCCCTGATAGGCCTGTTCTTAATACCTCTTCTTCTGTCTCTTTCGATCTTCTCCTTACAGGCCTCCTGCACAAGTCCCTGTACAGCACGCACACCGGCTCCTGTCCTTGCGTTGATCTCAAGAACATGAAAGCCCTTTTTCTTAAAATATTCCGTCCATGCCGCATTTCCTGCAGGATCAGCAAGATCTGCCTTATTCAGCAGGATCACCCTTGCTTTATTACCTGCCAGAGAATCGATATCCGGATTCTTGCTGCTCATGGGGGTTCTGGCATCCACTAACTCGATCACAAGATCGATCAGCTTTATATTTTCCTGCATCATCCGGACAGCCTTCGTCATATGCCCCGGATACCACTGATAATTCATTAATTTACAAACCCTGTCCCTTCCTCATCACAGGAAAGATGGAACCATACTTTTCCTGCGATCGTATCCTTCTTTACTGCTCCGATATTACCGGATCTGCTGTCTTCACTCATATTCCGGTTGTCACCAAGAACAAAATATTCATCACTGCCAAGCTGTATCTCATTCCCGGCAATTCCATAATCTGCCATTTTATCATATTCATCCTCTGGAAGTCTCTCTCCATTGATGTATACGTACCCGTCTATGATCTGTATACTTTCCCCAGGCAATCCCACGATCCGTTTCAGATAATAATGGGAGTTCTGATTGCCGTTCGGCAGAAATGCTATCACATCTCCCCGCTTCGGTGATGTGATTTTATAAATAAAACGGTTAATCAGTACTTCCTGTCCATTATACAGGGCAGGTTCCATGGAAACTCCTACCATACTGATCTTCATGCCAACAGAAAATACCAGCACAAAAGCAAGAAAAACCGCCACTCCGCAATAAAACAGTGTGGAAAGGATCTCATGGATCGTAGATTTGTTAATTTTCTTTTCCTTTTCATAAAAGGTCAATCCCTTTTTCCTTGCCATGCCATTTTCCTCCCTGGCCATTACAAATTATTTTAACATACATCAAAAGATAAAGAAAGAGTAAAAAAAGACAGCTACCATGCAGCAGCTGTCTTTCTGAAAGCTCTTCTTATTTAACGATCTCTTTAACCTTTGCCTTCTTACCAACACGATCTCTTAAGTAGTTCAGCTTAGCTCTTCTTACTTTACCCTTACGAACAACTTCGATCTTCTCTACGTTAGGGGAATGTACAGGCCATGTCTTCTCTACGCCTACGCCATTGGAAGACTTTCTTACGGTGAAGGTCTCTCTTGCGCCAGTTCCCTGTCTCTTCAGGACAGTTCCTTCGAAGATCTGGATTCTTTCGTGGTTACCTTCTCTGATCTTACCGTGTACTCTTACGGTATCACCTACGTTGAATTCTGCTACTTCAGCCTTTAACTGAGCATCTTCAATGTTCTTAATGATTTCGTTCATATTTGCCTCCTTGAATCAACTGGATGTTCTTAATACCTTGGTAACAGAGGACCATCTCATTTTTGCAACGTTAATAATTTATCATATAACCCATATAAAAGCAAGTGTTTTTCACCATTTTTTCAAAAATGCTCCTCCGCAGCTTTTTTTCTGGCTTCCTTCTGAAGCTTTCTTCTGAGTCGTTCTTCCTTTTTTGCCTTTTTCACGAAATACTCCTGATGGGACTCTGCCCAGCTCTCATATAGCTCTGGTCTAACCTCTTTTGTTTTTGCAAGGGATTTTTCAAGCCGCCATTCTTCGACCTTTGCGTGATCTCCTGACAGCAGTACTTCAGGTACCCTTTCCCCTTCCCAGATCTCCGGTCTTGTATACTGTGGATATTCAAGGAGCCCATCATCAAAGCTCTCTGTCTGTGCAGATTCTTCATTTCCAAGAACACCAGGCACATTTCTGGCAATCGCATCCATCATTACCATAGCCGGCAGCTCTCCGCCAGTCAGCACATAATCACCAATAGAAACGTAATCTGTCACTATCCTTTGAAGGACTCTTTCATCGATCCCTTCATAATGTCCACATAAAAAGATCAGATCCTCTTCTCTGGCAAGCTCTCTTGCCAGCTGCTGGGAGAAAACCTGCCCTGTAGGGGTTAAATAGATGACTCTGACTTTTTCCTCTCCTGCAGTTTTCTTTCTTGTCTGTATCCCTTCTATTACCGCCTGGCAGGCATCATAAACAGGCTGTGCCTGCATCAGCATGCCGGCACCGCCTCCATACGGATAATCATCTACTTTTTTATGTCTGCTCTTTGTATAATCCCGGATATTTACTGCTTCCAGAGATAATATTCCCTTTTCAGCGGCTCGTCCGAGGATACTGGTTGTAAACCCATCACGGATCATATCCGGAAATAATGTCAGTACATGAAAAAACATAGCTGCCTCACTTTTCTGAAAGAAGTCCATCTAACAGATGTACCTTCATAAAGCCCTGTTCCACATCTACCTGTAAAATACAGTCTTTGATCGCCGGGATCAGCACTTCTTTTCCTGTATTCTGATCTGTTACAATATAGACATCATTGGCACCGGTTTCCAGTACATCCTTCAATGTCCCCTGAAAGGATCCGTCCTCATTCTCTACAAAAAGGCCGATGAGATCAGCAATAAAATACTCATCCTTTTTCAGCTTGACCGCATTCTCTCTCGTTACATAGAGACTTTTTCCCCGGTATCTTTCGATATCGTTGATATTGTCAATCCCCTTAAATTTCAGGATCACAAACTGTTTGAAGAATTTCACTCCCTCTATGGTAAGGGGAAGCGTCTCCTTACCGGTATCCAGCAGCACTTCCTTCAGCTTTTTAAATCTATTCACATCATCTGTTGTCGGAAATACTTTCACTTCTCCACGGATTCCGTGAGTGGAGGAAATAATGCCGACCTGCAGAATATTTTCCATCATATCTCCTATCCTTTATAAAAAAGGGAGTCCTATGCGGGCTCCCCTTCTCATACACATTAGACGATTTCCACGTCAACCTTCTTGTTTTCCTTAGATGATGCAGCTTTCACAACAGAACGGATAGCCTTTGCGATCCTTCCCTGCTTACCGATCACCTTTCCCATATCAGCTGCAGCTACGTGAAGCTCAAGTGTAACATGCTTACCCTCTTCCTTCTCTGTCACTGTAACCTCTTCCGGATGTTCAACAAGCGCTTTTGCAATTACTTCAACTAATTCTTTCATAGTCTACCTCCAAAGGCCGCCAACAATTCCTACTTTTCAATACCTGCCTGCTTGAAAATTCTGCTGACAACTTCTGTAGGCTGTGCTCCGTTTGCAAGCCACTTCTTTGCAAGCTCCTCATTTACCTTGAAGGTACTGGGGTCTGTGTTAGGATCATAAGTACCGATCTCCTCGATACATCTTCCATCTCTGGGGGATCTGGAGTCTGCTACTACGATTCTATAAAAAGGAGCTTTCTTCTGACCCATTCTTCTTAATCTGATTTTTACTGCCATGTTTTTCACCTCCGAAAAATTTTGTTTATATTTGAATTGAAATTCAAAACACTGTCATATCCCTAAAAAGGGAATCTCATGCCGCCGAAACCGCCACGGCCACGCTTGCCGCCCATAAGTCCCGGCATCTGCTTCATCATCTTCTGAGACTGCTCAAACTGTTTGATGAATCTGTTTACTACCGCAATATCAACGCCTGCTCCTCTGGCGATCCTGTGCTTTCTGCTCGGATTCAAAAGCTTCGGGTTCTTTCTCTCTGCAGGAGTCATGCTGAAAATAATGGCCTCTGTCCTGGCAAGCTGCTTTTCATCGATCATGGATTCCAGATCCATGCCCTTACCACCTGTGCCGGGAAGCATCTTCAGGATACTGGCAAGACCACCCATATTCCGCATCTGCTTCATGCTCTCCAGATAATCATCGAAATCAAACTTTCCCTTCTTCATACGGGAAGCCATTTCTTTCTCTTTATTCTCATCAATGGAGATATTTTCCTGTGCTTTCTCGATCAGGGAAAGTACATCTCCCATGCCGAGAATCCTTGAAGCCATACGATCCGGATAAAACTGCTCCAGATCAGAAAGCTTCTCTCCCATACCAACGTACAGGATCGGCTTACCAGTCACTGCTTTGACGGACAGTGCCGCACCACCTCTGGTATCACCATCCATCTTGGAAAGGATGACACCGTCGATTCCTATCTGATCGTTAAAGGCCTTGGCTACCGTAACGGCATCCTGACCTGTCATGGCATCTACAACAAGCAGCGTCTGATGGACTTCAACTGCCTTCTTGATCTCCTGAAGTTCTTCCATCATCTCTTCATCTACATGAAGACGTCCGGCCGTATCAAGGATCACTACGTTATTTCCATTCTTCTTCGCATGCTCAATAGCAGCCTTTGCGATATTGGCAGGCTTCTGATTTTCTCCCATGGAGAAAACCTCTACCTTCTGCTTCTCACCATTGATCTGCAGCTGTTTGATTGCCGCCGGCCTGTACACATCACAGGCTGCAAGGAGTGGGGTTTTTCCCTTCAGCTTCAGCTTACCGGCAATTTTGGCTGTAGTAGTTGTTTTACCTGCACCCTGCAGACCGCACATCATGATCACGGTAATGGCCTTTCCTGGCTGGAATGCGATCTCTGTGGTTTCCGATCCCATCAGTGCAACCATTTCTTCATTTACGATCTTGATCACCATCTGTCCGGGATTCAGACCGTTCATCACATCTGCGCCGATGGCTCTTTCTTCTACCGCCTTGATAAACTGCTTTACTACCTTGAAATTAACATCCGCTTCTAACAGAGCAAGCTTGACTTCCTTCAATGCCGCCTTGACGTCATCCTCTGTAAGCCTCCCCTTACTGCGAAGGTTCTTAAATACATTCTGGAGTTTATCTGTTAAACTTTCAAATGCCATTCCTAAAGCTCCTTTAAGATTTCACAGCACAGGCTGTTTACTCTGCCAAGAATTTCTTCCTTTGTCAGTTCGGTATTTTCTGACAGATGCTTCATCTCATCTACCCCGCTTCTGATCTTCAGGAAACGCTCAACAAGATGCAGCTTATTTTCATACTCTGTAAGCATGTGATTGCACCGTCTCACCATATCATGGACTCCCTGCCTGGAAATTCCATTTTCCTGTGCGATCTCACTTAAGGAAAGATCATTGTACACCACATCCTCATATATTTTTTTCTGATGCTCTGTCAGAAGCTCTCCATAAAAATCATACAAAAGCCCCTGTTCAACAATTCTTTCCATGCAATCACCTTTGCTAGAATACAACAAAAAAATCACACTGTCAAGCATTTTTACTTGACAATGTGATTTTATTTTTCATCTCACTTCTCAGAATGCCGATGGCTGCTTCCCAAGTATTTTTTTGCAGGCTCTGTGAAAAGTGGAATAATCATGAAATCCACTTTCAAGACATGCCGTCGTAGCCGGAACACCTGCCTGTATCATTTCCTTTGCGAGCAGGATCCTTTTCTCCAGAATATACTGGTGCATGGAATATCCGGTTTCTTCTTTGAATTTACGCATCATGTGATATTTACTGATATAAAACTGTTCTGCAAGTTTATCAATGGACAGCGGTGCCTTCAGATGCCCGTTGATATAATGAAGGATCTCCACAGTCTTATGATCATAGGTTGCCATCTTATGAAAAACATCCGGATTATCTATGCAGCATCTGGCGAGTTCGATCAATAATTTCATAAGAAGCAGTCTTTCATAAGTATTGTATGCATACTCCTTATTTTCTTCTGCAGCTTCAATCAGCCTGCTGTTTTCAAATATCCTGCTGCTGTCACCGGGCGATAACCGTATCACACAGCTTCCTTCTCTGTCTGCCAGCGCAAAACACTGTTTCAGATCACAGTCTTCTGACGAATACTCCTTTAAAAACTGCTCTGAAATATAAAAATTATAACGTTCATAGGGTACATCCGTTCCTATAAAAGGCTTATGGATCTGCCCCTTCCCAACAAGCAGGATATCATAGGGCTTCAGCTGATACGCTTTTCCTTCAATATGATACTCCACATTCCCCTCCTGGAACCAGATCAGTTTGTAAAAATCATGATAGTGATATGGATAATCGATCGGTTTCTTATCCTTTAAATGAAACAGCCTGAAATCCTCCAGCAGATATCCTGTTTTTATGGTCTCTGCTTCCTGTAAAAGTTCTTTCATCCTTTTACTCCTGCTCATCTCCAAAATCTGTCATACAGACATTCAGATCCACATCTCCCTTGATCCCGCTGATGCTGCCCTTTGAACTGTATTGCCAGACATCAAATTCGTAAGGGAAATATACCGGTGTATTGTAGTATGCAAACCATTTATGATATTCCTCAAGCTGGGACATATCCAGCATGATCAGGAATGTTTTCAGGTTTCCATAGATCATTGGTGTATAACCGGCCTTTTTGATCGTTTCACAGAAAGCAATACAATTCTTTGTATACTGTTCCTTCGTAAGATCCTCAGTTCTTGCATTCTTGCTTGTCACTTCCTCCAGATCATATACTACCGGATAAGTAACATCATATGGCTCCAGCAGATCCAGTACAAACTCTGCTTCCTCTACTGCTTCTTCCTCTGTGATCGCCTGGGTAAAGAAGTATGCTCCTACCTGAATATCATTGTCAAGTGCCCCTTCCATATTCTCCTCAAATCGTTCGTCGGCCATCATGCGCCCTTCTGTACTGCCCCTGACACCAGCCCTTATAAAAGCGTAGCTGACACCGTCATCTGCCACCTTTTTCCAGTCAATGGATTCCTGAAATCTGGAAACATCAATCCCTTTCTTTGAAAGTACCACATCAGTATCATCCACATATTCGATCTGCCCGTTTTCAAGCTGTTTGAAATTATCATAAACATAGCTGTGTTTCTTCAGCTTCTCGTCAATCGGGAAAAAGTGATAGCTGCCATCTGCATAAACAACTACATCCTCAGGGAAAAAATCTCTGAGGACAGCGGCTGTATTGGAGCCGCCATCCATTCTGCTTTTCAGCTCAGACAGGATCTCATTTTCTCCCGCTTCCTGTGCATCTGCTCTTGCTTCTTCCAGGTAGGAATCAAGATCTGCCTGGGTATAAATATAATGCTCAGATTCCTCTTCAAAGCTCTTAAGCTGTGCCATTGCTTCTTCACTCTGGCTCTTCAGGTCATAATTCTTCAGTACAAGCACGATACATGCGGTCAGTGCGGAAAGTGTGATCAGACACATGACGATATTGGTGATCATACTCCTTCTCTGCTGTTTTCTTCTTCTACGTACTCTATTGTTGTTATCCATACCGGTATTCCTGTTATCCTTTATCTTTTTGCTCTATTCTATCACATTAATCAGAAACGAAAAACCCCCTGTATTTTTCGCAGCTATCTTCCTTTGTCAGCAAAAAAGCTTTTATAGCCTTCTCCGTAAATTTCAGATGCGTTGGTAATGATCATAAACGCTCCCTGGTCATCATTTTCCACCACTTCTTCTACCCGTGGTGCAAGCTGCTTCTTTACCACACACATGATCACTTTTTTCTCCGTATTGTGATAGGCACCACTTCCATTCAGAAAGGTTACGCCGATATCCACATCTTCCAGCAGCTTTTCAGCGATTCCTTCTGCTTTATCGCTGATGATATAGATCAGTCTCGCTTCATCACCTCCGTACAGTACGAAATCCAAAGCGGCTGACGTAGCTACCGAGGATAAGATTCCATAAAGCACTGCATTAAAATTACCAAATACGATCCCAGACATTCCAATGATCGCAGCATCGAGCATCAGCATCAATGTCCCAGTTTTCATATGTGGGATCCTGATCTTCAGACATTTGATCACAATGTCTGCCCCTCCTGTTGTTCCTCCATTTCTCATTACGAGGCCTATTCCCACGCCGATCAGCGCTCCGCCGAATACCGCACCGAGAAGGGGATCATAGGTAACTGGTGTCATCAGATGGAACAGATCTGTAAAAAGGGAAACCGCAAGAATGGAATACAGGGTAGAAACTGTAAACTTCCATCCAAACTTCCGGATTCCAAGCAGAATGACCGGAATATTTAAGATCAGATACAGCATACCGGTATTCACCGGGATCAGCCGGTTGATCATGATGGCAAGTCCTGTAAAGCCACCCGGTGCCAGATCATTAGGATCTACAAACAACGCAACGCCTATGCCAAAAATACCACAGGCAATTGTAAGCATAGTGTACTTTTTTATATATCTGATTCCCTTTTTCTTCACCTAAGACCTCCTGTTCCGTGCGGTGCATCCTCTTTCTGCTTCCCCTCACATCTTCCCCTCACAAAAAAGCCATATACTACCTATAGTATACGGCTTTTCCTGAAAATTTAAAGACAGTTACTAAATATTTGTACGAACCAGTCTCGGTTTGTAGTTTTCATCTTCCAATGCCTTAATAATCTGGGCTTTATGCTCCGATCCGAAGGCTTCCAGCGTGATCCGAAGCTCTACCGCAGCACTTCTGTTAATGGATATAAACTGGTTATGCTCCAGCTTGATCACATTACCGTTCTGCTTTGCGATCACATCTGCCACTCTGGACAGTTCACCTGGCTTATCTGGCAGAAGCACAGATACGGTAAAGATTCTGTCACGCAGGATCAGTCCCTGCTGTACAACAGAAGACATCGTGATCACATCCATATTGCCGCCGCTTAAGATAGAAACGATTTTTCTGCCCTTTACATCCAGATGCTTCAATGCTGCTACTGTAAGAAGTCCCGAATTTTCTACCACCATCTTGTGATTTTCAACCATATCAAGGAAAGCAACTACCAGCTCTTCGTCCTCAACAGTAATGATATTATCCAGATTTTTTACAAGATATGGGAAAATCTTACTTCCAGGTGTCTTAACTGCTGTACCATCTGCGATCGTGCTTACTTTCGGCAGTGTCACTACCTTCCCTGCCTTTAAAGATTCCTGCAGACAGTTTGCTCCTGCGGGTTCCACACCGATCACCTGGATCTTCGGATTCAGGAGCTTTGCCAGTGTAGAAACACCGGTAGCCAGCCCTCCACCTCCAATGGGCACTAAAATATAATCCACAAGAGGCAGTTCCTTGAAGATCTCCATGGCAATTGTTCCCTGACCGGTCGCAACTACAGGATCATCAAATGGATGGATAAAGGTATAACCATGCTCCTTTGCAAGCTCATAGGCATGCTCACAGGCTTCATCATAAACATCTCCGTAAAGAACAACCTCAGCACCATAGCTCTTGGTTCTGTTGACTTTGATAAGAGGCGTTGTCGTAGGCATAACGATTACCGCCTTTACTCCATAGCACTTTGCCGCATAGGCAACACCCTGTGCATGGTTTCCTGCGGAGGCTGTGATCAGTCCCTTTTCCCGTTCCTCTTTGGTCAGGGTACTCAGCTTATAGTAAGCACCCCTGAGCTTATAGGCACCTGTAAACTGCATGTTTTCCGGTTTCAGATATACCTTATTCCCGGTCTGTGCACTGTAAAAATCACTGTAAACCAGCTTGGTCTCCTGGGTAACCTGCTTAACGACCTCTGAAGCCTCTTCGAATTTTTCAAGAGTCAGCATCTTATTCTCCATCTTCGTTTCCTCCTGTCATCTCTTCTGCCAGATCCTCTTCCTTCACATCAAACAGTGCATTTACAAACTGCTCCGGATCAAATTTCTGAAGATCTTCTATATGTTCTCCAACGCCAATATATTTCACCGGTATGTTAAGCTCTGACTGAATGGCTACAGCAATACCTCCCTTGGCCGTTCCATCCATCTTTGTCAGGATGATACCTGTCAGGTCTGCTACCTGCCCAAACTCCCTCGCCTGATTTAAAGCATTCTGTCCGGTTGTTCCATCAAGGACTACCAGATTCTCCCTGTGGGCATCCGGAAACTCTCTTTCTATGATCCGGTTGATCTTCTTCAGTTCTTCCATCAGGTTCTTCTTGTTATGAAGTCTTCCAGCTGTATCACAGAGAAGCACGTCTACTCCTCTGGCCTTTGCTGCATTCACTGCATCATATACTACACTTGCAGGATCTGCTCCCTCTTTGCCGCCAATCATTGGAACACCGGCCCGGTTAGCCCATGTCAGAAGCTGCTCTCCGGCAGCTGCACGGTAAGTATCCGCTGCAGCGATCAGGACGTTTTTGCCCTGATCCTTCAGGATCCCTGCCAGCTTACCGACAGAAGTCGTCTTACCAACACCATTTACACCGATCACAAGTACTACTGACTGTTCATTTTCAAAATCATATGCTGTTTCCCCGACCTGCATCTGCTCCCTGATACTTTCGATCAGAAGCTCCTTACAGGCAGCCGGTTCCTTTATATGCTTTTCCTTTACCTGTTCCCGCAGCCGCTCCAGGATCTTTTCGGTAGCATTCACACCGATATCTCCCATGATCAGGATCTCTTCCAATTCCTCATAAAAGTCTTCATCAATAGTAGAGAATCCACCAAATACAGCATCTATACTACTGACAATATTATTTCTCGTCTTGGTCAGACCTTCTTTTAATCTGCTGAAAAAACCTGCCATTAGTCATCTAACTCCTTGTCAATCAGATTTACACTTACCAGAGTAGAAACACCCTTCTCCTGCATGGTAATACCATACAGCCTGTCTACCTGCTCCATAGTTCCACGTCTGTGCGTAATAACAATAAACTGGGTATGCCTGGTAAGCTTATGTAAATATTTTGCAAATCTGGATACATTACTTTCATCCAGTGCTGCCTCAATTTCATCCAGAAGACAGAACGGAGAAGGCTTCAGGTTCTGGATGGCAAATAATAGAGCGATTGCTGTCAGCGCCTTCTCTCCACCGGAAAGCTGCATCATATTCTGCAGCTTTTTTCCCGGAGGCTGTGCAATGATCCGGATACCTGCTTCCAGGATGTCTTCATCCTCCATCAGTTCCAGTGTACCCTTACCGCCGCCAAACATTTCCTTGAATACCTTGTCAAACTCCCGGCTGATCTCACCAAACTTTTCATGGAACTGTTTTCTCATAGCTGTATCAAGCTCCGTAATGATACCCTCCAGCGTTTTCTCCGCTTCGATCAGATCATCATGCTGCGTCTTTAAGAAGCTGTAACGCTCCATCAGATTCTTATAATCTTCAATCGCATTGACATTGACATCACCAAGCTTTTTGATCTGATCCTTTAAAGTGGAAATATCCCGTTTCATGGCAGGCAGATCATTCAGCTCCTCATTTCTCATGCCTGCTGCATCAGAAAGCGTGATCTCATACTCATCCCACATATAATTGATCTGGGATTCTGTCATATCCTGCAGCTTTTCTCTCTGGGCATTCAGACGGTAAACTTCCTTGTCAAGTCCTGCCATCTTTTCAGAAAGTGCTTCTCTGTCTTTAAAGAAATTCTTCTGTTTTGCGGAAAGCTCTTCTTTCTTTGTAATATCTTCCTGCAGCTGTTTCTCAGTATCGCTTTGTGATGTATGGGAAGCCTGTATGGTTTCTTCAATCTGCCGGATATTATTTTCCTTCTGCTCGATGTCTCCCGTATTGCCAAGAAGCCCTTCCTCGATCTCTGAAAGCTCCGATTTCGAACGTTCCAGTTCAGTATTGATACGGTCTACATTCTGCTGATGGAAGCCCTGTTGCTGGAGCATCTTTTCTACTTCTACTTCCAGTGCATTCACACCTGCAAGGTTTTCTGACTCTTCACTTCTCTTTTCATCCAGAAGCACCTGACATTCTTTGATCTTCCCTTCCGTCTGCTTTTCCAGAGTTTCTGAATCCTGCAGTTCCCTGCTGATCTCTTCCTTACTCAGGCGGATTTCCTGGATCTGGCTTTCAATCTCCCTCTCTTCGTTTTTCAGTTCGAGTGAGCTTTCCGAAGCCTCTTCCTTCCGCTCCTTTGCTTTAATTACATTAAGACGGGCCGTATTCTGCTCGATAAACTTTTTCTGCAGGGAAGCCTTGTCCTCCTCCAGGCTTAACCGGAGCTTATTTCTTTCTGCTTTGGTATCTTCAATCTCCTGAAGCAGGGTATCCACCTCTTTCAGGTATTTTTTGACACTGGCTTCCATCTCCTCCATCTCTCTTCTTCTTCCGAGGAGATTACTGTTGTTTTTAAATGCACCACCACTGATAGCACCACCTGGAACGAGCAGTTCTCCTTCCAGTGTGACCATGCGGATCCCATAATCGAACTTTCGTGCGATCCTGACGGCATTATCCACCTGATCTACAACAACGATCCTTCCCAGCATGGCCTTTGCCACATTACGGTATTTCTCATCGACATGTACCAGTTCATCTGCCATGCCAAGCACACCCTTTTCCTTCAGGGACTCCGGATTCTTGAACTCCTGCGGATGGGTAATACTGGTAAGAGGAAGGAAGGTCGCCCTTCCGGCCTTCGTCTGTTTCAGATAACCAATCATACGCTTGGCGGTTTCTTCATCATCTGTAACAATATTCTGGATATTACCGCCAAGTGCTGTTTCAATGGCTGTCTCGTACTTTTTATCTACTTTAATGATATCCGCAACAACACCGACGATACCCTTTTCCTGCTCCTTGCGTTCCATGACCTTCTTGACACTTCCACCATAGCCCTCATAGCGTTCTGTCAGGTTCGAAAGTGCCTCCAGTCTGGATTTTTCCTGATGATAGCTTACCTGAGTATCCCTGAGCTTTTTGTCCTTGTCAGCCAGTGTTTCCCGAAGAAGTGTCAGCTTCTCTTCCTTGGACTCCACAGCATCATTTAATGTACGGATCTCTTCATTGATCTTCTCAAACTCATCATTTAATGCTTTCAGAGTCTCTTCCTGCTGTGCTTCGTCTGACTTCATACGAAGGATCCTTGATGTCAGCTCTGCTTTCCGGATATTTACCTGCTCTGTCATAGTATCATACCGGCCAAGCTTGGATTTGATTGTTGCTCTGGCATTCAGAGCCTCGATGATCGCATTCTTACCGCCTTCGATCTGATTATTCAGTTCTTCAATACAACTCTGAACTGCTGTCAGGGCAGCTTTCGCCTCATCCCGTTTTTTTTCGATCTCAGCAACCTGTTCATCGATCTGTCCCTTGTCAGAAAGTATGCCTTCCTTATCCTGGTTCTTTGCTGCAATCTCATTTAAAACAGCTTCCCTGCGCTGTTTCAAATGTTCTTCATTATTTCTGGCAGAATGGATCTGCTCCTTCAGGACATTGATCTCACCTTCCAGCTTTCCTCGAAGCATACTGGTATCCGTAAGTGCTGATCTGTTCTTCTCAATGGTCTCATCAAGAAGTGTGATCTGTCCTTCTATTTTTTCATATTCTTCTTTGATATTTTCATACTGCTTAGAAGTATTCTCCAGATCTTCACTGGCAATATCATATTTTTCCTGTGCATCTTTTAACTGCTCCTGCAGTCTCTGATTCTCAAGAAGGAACATGTTTACGTCCAGTGTTTTCAGTTCTTCCTTCTTTTTCAGATAGATCTTTGCTGTTTCCGACTGTTTTTCCAGCGGTCCGATCTGCTTCTCCAGTTCGGATAATATATCATTCACACGCACCAGATTCTGCTGTTCATCCTCCAGTTTCTTCTGGGCTGCCAGTTTTCTTCTTTTAAATTTGACGATACCGGCTGCCTCATCAAACAGCTCACGTCTCTCTTCCGGTTTACCGCTCAGGATCTTATCAATCTGTCCCTGCCCGATAATGGAATATCCTTCCTTACCGATACCGGTATCATAAAAGAGTTCATTCACATCCTTCAGACGGCAGGGTGTACCGTTCAGAAGGTACTCGCTTTCACCAGACCTGTAAATTCTTCTTGCCACAGTTACTTCATTATAATCAATAGCAAGCTGATGATCGGAATTGTCCAGTGTGATTGCCACATATGCATACCCAAGTGGCTTTCTCAGTTCTGTACCGGAAAAAATGACATCCTGCATGGATGCTCCTCGCAGCTGTTTGATCCTCTGTTCACCAAGTACCCAGCGCACAGCATCTGCAACATTACTCTTACCACTTCCGTTCGGTCCTACAATACCAGTAATTCCATTGTGAAACTGAAATACGATTTTGTTGGCAAAGGACTTGAATCCATGAATTTCAATACTTTTCAGATACATAAAACTACTGTTTCCCCCACTTGAGCAAAACGGCATAGGCTGCCTGCTGTTCTGCTGATTTTTTAGTTCTTCCAGTTCCGCTGCCCACTGTTTCATCGCCGATAACAGCTTCTACGGTAAACAGCTTGTCATGATCCGGACCGCTTTCCTCCACCAGTACATAATGGAGTTCCCTTCCATCCTTCTGCACTCTCTCCTGCAATATTGTCTTGCTATCATAAAAGAGCTTCTTGTTTTCCAGATCAGAAAGAATATACTTCAGGATAAATTTTTCTGCTTCTTCAAAACCACCATCCAGATAAACAGCCCCAATCACTGCTTCCATGACATCTGAAGTGATGGAATCCCTTTCTCTTCCTCCGGTAGCCTCTTCCCCCTTACCAAGAAGAATATACTTTCCAAGCTCAATATCTCTGGCGCAGAAAGCCAGTGCCGGTTCGCAGACCATAGAGGATCTCAGTTTCGTCAGCTGTCCTTCTGCCATTTCCGGATGCTGCTGATAAAAGAACTTGCTGGAAGCCAGTTCCAGTACAGCATCTCCAAGGAACTCAAGCCTCTCGTAATTTTTCTGCTTGTTGACCTTCTGTTCATTTGAAAAAGAACTGTGTGTCAGTGCCTGCTTCAAAAGAGCCTTGTCTTTGAAATGATACCCTATTCTCTCTTCTAATTCTTTACTGTTTTGTGAAAGCATATTTTTACCTGTCTTTATCTGATATATAAAAAGCCCTTTATACAAAGGGCTTTTCAAACTTCTCATAAGCCGTTTTAATTTCTCGGCGCTTTACTGATTTACTGCATTTTTGATCAGATTAACTGCTTCTTCTACAGTAGTAATCTTCTCTGCTTCTTCTGCCGGAATCTCGATGTCAAATACTTCCTCAAGACCCATGATAATCTGAAATACGTCAAGTGAATCTGCTCCCAGATCATCCACAAATGTACTCTCCATAGTGATTTCTTCCGGGTCGACATTAAGAACGTCGGCAATTACCTTTTTTAACTTTTCAAATTCCATTTCCTGCTGATTCCTTTCCTAGCTTTCTTCCATAGTAATTTTTTCTTTTATTTTTTCATTAATATTCTGTTCTTTAAATGTAATGCATTGTAAAACAGAATTCTTAATTTCTACTGCTTTGCTGCTTCCATGTGTCTTAACCACAAGACCATTGAGTCCAAGCATCGGTGCACCGCCATACTGCTCAAGATCAAATGCCTTCAGTGTATTCTTCAAAGCCGGCTTTACCAGCAATGCACCGATCTTGCTTCTGAGTGAGGTCATCATGCCTTCTTTGACCTTTTTGATCAGAACGCCGCCAACGCCTTCATACATCTTGAGGATCACATTTCCAACAAAGGCCTCACATACAATAACATCTGCCTTGCCCTCTGGAATATCTCTCGCTTCTATATTTCCTACAAAATTAATATCAGGACAGTTCTTCAGGAGTGGATAGGTCTCCTTCACAAGTGCATTTCCCTTATCTTCCTCAGCTCCGATATTAACGATCGCTACCTTCGGGTTCTTTACTCCCATGACATATTCCATATAGACAGATCCCATCTTGGCAAACTGGATCAGATGGGAAGCTCTGGCATCTACATTCGCCCCACAGTCAATCAGAAGGGAGCATCCCTTTGCTGTCGGGATAAGCGGTGCCAGCGGAGGTCTCTCTACACCCTTGATCCTGCCTACGATCACCTGACCGCCTACCAGTGTGGCTCCGGTACTGCCCGCCGATACATAAGCATCGCAGGTACCATCCTTCACCAGATACAGGGCTTTCACAAGGGAAGAATCTTTCTTCTTACGGATAGCCATAACAGGAGGCTCTGCTGTTTCGATTATCTCAGCTGCATTCACCACCTCTACCTGTTCTTCAGGATAAGTATATTTCGTCAGCTCCGCTTTTACTACTTCTTCCTGTCCAACAAGAAAAACCTTAACACGGTGATCTTCATTCACAGCTTCGATCGCACCTTTGACGATCTCAACCGGTGCATTATCACCACCCATGGCGTCTACTGCTACTTTAACAAATTCTGCCATATTACACCTCCGTATTTCATACCCATTTAACTATACTAGACCATATTGCAAAAATCAAGGACAAATTGTGCGAAAAAATAAGGGTTAAGCTAATCTGCCCAACCCTTAATTCTCTGTCATTCATTTTGAAAAGCAACCTCTGACTGCTTTTCTGCTTTCTGGAATTAGTCTACACTGATGATCTCTTTTTTGTTATAGGAGCCGCACTTCTTGCATACTCTATGAGGCATCATCAGGGCGCCGCATTTGCTGCACTTTACTAATGTAGGAGCACTCATTTTCCAGTTTGCTCTTCTCTTATCTCTTCTTGCTTTGGAAGATTTATTCTTAGGACAAATAGACATCGTTACACCTCCTTATTCGCGTTAAAGATATCTTTAATTGCTGCCATTCGCGGATCCGGGACAAATCTGTCACATCCACATTCCCCTTCATTCAGGTCGTGTCCGCAAACAGAGCAAATTCCTTTGCAGTCATCCTTACATAATACCTTGACTGGCATATGAATTAAGATTTCGTTGCTTATGAGAGCATCTGTATCCAGTTCATAGCCAGATACAAAATTCTGTTCTTCATCAGATGTATCATCTGATGCTTCCTCTGTGGCACCTTTCTCCTGATCAGGAGATGTAACCTGATGTGCAAAATCCGCAGATACGGAAACCTTTACATCCTTCAGACATCTGTCACAGGGAATGATCATCAAAGCAGTAACACTGCCCTCCACCAGAACAGTTCCTGTCCCGATATTCGACAGCTTCATGTCTGCCACTGTGTCCCCTTTGATTTCGTACTCATTTCCCATATAGGAAAAGGTCTTCTCTTCATACGGAACAGACAGCTCTTTCACTTTTCCCTCAGATGTAAATACATCAGTCAGATTCAATAACATAATAAACTCCCAATATGCACAGAGAACTCCCTGCACACTTGATTAAGTATACAGAAGAGATATTTATTTGTCAATACCTCTCCTGAAATATTTTTATTTTACAAGAGCGAAGGTTTCTCTTGCGATTGCAAGCTCTTCATTGGTAGGGATCATCAGTACTTTGGTTCTGCTGTCCTTCGTAGTGATCACAAGATCCTCTCCCCTCCTGGCATTCAGCTCCGGATCCAGTGAAACACCAAGATATCCCAGGTATGCGCAGATCTTTTCGCGGATAAAGCCACTGTTTTCGCCAAGCCCCGCGGTAAAGCAGACTGCATCCACACCGTTCATGGCTGCCACATAAGCACCGACATATTTGGCAACCCTGTATGCAAAAGCATCCATAGTCCTTATGGCAAATTCTTCTCCCTTTTCGTAGGCATCTTCAAGATCTCTGAAGTCGGAAGAAAAACCGCCGGATAAACCAAGGACGCCTGATTTCTTGTTCAGTTCGTTCAGAATCTCAGACACACTCTTATTCTCCTTATTGCAGAGAAATTCAATAATAGCAGGATCAATGTCACCGCTTCTGGTTCCCATGATCAGTCCCTCTAACGGTGTAAGTCCCATGGAGGTATCTACACATTTTCCATTCTTTACAGCAGAAACACTGGCTCCATTGCCAAGATGGCAGACGATCAGTTTAAGTTCCTTGTAATCCTTCTGAAGAATCTCTGCAGCCCTGTGTGATACATAGGAATGGCTTGTTCCATGGAAGCCATATCTTCTTATCTTGTACTTTTCATAATATTCATAAGGGATTCCGTACAGATATGCTTCCTTTGGCATGGTCTGATGGAATGCCGTATCAAAAACAGCTACCATGGGAGTACCCGGCATCAGCTTTCTGCAGGCATCAATACCAATAAGGTTAGCCGGATTATGTAAAGGTGCAAGATCATTGCATTCGGTGATTGCTTCAATGACCTCATCTGTAATAACGGTAGATGCTGCAAATCTCTCACCACCATGAACTATACGGTGCCCAACTGCCCCGATTTCCTTTAAATCCTTTACAACACCGGTCTTTTCTCCGGTCAGTGCCTCCAGTACCAGTCGGATCGCATCCGTATGATCCTTCATAGGCGTGACTGTTGTTTCTTTCTGTCCTCCCGCCGGTGTATAGGAAATCTGGCTGCCATCAATTCCGATCCTCTCGCAGAGTCCTTTGGCGATCAGCTTTTCTGTTGCTGCATCGATCAGCTGGAATTTTAAAGATGAGCTTCCACAGTTAATAACTAAAATATTCATGATAATCCTCCTTCTATACAAGCTGTGCCTGTACTGCTGTCAGCGCCACTACACCGACAATATCCTGCCAGGAGCATCCTCTTGACAGATCATTTACCGGCTTTGCTATCCCCTGAAGCATGGGACCGTAAGCCTCTGCCTTGGCAAGTCTCTGCACAAGCTTATAACCGATATTTCCTGCATCCAGATTCGGGAAGATCAGGACATTGGCCTTACCAGCCACTTCACTTCCGGGTGCCTTTGACTTGGCAACTGCCGGAACAAGTGCGGCATCCAGCTGCAGCTCGCCGTCAATGCAAAGTCCAGGATACTGTTCATGGGCGATCTTCGTAGCCTCCACTACCTTGTCAACCAGTATATGCTTTGCACTTCCCTTTGTAGAATGTGACAGCATGGCAATGATCGGCTTTGAGCCTACAAGACTCTTAAAGCTCTTGGCGGAAGAATCTGCGATAGCTGCCAGTTCTTCTGCAGTAGGATCCTGGTTCAGACCGCAGTCTGCAAACAGAAAAGATCCATTATCACCAAATTCACAATCCGGTACACACATCAGGAAGAACCCCGATACCAGCTTAACTCCTGGCGCCGTCTTCAGGATCTGCAGTGCAGGACGCAGTGTATCTGCCGTTGCGTGGCAGGCACCTGCCACCATGCCATCTGCATCATTGGCCTTAACCATGATAACACCAAAGGTAAGCGGATCCTTGTGCAGGATATCCCTTGCCTTCTCAATAGTCATCCCTTTTGCTTTTCTTGTTTCATATAATAGCTCCACATATTCGTCCAGCTTTTCGCAATTTTCAGGGTCTATGATCTTAACACCATCCAGTTCAATCTCCAGCCACGTTGCACCATCCATGATCTTTTCTTCATTACCGATCATGATAATATTGGCAATTCCTTCCTTGAGGATATGTGCTGCTGCGATCAATGTTCGTTTGTCTGTTGTCTCCGGCAAAACAATGGTCTTTCTGTCCATTCTTGCCTTATCCTTGATAATATCGATATAAGACATTCTGTTTTCTCCTTTCGCAGATCATGTGCGATACACACGTACATAAAAATTTTAACGCATCCCTGTTTTTCCCACAAGTGGAAAACGCAAAAAAATTGTGCAAAATGACAAACAATATGCTATCATGAGCGAAAGAGAAAATATCAGGAGATCCTATGAAAACAGCAGCTATTATTGCCGAATACAATCCTTTCCACAAAGGCCACAGATATCAGATTGAAGAAACCAGAAAAGCAACCGGAGCAGACTATATCCTTGTCCTTATGAGTGGGGATTTCGTGCAGCGTGGAGAACCCGCCATTTACAATAAATACATCAGAACCCGTATGGCACTTCTTGGAGGCGCCGATGCAGTCCTTGAGCTTCCGGTTCTCTATGCCACCTCCAGTGCCGAATTTTTCGCAGAAGGTGCTGTAACACTGCTCGACCATATGCAGATGGTTGATTTTCTTTCCTTTGGCAGTGAATCCGGAAAGCTGGAAGATTTCCTTCCTCTTGCTGAGCTGCTTAACAGAAAGGAAGCAACGGTTCTCAGCACAGTAAATGAGCTGCTGCGTCAGGGATTATCCTATCCAAAGGCCAGAAGCAGAGCTGTTTCTCTTCTCTTTTCTGAGTATTCTTCAGCAGATGCTGCTTTCTTTTCCTCACCTAACAACATCCTTGCCCTGGAATACTGTAAAACCCTCCAGAAGCTGAAAAGCTCCATAAAACCCTTTACCCTGCTCCGAAAAGGCAGTGGTTATCATGATCCTTTTCTGCCGGAGGACTCTTCTATGTATCCGTCTGCTTCTGCCCTGCGTTCCCTGATCACTGCCAGCACCTCCAGCCAGTTTCTGACTGCAGACGATCTGTCTCCCCAGCTCTTCTATAAGCTGCTCACGGAAAAAGACTGTGGTTTTTCTGATTACCTTGACTGCAGCACAGCTCTTTCTGACCGGATCTGCAAATATCTGTCATCCTTTACCGGTTATACAGATTTCTGCACCCTGTTAAAAAGCCGTGAATTTACCTATACCAGAATCAGCCGCACTCTGCTTCATATCCTGCTGAATCAGAAGACACCGGTCTCTTTTAAGCCTTCTTTTTCTGAACGCCATCTAAAGACACCATATGTAAGGCTCCTCGGCTTCCGCAAAGACTCCGCACCGCTTCTTTCTTCTATCAAAAAGCACAGCGATATCCCTCTGGTATCCAAGCTGGCGGATGCCAAAACCATACTTTCAGAAGAGGCTTACCAGATGCTCTCCAGGGATATCATGGCGTCCACCCTGTATGAATCTGCCACTTTCCTTAAATATGCTTCCACAGATTTTCATCAGAAAACCGCTGCGAATAATGATCCGTCCTTTTTTGCAGAAGCAAAAAAGGGACTGCTGAATGAATATCAGCAATCCCCGGTCATCCTATAAATTCTTTCTTCCGGTATCTGTTCAGGCTCTTTTTATTCCTGTATGATTCTGTCTCTGCCACCCTTTTTTCCGGCATAAAGTCTGTGATCTGCACACCTGAGCAGCTCATCTGTGTTCCCACCGGAGCTTTCGCAGATTCCAAAGGTCATTGTTACACGGATCTTTTCCTTTTCATTGTATGTAAATTCCGTATCCCGTATCTCATTCTGCAGCTTCCTTAGTGTTTCCGCTGCATCCTGCAATCCCTGATCTATGAATACAAGGAGAAATTCTTCTCCACCCCACCTGGCTGCATATCCTTCTCTTCTCATCCGTTCTGCCATGATCCTTGCAATCTGTGTAAGCACTCTGTCACCCCATTCATGGCCATAGGTATCATTTACATGTTTAAAGTAATCAATATCCCCGATTGCAATGCAGAACGGCATGCCATAGCTGTCAGCGTCCTTCTGCACCTGTTTCAGACGCTTCTCTCCATACCTGCAGTTATAAAGTCCCGTAAGCGCATCCTTCTCCACAAGCTCACGCAGGGAACGCTGCATATCTACCGCATGTCTGCCCAGCTCCCCTACCTCATCCTTTCTCTTTCCTACAGGATAGGCAAGCTGTTCATTGAGTTCACCATTTGCTACCTTTCCAAGGAATTTTTCTATTTCTCCGATCGCCTCTGTCAGCCTGCAGGAATACCTGATTGTAAGCAGCGCAGCGATCATAACTGCAAGAATTCCAAGGAAAACGATCGGCAGGATCACGCGGAACAGATCATTCATCACTGTTTCTACAGGCTTTGCCACAAAGAGCATACCGATACAGGCTCCGTCCTCGTTTAAAAGAGGTGAATAATAGGCAAAATAATCTTTATCCCCGATCGATACATTTGGATAAAAAGCAGCCCTGCCGCCTTCAAGAACATCCTTTACAACAACTGCACTTACCTTCGTACCAATGATACGCTCCCCGTCTTCTCCACAGACTGTAGTGATCACACGTACATCCTGATAAAAAACAGTAATATCTACACCAGTATTTTCCTTCAGGGTATCAATAATGGAAAAATCTCCATTGATCAGATGATCCCCCTTCAGCAGATAAAGTCCATCATCTCCCTCAAATGCTTTGTAGTCACCGGGATACAGCTTATCGTACATGGTAATAATCGTAAAGCTCTGGTTCATAAGTCCCTGTCTGACTTCATTATTCATGGCGTTTGCATAGCTCCTGATGCTGATCGTGATAATGACAGCCGTCAGGAGAAAGATAGGAAGCAGTGTGATCTTAAGCAGCTGATGGTAAAGTTTTTTCTTTGCTTTATCCTGTTCCATAGACAGTCCTCTTTCCTGTAAGGTTAGTCAGACATCTTCTGTTAACGGTTTTCATTTACATAGATCTGCACGCGGCTCTGGATGATTGATGCCACATCCCTCGCGTTCTTCTGTCCGCTGAAAAATGCTGCTGACTCTTCAGAAATAATATTCATAAGTTCCTGATCATAAGTATATACCTGATTAAAAGTATACAACATCTGCTTCAGATTCTCTACTTCTTCCTGCGTCATTGGCTTAATTTCCACATCAACACCATTCATGTAATAATAATCGGGGCTTTCCACTTCATTTCCATTTTCATCAATATAGGTATCCACCTTCATAGCCTTCTCCCCCATGGCATCCAGTGCCCTGATGCTTACCGGAAATCCATAGGTGATTTCATCCTGATATTCATCTGTCAGATACCCTCTCATAAACTGCCAGGCACCCTCTTTATTAGCTGATTTGGAAGACATGGCAAGCTGCATGGCCGGCATAATAGAGGATCCGTCCTCATTGCTGGAGGGAAAACCGATCAGTGTGATATCTTCTCCGAAGGTTCCCTTCTTGGTATAATTATAATCCTTGAACCCGCTCAGACTGTAGGACATGGCTATTGCCCTGTTTTCTCTCCACATGGTGTCATAGCTTTCCCAGTAGGAATCATCATAAACCGTATCATCTGTCTGCTCTGGAAACTGCTTTAAGAATTCCAGCATCTCTATGAAGGCATCTGAATCAAAATTACAGGTACCAGCATCAAAATCAAGGAACTGATTTCCTGCCATAGTCATGCAGTTAAGAAGCATTCTTTCCCTATCCATGTTCGGAAGGAAGCTGGTACCGGCAGGCATTCCGCTCATGAGCTGGTTTACCTCTCCTATTGTCCAGCCTCTCTCTTCCCCGACCAGAGAAGTTTTTGCGATCAGTGTACTGATCATATAAGAAGGCACCAGACGGTACAGCTTACCATCTACAGAAAAGGCATCCAGAATATTGGGCATGAAATTATTAATGTCAAGTCCCTCATCCTTTTCGATATAAGGCTTCAGATCCTCAAACAAGCCTTTGGAAACATAGCTTTCCACTGGCATATTATCATCAATAACCAGAATATCTGGGATTTTTCCGGAAACGATATCTGCATTCAGACGGTTAAGGCCAGCCTGATAATCATCTTCCGTATTGTACAATGCTGCATAATCCTGGATTGTAATGCGGTACTCATCATTGTTCTTGTTGAATTTTACGATATTGTTTCTTACATCATAATCGATTCCATTGCAGGCAAGAACCAGAGTCTTTTTGTCCTTAACCTCTGACGGAGGCACCTTGGTAAATCTTCCCAGTGCATTTCCATCCTCTGCATCATACATGGCAAAAAATTCATCCTCATTGATACTGATCACATTGTAAACAGAATAACCGGCTATGTCTGAATCTACAAAATTCATCAGAAGCTGTGTTTCCGTATCACCCATATTGTATCCGTATAATCCAATCGAATTTACAAGAAACAGCTCATATTTGCTATTGCCCGGATAAATGGAATAGTCATAGGAATAACCGGGAAGCTTGGTTGTGTCTGTCAGAGTTCCCGTATTCATGTCAACATAGCCAATATTTACTCCATTATCATCCCAGCTGATCCCGGCCACCTTACCGCTTGCAAGAGTATATATATTACTAACATCAACCACATTTTCCTTGTCACCTGTTACAATCATTTTCTGATAATTACCATTCTGATCGAACAGACATATATTATCCATGATCTGTGCATAAATAATATCCTGATAGATCATAATACTGCCCATATAAAGCCAGCCGCCATTTTCTGTTATCTGTTTTTGTACATCCGGCAGCTCATTAATACAGATGCTGAAAAGCTGTTCTCCATCCATATTGATCTTCTCAAGATAATACGTATCTATATAATTATCATTTTCATCCGGCTCTGTTGCATAAACATCCTTCACATAGTAAATATTTCCCTCTTTATCACAGGCCGGATTATTTATACTGACATTATCCTCTATATCCAGTGCCATTTTCTTTATTATGTCACCATTTTCATCAAGGCTGGCAAAATGTACAGTCATCTCGCCTTCTTTTCCATAATCATAACCATAAGCCATCAGTGTATCAGCTTTACCAAACAGTGTCGGAATATTGTCATTTCCAAAATCAACATTTACATCCGTCACTTTATACACATAATTCTTGCTGGATGCCGCTGCCTCACTGTTACCACCATCCTTACTCTTTCCACAGCCGCTGAGTGCCATCAGCATCATGACAGCTGCCATTCCTGCTGCTACAATTCTCCTCTTCATAATTCTCCCTCCTTACCGTTTAAAAACCCTTGCTTTTTCCAGTGCTTTGTCTTTTTTATCCATCAGGATATAAATCAGATCCCTGGTAGTATATTTTCTGTGTTTCCATTTTATGATCAGGAATACCAGAATAATAACACCGGGAATCAGCAGAAACAGGAACTGGAAGATCAGGACAACTGCCCTGATGTCCTCATAGCCCCTTGCAATATTCTCGAAATAGGGATAATGAATCGCCGCATTCTGCATGGATCTTGTCCCGAAATCAAGGATCACCGGAATCATGGCTTCCACTGTATACCTGGAGGAATTCTCCACTACCTTCATCTGCTCCTCCGTAGGTCCAAACTTTTCCCGTACAGTCTTTGCCAGAAATCCCTTTACCGGATTCGGTGCTGCTACCTCATAGCAGTTCACGCCTTCACTTGTTCCATAGTCTTCCAGTGTTTCTACAGAAACATAAACAAGCGTTTTTGTCAATCCGGCATTCTTTGCCATCCGGCTTTCATCCCGCTTCACCACACCGGCAATGGTATGTGGTACCCCACCGATAGTTACTGTCATTCCTGAGATCTCATTGGAACCAAAAAGCTGCCACGCAGCATCCTCATCAATGATCACATAATCTGTCATCAGCTCATTTTCCGAGAAATACCGGCCATCCACAAGCTTCAGTGGATGAAAATAAAAGAAATCATTTCCTATGCCGATCGCATCTGCTTCCAGTGTTGCCTGTTCACTGACCAGTGTGATCTTTCCCGGTGCACTGTAGGCATCAATAAACAGTCTTTTTGATTCTTCTGTTTCCTGCTGGTTTCCCTGTACGCTTCCCTCTTCCTCATCCAGTGTCACTGCTACATCCGCAAGAGCCGTCGTAAGCTGATTTTCAAAATTACGGATGCTGAAGTCATCCAGTGTTACATCCCTTGTCACAAAGCAGCTCACCTGTGCATATTCCCTGCCGCCCCATCTGTCCGCTGCCTGCTGGTCTGTCAGTTTTTTTTCCTGACCCCTCCACCACAGCGTCAGGATCAGATACAGGATCAGTGAAATCACCGCGATCAGGGAAAAGATGATCTGTGCTGCTGACAAACGCTTCAGAAAATTTTTCAAGCCTGCCACTGTATTCTCCTTTTTTAACTGTTATTTTCGTTCAGACGTACCTGCTTGCCTGCTTCAACAGGCTTTGTGGATGTGGTGATCACATATTCATAGCCATAAAGTCCGGCTGAGATCGCTGTGTTGTTATCATCGGAAGCCAGCACCTCCACATCTACTCTCGTCGCTATATAACGGTTGCTGATCGGCCCGCTCTTTGACTCGACGATCAGAATAAATTTACCATTCTTATCTTCTCTGATAGCACTGTTAGGTACAGTCAGTTCATATTCCGCACTTCTCTGTCCTACAGAGATATTTAAGGACTGTCCGGCCTGGATACTGCTTCCTGTCACATTAAAGACAAGCAGCTTCTTCTGTCCGTTGCTTTCCGGATCCGGCTTGATAGCAGCCAGTGTCACCATGGCATCATCATAATACCAGGCGTTCTGCAGTTCTCCCACATCTCCTACCTGTACCTTCTTGGACTGCTCGTTTGTGACAGAAAAGCTTACCGTATAGCCCTTACCGTCTACCTGTATAACCGCTGCAGCCTCCTCCGGCTTTGTCGTCTCTCCTGCCACATAGGCAAGATTTGAAATCGTACCGGCTACCGGTGCTACAATGGCACTGCCCTCTGACTTCTCCTTCAGTTTCGCAATTTCATCCTTTTTCTCCTGAATATCCTTACTTGCCTTGGACAGATCCAGTTCTGCATTAATATCTGCCGCAAGCTCGGTCTGTTCCTGCTTTAACAGATCATAAACCGCCTGCGCCGCCTTCAAAGCCGCATTGGCATCTGCCAGCCTATTCTGCCACGCAACGCTTGCCTGACTGTTGGCAGCCGTGATCTCAGAGATATTCCGGTTTGCCTGATTTAAACGGTTCTGTGCATCCTGGACACCGCCATCTGAGGAGGCTGTGATCGCCTGGACTTCTGCAAGCTTCTGCTGAAGCTTCGCAAGCTTTGCTTTCTTATCGGCTAGGGTTGCCTGATTATTTGTGTAATTATTTAAATCCGAACTGTTTTTTTCAATATTTTCAACATTAATCAACGCTGCATTATAATCTGCAAATAAAGTGGTATAACTTTCTGCTTTATTTCCTGTAGCATTATATATAGCTGTCTGGAGCTGATTAAATGCTGTTTTTGTTGTTGATAATGTTGTTTGAACATTCTCAAATGTATCAACTTTTCTGTCACCAGGTATTATTTTTGATGTATCAATGTCTTTATCTAGAGCTGCAGCATCGAAAATGAGTTTCATCTTATCATATAAATTTCCTACAGCCGTTGCTTTCTGTGCATTATAAGAATTTGGTGCAACTGTTGGTGACGCACTCGGGTTTGGATTCGTTCCAGCTGCTCCTCCTGCTGATGACTGTGCATTTGAAATCAGTTTTTCTAAATCTGAAATCTGGGATGTCAGCTCTGAGATCTGTGCATTCAGCTCTGCAATTGTCTCTGCCTTATCCCTTTCAAAGCGTTCCTGTGCACTTGCCAGATCGGTGGTTGCCTGATCCCGGTTCAATTCATCCGGCTTGGTATTGACCGTGGCATTGTTGGTGTCCTTGGTGCTCTGAAGCGTAAGTGCATCCACATTTTTCTGGCACTCATCCACCCTTGCCTTGGCCGCCTCCAGACGATTTACCATATCTGTCACCTTTGCCTGATAGGTTGCAAAGGTATCCGTCCTGCCGCTTGCCACCTTATTGATGATCTCCGGAGAAATCGTTCCTCCAAAAAGTCCCTTCATATAAGCAAGCTCCAGATCCTCCAGCTCATCCTCTGCTTTTTTCAGCTCATCACTCTCTGCATCCTCCAGATAATAAATGACCTGATCCTTCTCTACCGTATCTCCCTGTTTTACCGCTACACTGCTGATGACACGGGACTCCTTGACCATTACATTATAGGGATCTGTGGCTTCTACCGTACCGGTTCCACGTACCTTGGCTGTGATAGTCCCTCTCTGTACATACTGGGTAGCGACCTCCGGCAGTGAATAATTCATGATCGTATTAGAAAAAAAGGTAAGTACAAGCATTACCGCGAGAAAAATGATCGCGGCATTCTTCACCCAGTCTCTTCGTTTGGAAGCTGTTTTTTCGTCCATTTTATCCTCACATTCTGCCGCATTAAACGGCATCTATCTGAAATATTATTTATTATCCCTTAATTCCACCCTGATAAGTGATTCCCTCTACAAGATAATCTTCACCATACAGAAATACCAGGATTGGCGGTACCATATAAATCGTTGCAACAGCAAAGGCCAGTCCTACTTCTCCCTCATTGATCTTCGACAGGAATACGGACAGCGGGTGCATTTCTGTATCCGACAGAAGGATCAGCGGCTGCTCTACCATATTCCAATAATCAATAAAGATCAGGATTGCTACCGAGCACAGCGATCCTTTACAGAGAGGCATACATATGCTTTTAAAAATCTGCCATTCTCCTGCTCCGTCGATCTGCGCTGCCTCCATCACCGATTCCGGGATCCTTCTCATATACTTGGTCAGAAGGAATACCGCAAAGGGAGAAAAAATACCCGGCAGCCAGATAGCCCACCTGGTATCCAGTATATTCAGCCATTCACTGACCAGATAGTTTGGTACCAGCGTTACCTGATACGGCATCAGCATCAGGATAATATAAACAAAAAAAATGATTTCCTTCAGCCTGCCTCTGTATCTGGCAAATCCATAGGAGGCTCCTGCTGCTACCAGCAGCTGGAAGATCACGATCGGTACTACAAGAATCACTGAATTCCAAAACTTGAACAGATATTCCGGACTCTTGAACAGCACTGTGATATACTGGCTGAAGGATACCATATCCGGAATAAATTTCAGGTTTACCTTGCTGGCTATATAGGTTTTACCTCCTGTATCCGATGTGGCAAAGACCTGTCCATAATTGGCTGATATCTCAGAAGCAGACATAAAGGAATTGGTCACTGTCAATACGATCGGCATCAGGAAAAGAACAGCGAAGCAGGCAGCAAACATGGTGATCAGCGCTGTCTTGACGATCAGTCTCCTCCGCTTTTTTCTGTTGTTCCTTCTGGCTCTTCTTTCTGCCGGATTCCATACTCTGGATGAGTGTCTGTTACTATTCATCAGCCCTCCACATCCTTTCCAAAATAATTTTCCGTCAGAAACAATACTCCTATGATAATAACCATGACAATTGACATCAATATTGCTGCAGCCGACAGCTTCTGATAATCAAGCTGGCTGAACGCATTGTTCATAAAATGCTGCATCATATAAATCGTGTCATAAGGATAGTTTCCTGTCAGCAGATAGATTTCCCTGAAAACCTTGAAGGAATTTATCAGGGACATAATCGTTACAAATAAAATCGTGGAAGACAGATACCGTATCTTGATATACCAGAATATCTGCCTTTGCGTGGCACTCTCCAGCACTGCTACCTCCAGGATATCCTTAGGGATACTGGAAAGAGCTGCCATAAACAGGATCATATTATAGCCAAGATTTTTCCAAAGAAACAGGATGACGATAACCACCTGCGCATGGGAAGATTTCAGCCAGTCTATCTTGTCTGCTCCAAACAGCCCAATAAAGTCGTTGGCAATGCCGTTATAATGAAACAGCACCTGCCAGATCAGGATAACCGATGCCACAGGCACCATCATGGGACTTAAGAAAAAAGTCCTGAACTGGCTCCTGAAAGGAATCTTAAAGTCCAGCATCATGGCAAGGAGCAGGGAAAGGATTACAGCAAGCGGCACTGCTACCAGAGAAAATTTCATGGTATTGGCTGCTGCCTGCTGAAATGCCTTGTTGGTTGCCACTTTTACGAAATTATCCAGAAATACAAACTCATGATTAATAGGATTGTCCACCATGGAATAATAAATGACAACAAAAAAGGGTAATACAAAAAACAGCAATACACCGGTCAGGCTGGGGGAAAGATACCCCCAGCTGATCAGTGTGCCATGCCTTGCCCTCTGTGTCAGCTTATTATGCTTCTTTTTTGACTTATTTTCTGCCTTCTGCCCGTGCAGCATTTAGCTATGCTCCTTCATATAGATCTGAACCCGGTTCTGGATAATATCAGCTGTTTCCTTCGCTGACTTCTGTCCCTTGAAGAAGGCACCGGTTTCTTCTGTAATAATGTTGATCAGTTCCTCATTTACAGATGTGGATGCTTTCTCTGCCGACTCAATAATAGTCCTGACTGCATCAATCTCTTCCTGGGTTGCTGCATAAATATCTATTTCATAGTCATCATACCCCCAGCTCGTCTTCATCTGTTCTACCTGGTTGCCATTGGCATCGGTCGTATATTCCTTTTCCATGTCCTTTGCAAACTGCTTTTCCAGTGCAGACCGCTTTACCGGGAATCCATAAGACATACTGTTCTCAGCTACCAGTCCCTCCTGATATTCATCAGAAAGCAGTGTGCTCACAAATGCCCATGCACCATCTTTATGCTTTGAGGATGCGTTGATGGCCACACTGCCACTGGTACTGGTGATCATATTTCCCTTTCTGTCCACATCAGGATATCCGATAAAGTTTACCTTTTCTCCAAACAAACCATTATACATCTGATATTCCTGCACAGAATCAAAGGAGGTCTGCATCAGAAGCACCTTATCTCCACGGATCTTTGCACTGATGCCATCACCCTCAGTAGAATAATTGATGTCCTCATCATCCGGGAATTTTGCTGCAAACTCCAGTACTCTGGCAAAATCTTCCCCATCAAAAGAGCTTTCTCCAGTCTCCCAGTTCATGAATTCATTCATATTATTATATATGCAGTAATAGAACACCATTGACCTGCTTCCATAATCAAAGATATTCTCCACATTATTCTGCTCTACAAAATCCAGCATTTCGCTTAAGGTCCATCCCGGACTGCTGAGCTTACTTGCTTTTACCATGGTCGTGCTGATCACAAACTGTGGAATGACCGCATAAAGTTTTCCATCTATTTCGTAAGCCTTAAATACGTTTTCAAGATAATCAGAACGATTTATCCCGGCTTTGTCCATATATGGATAAAGATCCTCAAATACACCCATGCTGGCATACTGGTTATAATCAATGTTGGTAATATCTATGATATCCGGACCTGTTCCGCTTACAATATCATTATTGAACTGAGTCACGCCTGTCGTATAATCATCTGTATTATAGGATTTCACTGTAATGTGATATTTATTACTGCTCTTATTAAAATCAATGATATTTTTTCGAAGATCCTGATTGATATACAGTGCGCCAACAGTGATCTCCTCCTTCTGCTGTACCTCAGAAGCAGGGGTCTTCGTGAGAAGTACCAGTGAATAGCTGGCATCATAAGAAGAATCACCGGAATAAGCCCGTGTCAACACATAATATCTGCCATCTGACAGTTTCCCGATATCCTGTACATCATCTGAATTGATATCCGCGTCAAGCCAGTCAAACAGTGCTTCCGATTTATCTTCTGCAGGATCATAGGAATATACCGTAGTTCCATCACTTACCAGCACCTGTGTACCATCATTTTCATAAAAATTAAGTCCGTAATTTTTATTCAGAGAATCACTCTTTATGGGACTTCCAATTGTCTTTATCGTGCTGTCAACCGGATAGATTTCAAAGCCTTCGCCACCCCACATGCAGACATATATCTTTCCGCCTGCTGTAAATGCACTGTTGACCCAGTTACCTGAAAGATCGATACTGGTTTTCTTCTCTCCCTGTGTACTGATCACTTCGATCGACTGGTCTGTTATCAGATAGATCAGACCTTCTCCATCTGTCAGCATATACTGAATATAACTGTTTTCATCCAGCACATCAAAATTTTCTGTGCTGATCACAGATCCATCCTCTGTGGAAAGTACATAAAGATCTGTATGATAAGTATACTCTGCTTCAGATCCTTCAGTAAATCCGGGATCTATAGGTTCATCTGGCAGAACCGCTTCCTCAGTATCTACCAAACCAACTGCTTCATCACCGTCAGCTGTAGTCTGCGAGCCTTCATACCAGTCCACAACAGCTATCAGATTTCCTTCTTCATTCAGGAAGCTCTGCCGCACAGATGCATTTTCCGGCAGATCCAGGTATCTTTCCTGCAGCTCTTCTGTTGAAAAATCATACTGGAACAAAGCATTGCTGCTCGTTTCAACAGCCTGATCCCACTTATTTCCTACCATCAGGAGTTTATCTCCATTCTGGAGGATCGCCGAAAAATATTCGGCATCAGCTTTAAAGTCCTTATACGTCGGTACATAGTAAAATTCCTTCTGTGCAGAATCTGTCTGTGTCTTATTCTTACCACAGCCCGCAAGAGAAGCCACCATCAGGCCTGCACACAGAAATGCCAGAATTCTCTTTCCTTCTTTTGTCATAAATTTTTTCATAAAAATACCTCATATACATGCTTCATTTTATCTGTTAAAACTATAGCATAGTATATGAGGCTAAACAATCTTTTCTGTCTTAATTTTTCCTTAGTTTTTAAAACTATGGATCGGTGCCGGAATCCTTCCTCCACGGTTTACAAAGGCTTCACAGGAATAGGGATTTATCGCCATAACAGGGGCATGACCGAGAAGTCCTCCAAACTCCACTCTGTCTCCTACCTTCTTGCCGATGGCAGGGATCACACGGACTGCCGTTGTTTTCTGATTGACCATACCGATCGCCATTTCATCTGCGATCATACCGGATAGTGTTGCTGCAGAAGTATCTCCCGGCACAACCACCATATCAAGACCAACAGAACATACACATGTCATGGCCTCCAGCTTTTCCAGGGTAAGTGCCCCGGCTTCAACCGCATTGATCATTCCCTGATCTTCACTGACCGGGATAAATGCTCCGCTCAAGCCCCCTACATAGGAAGATGCCATCACGCCACCCTTCTTTACCTGGTCATTCAGAAGTGCAAGTGCTGCTGTGGTTCCCGGTGCGCCTGCATATTCAAGACCGATCTCACAAAGAATATCTGCCACACTGTCACCGATTGCCGGTGTAGGCGCCAGTGAAAGATCCACGATACCAAAGGGAACTCCAAGTCTTCTGGACGCTTCCTGCGCAACCAGCTGTCCCACTCTCGTTACCTTAAATGCTGTCTTCTTGATCGTCTCACAAAGAACCTCAAAGTTTTCTCCACGCACCTTGCTTAAAGCTGTCTTTACAACGCCCGGACCGCTGACACCGACATTGATGATCTTGTCAGCTTCTGTTACCCCGTGGAACGCTCCTGCCATAAAAGGATTATCATCAGGTGCATTGCAGAACACTACCAGCTTGGCACATCCGAGAGAATCATTGTCCTTTGTATACTCGGCTGTTTCCTTTACGATCTCCCCCATCAGCTTTACAGCATCCATATTGATGCCTGTCCTTGTGGATCCAAGATTGATAGAGCTGCATACTCTTTCTGTCACAGAAAGTGCCTTCGGGATCGAACGGATCAGCAGCTCATCTGCCGTTGTCATTCCCTTACATACAAGTGCAGAATAACCACCGATAAAGTTTACACCAACCTCATGGGCTACCTTGTCAAGAGTCTTTGCAATCGCAACAAAATCTTCTTCTGACTTGCAGGCTGCTCCTCCGATCAGTGCAATAGGAGTTACCGAAATTCTCTTATTTACAATAGGAATACCAAAATCTCTTGCGATCTTCTCACCGGTTTCCACCAGATCCTTAGATGCCTCATAGATTTTCTGATAAATCTTTTCATTCAGTCTTTTCAGATCAGAATCAATACAGTCAAGAAGACTGATGCCAAGAGTGATGGTTCGGACATCCAGATTTTCCTTGGAAATCATTTCATTGGTCTCAACGACCTCACGTAAATTAATCATGATCTTTTATCTCCTAGATTCTATGCATTTTATCAAAAATTTCTTCCTTCTGTGCCTTGATCTCAACACCTATCTCTTCTCCTAATCTGTGCAGATCCTCAGCAATGGTTCCGAAATGCTTCTCTGATGCACTGGTATCTACGATCATCATCATATTGAAATATCCCTGTACGATCGTCTGGGAAATATCTTCAATATTGATCTGATTTTCTGCCAGATAAGTGCATACCCTGGCAATGATTCCTACAGTGTCTTTTCCAACTACGGTGATAATTGTGTTTTTCATAATTTTCCTCCAGTGCTTTTTTGTCAGTATAGTGTAAAATACTTTACTATGCAATATGTATTACCGGTGTGACTTCATTTCTTCTTGCAACCTGCATGGGCAGATCCCTGACAGCAATACCCTCATCTGCCATGGTCATCTCCACCCTTACTGCTTCATAGGCAAGCTCCGGCATATTATTTTCCTTGCTCAGATGTCCAAGAAGTACCGCCTGCAGATCATCATGGATCAGTCTTGTCAAAAGCTGTCCTGCCCGCTCATTGGAAAGGTGCCCTTTATCTCCCAGTATCCTCTGTTTCAGATAATAAGGATACGGTCCAACCTGAAGCATATTGATATCATGGTTTGCCTCCAGCAAAAGAGCATCCATCCCCTTCAGGGATTCTACTGTATAATCATTGTAATTGCCAAGGTCTGTTACGATCGCAGCCTTTTTCCTTCCATGAGCAAACCGGTAAGCCACAGGATCTGCCGCATCATGGGAAATCCGCATGGGATTGCAGCATATATCCTTGATCATCAATTTTTCATCCGGGAAAACTGTATGAAACAGATCTTCCGGGATCTTTCCAACACTTGATGTTTTCTGAATGGCTTCTATCGTCCCTCTTGTGGCATAAATCGGAACCTCATATTTTCTTGAAAGAACACCAAGTCCGGCAATATGGTCTGTATGCTCGTGGGTGATAAAAATTCCATCAATATCCCTCATAGAGAGCTCCAGCTCCTTAAGTCCCGCTTCCGTCCTTTTTCCACTGATCCCGACATCCACCAGAATATGTGTGGAATCAGAGCCTATATAAATACAATTACCGCTGCTTCCGCTGGCAATGCTGCAAAGTCTCATATTTTAATTCTCCTGCCAGTATATTTCGATTGCATCGCCATCATGGATAGGCTCCATATACTGGGCCGGTCTTCCATTCAGCTTTGTTATGATCGACTTTCCTTTCTGTATGGACCTGTCAAAATCGATCTGATCAAATACATCTACATAAATATAACTGTCCTTTCCCGAAAGCTTCACAGGCTGTCTGTTTACAAGCACTACAATAGTCGCTGTTTTATTCTCATTATCTGCAGTGTCTTCCCTGATATCACTCTCGCTCTTTAAATTTGCTTCTGTAATCTCTACTGTAAAATTCTCATATACCTTTGTATCTCCATCTGCCAGTTCATGATTAACATAAATATTACTCATGCCATCCGCAGCAAGATCCATATACTGCAGCAGTTTCTGCAACGGATAATAATTCAGGATTTCTACCATATCCCCTTCTGCTACAGAATAATCCGGTGTTGTAAAAGCTTCATTTACTAAGATCAGTCTTGGTAATTCTACTTTGCTTCCATTAACCTGTAAAAACAGTTTCTCTTCTTTATCCGCAAGTTCTGAAAGCTGCACCTCTGCCCGTTTTCCTGCCGTAGAATGCTCCACACGGATAATATCATTTTCATGGATCGGTGTGGCAATATCTGCCGGTTGTCCATTAACGGTGATAACAGCGGCTTCTCCCACTTCTCCTCTGACTATGCGCTGTTTCCCATTGACAGTAAATTGAAGTGCCTTTCCCCTTCCCGGAAACAGACCATCATTTGGAAATCCTGCCTGCATGGCCGCATCTGCCACTGTCAGCCTGTTGTTATCATAAATCTTCACCTTGCGGTCATTAAAGCTTACAAAAATAAAGTTATTGTTCTGCTCATAAAAATTCAGGCAGATTCCGATCGGCGTTACAAGCAGACTGTCCTTGGCAGTATCCTCTTCAAAGACGATCTGCTGCATCACTTCTTCACCTCTGAGTGCCACACGTTCCGGAACAATATCCAGATCTCTTGCAACAGCTTCTGTATAACCCGGAAGCTTTCCGCCTCCTCCAACTACAAATACTGCACTTACGCTTTTTCCACCATTCAGCTCTTTGATCTTATCTGCCACCTGCCTGGCCATATCTTCCACAACCGGTGCTGTCACTGAAAGTACTTCTTTGCTTTTAATCTTCTGTGGCAGGAACATAATATCTTCATATGTGATCTCTTCGGCTTCCCCTGCCTGCCTTTTAATCTTTTCTGCTGTCGCAAAATCCACAAGACAATGCCTTGCGATCACTTCGGTCAGGGCATCTCCCGCAATAGGGATCATGCCATAGGCAATGATACAGCCATCGTTGGTAATGGAAATATCACTGGTTCCTGCTCCCACATCGATCAGTGCTATATTCAGCATGCGGAAACGTTCCGGGATTGCTACCTGGATCGCTGCTATAGGCTCCAGCGTCATATTAGCCACCTCTAAGCCTGCAAGCTCCACTGCCCGGTAAAGACCATCTACAACATCCTCCGGCAGGAAGGTTGCGATCAGGTCAACTCCTATCGTCCTTGCCTTATGCCCCTCCAGGTTTCCCATTGGATAACCATTTAAATAAAACCGCACTACAGAATATCCTACACAGTAGAACTTCATATCTTCCTCTGTCTGCTGTTTCAGGAATTCTTCATAGGCTTTTTCCACCGCTGAGGAAGTCAGGGCATAAATATCTTCACTTACGATTTCCTTATCCGAGCCGAAGGGATACTCCACATGACTGTTCACCGTCCGTAGCACACGGCCTGCCGCTGCGATGCAGACATCTGTCAGCTTCCGTCCTATCGCCTCTTCCAGCTCTTCCTTTACCTGTCTGATCGTTTCACTTACCTTGCCTATGTCATGGATCTGTCCATCCAGCATGGCTCTTGTCTCATGTTCCCTGACTCTCTGCGCCACGACAACGAAACGATTGTCTTCCTTGTATCCTACAGTTCCTACTATGCTTCTTGTCCCAATATCCAGTCCAAAAACAAGCTGTCCCATATAACTGTTCTTTTCTGTCACAGATATTCCCCCAATTTCTCATCAATCTGACGTCTGCTCTCTGTAAGGCTGTCACTGTTATCGATCACCACGCTGCAGTACCTCCGAAAATCAGTTTCCTTCAACTGGCTGTTCATGATCGAATCTATTTTTTCATCAGAATATCCTCTGGATTCCTTCAGACGCTTTCTTCTGACCTCTTCTCTTGCATAAATATACCACATTTCATCCACATAGTCCAAATATCCTTCTTCGATCAGAAGCGCAGCTTCTATAAAGAAGAAATCATGTATCTTACTTTTTCTTTCCTCCTGGATTGCAGAAAGGATCAGTTTCTTTACCGCCGGATGGATGATCCCGTTGACCTTAGTAAGAAGTTCCCTGCTTGAAAAAATCTTCTCTGCCATTTTTACTTTGTTGATATTTCCAGTTTCATCCAGGATCTCATCTGACAGAAGTGCTACCAGCTTTTCATAGCAGGGCTGTCCTTTTTCCTTTACCTTGTGGGCAGCCTCATCTGCCAGGAGGATACGGCAGTTATAACGCTCTCTGATGTAAGAAAGGATCTCACTTTTCCCGGCACCTACGCCCCCCGTAATTCCAATTACTTTCATTTATTTCGCCTCATACCAGTCATAGCCTGTATGAAGATCGATCTCCAGCTCTACAGCAAGCTTTGCTGCGCCTTTCATCTCTTCTTCCAGGATCTCCCTGACCTTGTCCTTTTCTTCTTCCTTTGTTTCTATCAGAAGTTCATCATGAACCTGCAGTATCAGCTTTGACGAAAGCTTTTCATCCTTCAGTCTCTGATACACCCGGATCATGGCAATCTTTATGATATCGGCTGCTGTCCCCTGGATTGGGGAATTCATGGCAACTCTTTCTCCAAAAGAACGCTGCATAAAGTTGCTGGAGGAAAGCTCCGGCACCGGACGTCTCCTTCCATACATGGTTGTCACATATCCGTTTTCCTTTGCATGAGCCACCGCTCCGTCAAGAAACGCCTTGATTCCCGGATAGGTTGCAAAATACTGTTCAATGTATTCCGTTGCTTCCTTTCTGGAAATACTCAGATCCTGACTTAAGCCAAAAGAGCTGATCCCATACACGATACCAAAATTGACTGCCTTTGCATTTCTTCTCTGCAGATCTGTCACTTCCTCAAACGGAGTATGGAACACCTTTGACGCTGTGATCCTGTGAATATCTGCATCTGTTCTATAAGCTTCTATCAGCTGCCTATCTCCGGACATATGTGCCAGTACGCGCAGCTCGATCTGGGAATAATCCGCATCTGTAAAAAGATATCCATCCCTTGGAATAAATACCTTACGTATCTGTCTTCCGAGCTCCATTCTCATTGGTATGTTCTGCAGATTTGGTTCTGTAGAACTGATCCTTCCGGTAGCGGTGATCGTCTGATTAAAGGTAGAATGGATCCTGTCTTCTTCTCCGATATAGACCGCCAGTCCATCCGCATAGGTACTCTTCAGCTTTGTAAGTCCTCTGTACTCCAGAATATCAGCTACTACCGGAGCTTCGCCTGAAAGCTTTTCAAGAACATCTGCTGCTGTGGAATAACCCGTCTTCGTCTTTTTTCCGCCCGGCAGCTTCATCCTTTCAAACAGGATTTCTCCAAGCTGCTTTGGTGAATTGATATTGAATTCGCATCCTGCCTTCCGATAGATTTCCTGTTCCAGCTCCTTTATCCTGCCTGCCAGTGTATCTCCGTACACTTTCAGCTTTTCAGGATTGACACGGATGCCTTCCTTCTCCATATCATAAAGAACACAGGTCAGCGGCATCTCAATCTCTTTCATCAGCCTGTCCATTCCTGTCTCTTCCAGCTTTTTTTTCAGAACTGGCGCAGCTTTAACGCAGGCATAGACAAGAAAGCTGATATATGAAATCACTTCCTCTTCCATCTCCGCGTAAGCTGCTGAAAGGCTTTTCTTTCCAAACATCTCTGTCTTTTCCTGCAGCATCAGTCCAAGATGTTCATTAGCTACGTCCTGGATCGTATAATCATTTTTTAACGGATTTAACAGATATGCTGCCAGGATGATATCAAAATAGTGATCTGTATTATCTGTCTGCAGGAAATCATAATATTCCTTAATGTTGGCACATACTATTTTTCCTGTCTCTGACAGCTTTCTGAGCTTATCTGCAAGGTAATCCTCTGTCAGAAATCCTTCTCTCCTGCAGAAGAATGTCTCTCCATCCGGAAAAGACAGGCAGACTGCAAGCAGGCTCCTTTTTTCATCAAGAAGAAGATACAAACCGGTTGCTTCTTCCTTTCCGGCTTTTTCAAACAGGTTTTCTGCCTCTGCCAGATCAGTTACTGTATGGAATTTTTCTGTGATCTCATCATGGGAAACCTTTTTTTCAAACCTGGAAAGCAGGTTTTTAAACTCCAGTTTCTTTAAAATTTTATAGGCATCCTCTGTATAAAAATTATGAATTCTTGCCTTGTCCTTATCAAGCTCTACATCACTATCCGTCCGGATCGTTGCAAGATCCTTGCTTAAATCTGCCAGTTTTCTGTTGTTGATCAGTGATTCCTTAACTGCTTTTTTCGTAATCTCGTCGATATGGTCATACAGATTTTCTACCGAATGATACGTTCTGATCAGCTCTGTAGCCGTCTTTTCACCAACCTTAGGCACACCTGGGATATTATCTGCAGTATCTCCCATTAATGCTTTCAGGTCTATAAATTCTGTAGGTGTTACCTGATAACGTGCCACTACATCAGACGTATAATAATCTTCAATCTCCGTCTTTCCGCCTTTGGTCTTCGGTATCCTGACCTTGATCCCGTCTGTTGCAATCTGCAAAAGATCCCTGTCACCGGATACCAGCGACACAGCCATACCCTGTTTTTCTGATTTTTTTGCCAGTGTTCCCAGGATATCATCAGCCTCAAGTCCCGTCTTCTCTACAGTCGCGATTCCCATGGCAGAAAGGACTTCCTTCATTACCGGCACCTGTTCCCTCAGTTCCTCCGGCATGGGTTTTCTGGTTCCCTTATATTCCTTATAGATCTCGTGCCTGAAAGTAGGCGCATGAACATCAAATGCCACTGTCAGATAATCCGGCTTCTCTTCCTCCAGTATCTTAAACAGGATGTTCAGAAAGCCATAGATTGCATTAGTATGCAGTCCACTGCTGTTTGTCAGATCCGGAACGCCATAAAAGGCTCTGTTCAATATGCTGTGTCCATCAATTAAAACAAGTTTTTCCATCAATTCCTCAGCCCTTTTCTAATACAATACGATAAATAACAATAATAATGCTATGAGCTCTACTGCGACAAATCCCTGAAGCACAAAAAGCAGCCATTTCATATTTTCACGGAGCTTTAACGTATGCTCCGCATTCTCCAGTCTTTCAAGCAGTTCATTCTGCAGATCAAAAACACTTCCTGATTCCAGTCTTGCCATGCCTTCTGTTACCAGGAACTGGATAGAAAGCTCTTCCATGCAGTCATTACACCTCTCCACATGTTCCATGAACTCCCGCAGATCGTCCGTATCCAGATCATCCTCCAGAAAAGAAGGGATCATTTTTTCTATTTCTTTGCAGATCATAACCTTTTACCTTCCTTTCCTCTCAGATCTGATAAAAAAAGGACTTCTGATGGTCAGTCAGAAATCCTGATTCGTGCCGGCAGTGGGACTTGAACCCACACGTGGTTGCCCACAACAGATTTTGAGTCTGCCTCGTCTGCCATTCCGACATGCCGGCAATTAAATAAATACCTGTATTCACAGCCGAATATTATATTAACATATCCGGCTGCTATTTACAAGGTTAAAATTATTGCCTGATTCCCTGCTCTGTCACATCGAAATCGATTTTTTCATATACAGGAAGGACATCCAGCGTTGCAAAATAATCCCTGGGTGTTTCTGCCCTGCGGATCATGGTCACATCACCATTTTCCCTTAAAAGAAGCTCCGCGCATTTCAGCTTGCCATTGTAATTATATCCCATGGCATAACCATGTGCACCTGCGTCATGTAATACCAGATAATCTCCCATATCAATCTTCGGAAGCATTCTGTCTATTGCAAACTTATCATTGTTTTCACAAAGAGAGCCTGTTACATCATACATATGATCGCAGGGCTCATCTTCCTTGCCAAGAACCGTGATATGATGATAGGCACCATACATGGCGGGACGCATCAGGTTAACTGCACAGGCATCTACACCAATATATTCCTTATGGGTATGCTTCTCATGGATTGCCTTCGTCACAACCTGTCCATAAGGTCCCATCATAAAACGCCCCATCTCAGTATAAATTGCCACATCTCCCATACCAGCCGGAGTAAGGATCTCTTCATAGACTTTTCTGACACCTTCCCCAATCACCCGGATATCATTAGGCATCTGCTCCGGTCTGTAGGGAATCCCTACACCTCCGGAAAGATTGATAAACTGGATGTCTGCTCCGGTTTCCTTTTCCAGCTTTACAGCAAGCTCAAAAAGTTCGCCTGCAAGCTGTGGGTAATATTCATTGGTCACTGTGTTGCTTGCAAGAAATGCATGGATGCCAAAGTGCTTTACTCCCTTTTCCTTCAGGATACGGAAGCCTTCAAACATCTGCTCTGTGGTAAATCCATACTTTGCATCTCCCGGGTTATCCATGATACCGTTGCTCATCTTAAATACCCCACCCGGATTGTACCGGCAGCTCATGGTTTCCGGCAGCTTTCCAAGAATTTCTTCTACAAACTCAATATGCGTGATATCATCCAGATTGATAATAGCTCCAATTTTATCTGCATAAGCATATTCTTCCGCCGGAGTATCATTTGATGAAAACATGATATCGCTTCCTGGCAGTCCCATTGCTTTACTGAGCATCAGCTCCGTCAGGGAGGAACAGTCACAGCCACAGCCATACTCCCTCAGGATCTGGATCAATGCCGGATTTGGTGTTGCCTTTACTGCAAAATACTCTTTGAAACCTTTATTCCATGAAAAAGCCTCCTGAACGGCTCTGGCATTCTCACGGATTCCCTTTTCATCATAGAGATAAAACGGTGTGGGATATTTCTTTGAAATCTCCTCTGCCTGTTGTTTTGTAATAAATGGTGCTTTTTTCATGTTACTTTAGTCTTCTCCTTCCGTAAGCTGTCCCGTGTCAGATATTTTCTATTTGCCAGTCAATCGGTTCAATTCCGTTCTTTTCAAGAAATGCATTAGCCTGGCTGAAATGCCTGCATCCAAAAAAACCTCTGTATGCAGATAATGGACTTGGATGAGGTGCCTTTAAAATCAGATGCTTGCTGTTTGTCAGCATTGGTATCTTACTCTGTGCCGGTCTTCCCCAAAGCAGATATACAATTGGTCTGTCCTGTGCATTGACGGCCTCAATCACAGCGTCAGTAAACTGTTCCCAGCCCTTTCCCTGATGGGAATTTGCCTGATGCGCCCGCACAGTCAGTACCGTGTTCAAAAGCAGTACTCCCTGATCCGCCCACTTTTTAAGATACCCATTATTGGGAATGTAACATCCAAGATCATCGTGCAGCTCCTGATAAATGTTGACAAGTGACGGTGGAATATCCTTCTGTGTCGGAAGCACAGAAAAGGACAGTCCATGTGCCTGATTTTCATTATGATAAGGATCCTGTCCAAGGATCATGACCTTCACTTTACTTAATGGTGTAAAATGAAATGCATTAAAGATATCCTCTGCCGGAGGATAAATAATCCTTGTATCATACTCATGCTTCACGAATGTATAAAGTTCCTTATAATACGGCTTGGTAAATTCCTGTTTAATACAGGGCAGCCAGTCATTATCTATCATTGCCATAATCGAACAGATACTCCCTTGTCATGCAGATATTTTTTGACTTCTCCAATTTCCAGTTCCTTGTAATGGAACAGAGAAGCTGCCAGTGCCGCCTCCGCCCTTCCTTCTGTCAGAGCCTCATAAAAATGCTCCATCGTTCCCGCACCGCCAGAAGCAATGACTGGAATCGATACACTTTCCGCTACCATTCTCGTCAGTTCAATATCATAGCCAGCCTTGGTACCATCACAGTCCATGCTGGTAAGAAGAATCTCTCCTGCGCCAAGCTTTTCTGCCTGTATGGCCCATTCAACAGCATCGATCCCCATATCAATCCTGCCGCCATTTTTAAAAATATGCCAGCTTCCATCCGGACATCTCTTGGCATCAATCGCCACAACAACACACTGGCTTCCAAATTTTTCAGCTGCTTCACAGATCAGTGACGGATTCATGATTGCCGCCGAATTAACAGCTACCTTATCTGCCCCTTCCCGGAGGATCATCCTGAAATCATCCACACTCCGTATCCCTCCTCCTACTGTAAAGGGTATGAAAACAGTTTCAGCCACACGTCTCACCATTTCTGTTTTAATATTTCTGGCATCAGAGGATGCGGTAATATCAAGGAATACCAGCTCATCTGCGCCTGCCTTATCATAGATTCTGGCTACCTCTACCGGATCCCCGGCATCTCTTAAATTTACAAAATTAGTTCCTTTCACCACACGTCCGTTATTGACATCCAGACAGGGAATGATTCGTTTTGTATGCATTCTGTCAGCCCTCCCTCTGCAGTGAAAGAAAATTCTTCAGTATAGTAAGTCCAACAGAGGAACTCTTCTCCGGATGGAACTGGCATCCAAACAGATTCCCCTTTTCAATGGAAGCATGGATTCCGGTACTTCCATACTCTGCCTCTGCAGTCACGATCCCCTGATCCTTTGCTTTCAGATAATAGGAATGTACAAAATAAACATAAGAATTTTCTGGAATACCCGCAAACAATCTTCCCGGATTCGGATAAGTCAGGGAATTCCATCCTATATGCGGAATCTTGAGTCCCGGTTCATCCGGTATCTTCAGGATTTCTCCATCCAGAAGTGCAAGGCCATTGACACCATCACTTTCATCGCTTCTTTCAAACATCAGCTGCATTCCAAGACATATTCCAAGGAAGGGTATCCCTTCATCAACTACTTTTCTGATTACTTCAACGAGACCGTATCTGTGAAGCTTTTCCATGGCATCACCAAATGCGCCTACCCCCGGCAAAATCACCCTGTCTGCCTGCTCAATGATCTTTTCATCCCGGGTAACAACCGTATCTTCTCCGAGAAATAGCAATGCTTTTTCCACACTTTTGATATTCCCGGCATCATAGTCAATGATTGCTGTCATCTGCAAATCCTCCTGCTGTCATCTATGGTTTTTTAAAAAGAACTGTCCACATTTTCCATCAGATCCTCTTCCTCTTTAAGGAGGTCTGGCAGCTGCTCCGTCGCATTCCCTGTCTCTTCCGTTTCTTCTGTTTCTGACTCTGGAAGCTTTCCGTTATTGATCAGACTGTAAACTGCCTCACTGTAATCATCATCGCTTTCATAGGAATTTACTTCTCTTGCAACTGCTTCATCAACCTGGAACTGACTTTGAAGCGTGTCAATAATCTGTTGATAAAGTATAGCAAGTTCATTCTCTGCGCCATAGGCATTTCCAGCCGCCATGATATCATCATATACAGCAGCCCCGGATAAAAGTGCATCAAGCGCCTGTGCCCTGTTTCCTGTTCTCTCATTAATCTGATAAGAATTCAGTTTTCTCTGAAGCTTCTCTACCACAGCAGCTCTGTTATAAAGAACTGTGTCGCTCTCCCCAAGGCCTTTTCCATGCAGATTCTGATAAACAGTCACATAATCACCATCATAAAAAGCATTTCTGGCTTCTCTTCTGTCAATATAATCTGGCAGAAAAATTCCAAGCAGCAAAACTGCTGAAATCAATGTTGCATCAAAAGCAACCAGGGTAAGCAATGATTTTCTGTTCAGCACCCTGGGCTGCTTCGGCTCCTGTTCCTTCTTACGTTTCTTTTCTTCCTTTTTCTGCTGTTTTTCTCTTTTCTTTTCAGCTTTCTTATCTTCGGTTCCCTTACCCTCTGATTCTTCACCACCTTCTGCTTCTGTGGCTTTGTTTTTTTCCTTGCTTTTTCCTTTCTTCTCTTTCTTTTTCTTTTCTTTTTTTTCCTTCTCTGGCTTTTCCTCTGTTTCTTCCTCTATATCTATATCAGGTTCTTCTCTGAACAGTGTTTCCAGCAAATTCCCAAAGAACCCTTTTTTCTTTTTCTCATTTTTCTCTGGAATTTCATCAGCCCAGTCAGGTTCTTCAAAAGGCTCGCCATTTTCCTGTCCTTCCTGATCGTCATTGTTGCCAGGCAGACTTGTCCAGTCAGTGCTGTTGTCATTGTCTTCATTAGTCAATCCATCGTTTGTTTCCGACGCTGACTGTATCTTTTCTTCCTCTGTTCCATCCCGCTGATCGGTATCCACCATTACAGCCGGTTCTGTCTGAGCACTGTCCTGTTCTCTGCTGTCTTTATCTTTTACCTTTTTTCCAAACAGAAAATGTCTTTTCTTTTTTTCTTTTTTCTTTTCCACAGGCTCTTCAGGCACACTTTCCAAACCTTCCTGTGCCTTATCCGCTTTAGCCAGCATTTCATCAAGCTCAGCCTTCCAGCTTTCATCAACAACAGGCTTCTTTTCATCATCCTTTTTATCTGCAGGCGGTATCTCATCCTCCGGTCTGATATCCGAAAATACCTCTTTTCTCATTGGCGCCGTCCTGTTCTCCATAGGATCAGTCTCATTCATCAGAGACATTATCTTATTATCATTATTCTCTTCCGTATCATCTGTTGACATTGTTTTAAGCAGATTATCTAAATATTCTTCATCTGTTGACATATCTGTTCTCCCCGTCAAAATTCTCGTTTAAGTGTAACATATTACGCTTCAATAGACAATTCTTTTACAAACTCTACAGGATTATATTCAATTCCTGTACTTCTGTCTTTAATCTCTTCTGTTGTCTGGAACAGCCTGCTATGAACCCTGATCAGGAGAGATTTATTGTTAAAATAAGTGATCTTCTCAAAAGGCCACCTGATCACTGTGGGAAACTTCATGCCAGTTCCCAGTTCCAGTAGACAGACCTTATGATTCACGGTTCCCTGCAGCCATTTCGTATAAGCCTTCCACTGTTCAAGATAACCTTCCTCTGCATAATTCTCTGTTTCTATCGTGTTCCAGATCAGTTTTTTACCACATTGGCCACAAACAGGAAGAGCCCTTTCGATATTCTTCTTCTCTTCCCTTCCCTGAAACATGCCTTTTATCTTTTTCTGCAGATCTTCATCAGGCACAGTAATCGTATCTGTGCATTTATTGGCGCATTGCAGATGATAGTAACTGCCACATGGTTCAACTATTCTTTCATCCTTTAATCCAGCCTGTCTGATCATTCCATCTGTACATAACGTAACCACGAAATAATTCTTATTCCGAAGCAGTCTCTGCAGTCCCTGATAAGCTGCCATTCTCACTTCATATTCTTCCTTTTTAAACCGACCATCTGCTTCCTTTAAACCGAATTCTTCACCAATTCCCACAAGAACCAGTTCAGCCTCTTTTATATTTTCTCTGATTTTTTGTATTTCTTCTCTGCTATTATCTTTCATTCCTCTATCCCTGACATAACAAGAGCCGGATTAAATCCGGCTCCTTTGCTCCTGTATAAAAATTAACCAACTAATTCATCAATGACTTTAACAAGATTTCCAATCTCCGGCTTGGATAGCTGTGCATCAGCTCCAAGAGCATCGCCTTTTTTCTTCATATCATCATTTACAAGAGAAGAGAAAATGATAACTGGAATATCCTTTGTTTCATCATCACTCTTGATCAGCTTCGTAAGGCGATGGCCGTCCATCATCGGCATTTCAATATCTGTGATCACGCACTGAACATGATCCTTCAGTGTTCCCTTCTTCTTGCATTCGCAGATAACATCCCATGCTTCCTGTCCATCGCAGGTATGTATCAGATTATCATAGCCTGCCTTTTTCAGTGAATCAACGATCAGCTTATTCAGCAGGATAGAATCTTCTGCAATCAGGATCGGCACTCCGCTTCTCGGTCTACTACCAAGCTCACCGATCTCGCTTACCTTAAGTCCTGTTTCAGGATTAATATCTGCAACTATCTTTTCAAAATCAAGAATAATGATCAGTCTGTCATCAATCTTCACAACACCTGTTGAAATGCTTTCTTCTGCTGAAGAAACTGTAGCACCTGGCTTAATGATATTTTCCCAGGAAACTCTGTGAATTCCTCTCACCTGATCTACATGAAAGGCAATATCCAGCTTATTAAAGCTCGTAATAATAAAGAGTCCGCCTTCCTTTGATACACCTCTCTGAAGACAGTTTTTCAGATCAATTGCTGTGATCATCGTATCTCTCGGCATAAAGATACCTTCTATACTGGGATGCGCATTTGGTACCGGTGTAACTCTCTGATAAGGAATAATCTCTTTAATCTTTGCTACATTAATACCATATGGATTACCATCCAGTTCAAATTCCAATACTTCTAACTCATTCGTTCCATTTTCTAAAAGAATCTTTGTATCCATTTACATCCACCTCACCATTTTACGGTAATGCTTACCATATGTTTGATTATAACATAAATAGTTTTCTGAAACAACTACAATATAAAGAAAAAGAGTCAAGCAAACGCTTAACTCTTTTCGGTTTTCATACCTTCAAAACCGAACATCAAATCTCATATCTTTCCGCAATTCCTG